>NZ_JBVAXQ010000004.1:0-401850 GCF_055419425.1 Mycobacterium sp. IDUB_21 | reverse complement strand
AAACCCCCGCCCCCAGCGACACCGTCGGCATCAACCTTCCCAAGCCCGAACGACTCCAGGCAGCTTGACAACGCCCGCGCGAGGCCCCGGGAGTGCGATTCTGTGTCTGCTCGCGGTACAAAAAGTGACCCCTACGGGTCGCGGGGGAGACCCAGCAGACGCTCGGCGATGATGTTGAGCTGGACCTCCGATGTGCCGCCGTAGATGGTGGTGGCACGGCTCATCAATAGGTACTCGGCCCACTTACCGGGTAGCTGGTCGCGGTCGCCGATCGCGGCGTCACCGCCGAAGGTGCCCACCGCGAACTCGGCGTAGCCCTGGCCGGTGCGCATCGACAGCAGCTTGGACACCGCCGCCGCCGGCATCGGGTCCTTCCCGGCCAGCGTCAGCAGCGTCGAGCGCAGGTTGAGCAGCTTGGCGGCGTGCCCCTCGGCGATCAATTCACCGGCCCGGCGGTGCTCGCCCTGGTCGAACTGGCCGTCGCGCATGAACTCCACGAACCCGTCGAGGCTGGCCAGAAACGGCATCTCAGAGCCGCCGATCGACACCCGCTCGGCGGTCAGCGTGTTGCGGCTGACCTCCCAGCCCCGGTCCACCTGGCCGAGCACCAATTCGTCCGGGATGAACACGTCGTCGATGTACACCGTGTTGAACATCGCTCCGCCGGTGAGTTCGCGCAGCGGGCTGACCGTCACGCCTTCGCTCTTCATGTCCAGCAGGAAGTAGGTGATGCCATCGTGTTTGGGAACCGAGGAGTCTGTCCTTGCCAGCAAGGCGCCCCAGGAGGAGAACTGCGCGGCCGACGTCCAGATCTTCTGCCCGCTGATCCGCCAGCCGCCGTCCACCTTGGTCGCCTTCGTGGTCAAACTGGCCAGGTCTGAACCCGCGCCTGGCTCGGAAAACAGTTGGCACCAAATCATTTCGCCGCGGAACGTGGGCGGCAGGAAGCGCTGCTTCTGCTCGTCGGTGCCGAACGTCACGATCGACGGAATGAGCCACGCCGCGATGCCCATCGCCTGGCGCCGTACCCGTCCGGTGGCGAACTCCTGTTCGATGATGATCTGCTCGATCGGCTCGGCCGCCCGCCCCCACGGCTTCGGCAGGTACGGCAGCACCCAGCCGCCCTCGGCGATCGCCACCGTGCGCTCGTCATGCGACATGGCCTTGAGAGCTGCCACTTCGGCGCGGATCTCGGCGCGCAGCTTCTCGGTTTCGGGGTCGAGGTCAATGTCGATCTTGCGCATGCCGCCGCCGGTGGCGGTATCGACGACGCGCTGCGGGTAGTCGGCGCGACGGCCGAACGAGGCCGCCAGGATCAGCGCCCGCCGGTAATAGACGCCTGCGTCGTGCTCCCAGGTGAAGCCGATCCCGCCGTGCACCTGAATGCAGTCCTGGGTGCAGTGCTGTGCCGCGTCCGGGGCCAGGGTCGCTGCCACGGCCGCCGCGAACTGTACCGTCGAACCCGCTGCGTTCCAGCCGTTCTGGTCGGCCTCGTCGATCGCCCGGGCGGCATCCCAGACCGCGGCGGTGGCCCGCTCGGTGGTGGCGATCATCTCGGCGCACTTGTGCTTGATGGCCTGGAACTGACCGATCGGGCGACCGAATTGTTCGCGGATCTTGGCGTACTCCGCGGCGGTGTCGGTGGCCCACCGGGACACCCCTACCGCCTCCGCGGACAGCAGTGTCGAGATCAGCGCGTGCGCCTGCACCTGGCTGAGGTTGGTCAGGACGGCTTTGCCGTCGAGCTCGACACCGTTGGCGCGCACGTGGGCGATCGGACGCAGCGGGTCCACACTTTCGACCGGCTCGATCTCGAGCTGGTCGGCGCGCAGCACCACCC
This sequence comes from Mycobacterium sp. IDUB_21, assembly GCF_055419425.1. Lineage (NCBI taxonomy): Bacteria > Bacillati > Actinomycetota > Actinomycetes > Mycobacteriales > Mycobacteriaceae > Mycobacterium > Mycobacterium sp. IDUB_21. The sequence continues at coordinate 400,010 of NZ_JBVAXQ010000004.1, read as the reverse complement.
ACGCCTCGCCGCTGGCCCCGCCTTTGGCAACGGGCAGCACCAGCAGCGACGCCTGGGCGGCAGCCGCGACGGCGCGGGCTTCGCCGCGGATGACCAACCCGTCACCCTGGGCGGTGGCCGTCAACCCCGGGCTGAGTGTGTAGGTGGCGATGACCTCGCCGTTGGCCAGGCCGGCCAGTTCGGCGGCGGCCGGGTCGTGTGCGGCGATCAGGGCGCTGGCGATCGCCGATGGCACGAACGGACCGGGTACTGCGCCGTAGCCGAACTCGGCCAGCACCACCGCCAGCTCCAGGATGCCGAAACCCTGCCCGCCGACCTGCTCGGTCAGGTGCACGCCCGCCAGGCCCTGCTCGGCGGCGGACCGCCAGTACGTCGGCGGATTCTCGATCGGATTGTCCATTGCGGCATGCAGCAACTCGGACGGCACCGCCCGTGTCAGGAGTGCCCGCACTGAATCGGCCAGGTCCTGATGCTCAGAAATGATCGCTATCGGCATGATGCGCCTTTCGGTGTATGCGTGTGGTCAAACTAACAACCGGTCGGTTGGTTGACGACGTGGGCCAGGGGTTGGCCGTCTCGCAGCCGTCGACAGTTGTCGACAGCGGCGGTCAGGTAGCGCCGCATGGTGTCGACGGTGTACCAGCTGACATGCGGGGTCAGCACTACATTGTCCAGGCCGAGCAGGAGATTGTCCGCGCTGACCGGTTCGACGGCGAACACGTCGAGCCCCGCGCCGGCCAGCCGCCCGCTGCCCAAGGCCTCGGCCAGTGCGGCCTCGTCGACGACTCCGCCGCGTGAGGTGTTGATCAGAACCGCCTCCGGTTTCATCCGCGCCAGCCCGCCGCGGTCGATCAGACCCTCGGTCGCCGCGGTGAGCGGCAGGTGCAGCGATACGACGTCGGCTTCGGACAGCAGCTCCGGCAGCGGCCGCCACCCGGGCAGGCCGTCATCGCGGGTGCTGGTGTGCAGCACGTGCGCACCCATGGCGGAGACGATTCCCGAGACCCGTCGGGCAATGCTGCCGTAACCGACGAGACCGACGGTGCAGCCGCCGATGTCGCGGCAGTGCTCGCCCAGATCGGGATCGGTGGGCCAGCCGCGCCCCTGACGGGTCGAGTGATCGAGCGGCAGCAGCCGGCGCAACACAGCCAGCATCAGCAGGACGGTGCCCTCGGCCACCGACGCCGCGTTGGCGCCGGGCATGTTCGCCACCGCGATACCGCATTCGGTGGCAGCGTCGACGTCGATGGTGTTGATCCCGACGCCGAATTTCTGCACGAGCCGCAGTCGGGGCCCGCTGCGTAGGTCCGTCCCGGACAGCGTCCGCAGGACGTGCCAGATCACCTCGACATCGGCCACTTCGCGGCGGAAGGTGGTGTCGTCGTCTGCAGCGCACCACCGGATGTCGAGCCAATCAGATTCGGGCACAACAAAGTCGTTGACCTTGGGACCGGGGATGAAGTGCGCCAGGACTCTCAGGGCCACCGTTGGCCTATCCATTCGGCGATGATGTCGGCCTGGGTGTCGCGGGCGCCCGGGGTGGTGAAGTAGTGATCGGTGTCGACGCTGCGCAGTGTCTTGTCGGTGCTGGCCAGGCCAGAGTGAATGAGCTGCGTGTCAGACGGGAACACCCCGGTGTCGGCGTGGGCGTTGATCACCAAGGCCGGTTCGCTGATCCGCGCCAGGTGCGGTTCGGCGCGGGTCTGGGCAGTCCGCAGACTCCACATCCCGAGCCAGTTGCGCAGAGTGGTGGCGGAGCCGATCCCACGCGCGGATCGGTTGGCCTTGACCGGCACACCGGCGTAGCACATGTTGGGCTCGCGTGAGGTGGGCTCCAGGGTGGGGTCGACCATGCGCGGGTCCGCCCATGTTCGCATCACGGTGAACGGCCGATCGGAGAACCCCGCGGCGCCAATGAGTTTCAGCTCGGACTCGGCCCAGTCGGTGATGGCGTCGTTTCGGGCGACCTGTGCGGCCCGGTAGCGGGCGACGAATTCCGGTGAGTAAGGCGGGGCGTTGTGTTCGGCGAACAGGTCGAGTTCGGGATCTGAACGCACCGGGTCGTTCTCGTCGACGACGGCCCCGTCCATCCAGTTCGTCAGCACCTCGGGGCGTCCGGGGTGGGCGGCACTGGCGACGTAGCCGTCGGCGAGAGGCAGGTCATCGAGCCCGGTCGCTGGCCGCATTCCGGGCAGCGGCACGACGTTCGGGTGATGTGCCTGCGACTGATAGGCCGCCATCAGCGAGCCGCCACCGGAGTTGCCCAGCAGCACCACCGTCTTCACGCCGGCCACCTCGCGCAGCCACCGCACACCTACCCCGATGTCGACCAGGGCGTGGTCGAGCAGGAAGCTGCTTTCGAAGCCCCGGAACCGGGTGTTCCAGCCGAGGAAGCCGATCCCGCGGGCGGCCATGAAATCAGCGATGTAGTGCTCACTGAAGTCGATCTGGTAATGGGTGGCGATCATCGCCACGTCGGGATTGTGGCCCGCGGCATGGTGATACAGGCCCTGGCACGGGTTACCGCCGGCCCCGGCGCGCTGCGCGGTGGGTGACGTCAGGCCGATGAACTCCCGGGTGATCTCCGGCATGGTCTAAGAACCTTCCTCGGCGTAGATGGCGCGATAGAACACGTTGGCCAGGGTGCGGATACAGGCCTCGTCATCGAGGTCGTCCGGCCGCGCGCCCGCAGGACGGGGCATGGCCAGTTGGACGTAGCAGAACTGGTTGAGCATGGACACGATCGCCACCGCGAGCAGTTCCGGGTCGTCATCGGCACAGTAGCCGTCGGCTTGGGCGCGTTTCACCATTTCGGTGATGAAAGCCATTGGCTCCGCGCAGATCTCCGCCCAGTAGCGGGCGAAGTCGTCATTGACCATCGCCAGTTGGGAGACCCCGACCATCTCGGCCAGCCGGTTGCGGTAGGTATGCCAGTGCGCGGCAGCCGCCTGCTCGATCCGCTCCCGGTTGGACAGGCCGTGCCGAACAGCGCTGGATGCCCGCTCGCCGGCTTCGTCGCGGAACCGCAGCGCCCACTCGCGGACCATCGCCTCCTTGGAGTCGTAGTAGTTGTAGAACGACGCCGCCGACCGCCCGGCCTCCGCCGCGATATCGGCGATGGTGGTGGCCAGGACACCTTTGCGGGCGATCACCGCGCGCGCGGCCGAGTCGATCGCGGCCTGGGTGCGCCGGCCCCGGTGGGTGGGCAACGGGTCGCGGTAAGCGGGTTGTTCGGAGAGGGTCGCCACCGAATCACCGATTCCTGTCGCTGCTGGGTCTGGATCAGAACTGAATCTGATGTTAGATTCAGTTTCGGATCTTGACCAGAGGAGCCGCCATGATCAAGCCGCACGGTGTCAACACCGAGTTCGAGATCAGTGGGATCAACCACGTCGCGCTGGTCTGCGCCGACATGGCGCGAACGGTCGACTTCTACAGCAACGTGCTCGGTATGCCACTGGTCAAGTCCCTGGACCTGCCCGGCGGGATGGGCCAGCACTTCTTCTTCGACGCCGGCAACGGTGACTGCGTCGCGTTCTTCTGGTTCGCCGACGCGCCGGATCGCGTGCCGGGCATCTCCTCGCCGGCCGCCATCCCGGGCATCGGTGAGATCACCAGCGCGGTAAGCACTATGAATCACCTGGCGTTTCACGTACCCGCCGAGAAGTTCGACGCCTACCGGCAGCGACTCAAGGACAAGGGGGTCCGGGTCGGTCCCGTCCTCAACCACGACACGTCCGATTTTCAGGTCAGTGCAACGCTGCATCCCGGTGTCTACGTTCGGTCGTTCTACTTCTTCGACCCCGACGGGATCACGCTCGAATTCTCCTGCTGGACCAAAGAATTCACTCCTGACGTGGAGCACGTCACGCCGAAGACCCAAGCCGACCGGCAGGTTCCGGCCGCCACCTAGTCCTCGCTTAGTCCCGGTACAGCGCCGGATCGCCGAGCTTGTCCAGCAGAGCGGCCAACTGCTCGATCAACCGTTCCGGTTTGAAGCGCACTTCACCGGCCAGCCAGGCGCTGATCGTCTGGGCCACCCCACCGACCACGAAATGTCCGGCCGCCCTGATCTGGTCGTTCTCCGGCAGTCGCAGCACGGTTCCGGCGTGCTGTCCGGACAGCATCGCCAGCAGCGCACTGGACTCCACCCGCTTGCGCACCACGACCGCATTGCTCAGATGCACGCCGAACAGCAGGCGTCCGATCCGGGCGTCCCCGGCGATCGTCCGCACGATGTTGGCGACTCCGGCCCGGGTCTGCTGATCGGGTGGCGCCGACTTCACGATCGACTGGGTCTTGGCAGCCAGGTCTGCGATGACGGAGTCGAAGACCGCGCTGACGAACTCGTCCTTGTCGGCGAAGCTCTCGTAGAAGTAGCGGGCGGTCAGGCCGGCCTGCCGGCAGATGCCCCGCACGGTCAACTCGGCGATCTGCGGCAAGTCGGCCCCGAGTAGATCGAGTCCGGCTTCGAGGAGTCGGGCCCGGCGCGATGCCCGCCGGTCAGCGGCGTCGACCCCGCCGTACGGGCGCGCCCCCGACACATTGGTGGACACCATGCCCAACATCTTGACACCGCCGCCGAAGACAGAGCAATATCAGGAAACAGCCGTTATCAGAATTGGGGTGGCCGATGAGCGCCAATGCATTGCTTCAGCAGGTGGAACGCCCGGTCAGCGCGCCGCCGGACCCGAGGCGCCGCCGCGCCCCTGAGCAGCAAAAAGGCGCGGAGATGGCCAACGGCATGTTCGGCTTGTCGCTGATGGCCGGTTCGGCCAACGTGATCATGCAGTTGGCCCGCCCCGGCGTGGGTTACGGGGTTCTGGAGAGCAAGGTCGACAGCGGCCGTGCGGATCTGCACCCGTTCAAGCGGGCTCGCACCACAATCGGCTACCTGGCGGTGGTGGCGCTGGGTAGCGAGGCCGAACAGCAGGCGTTCAAGAAAGCGGTCGACGGTTCCCACCGTCAGGTCCGGTCCACCGAGGGCAGCCCGGTCAAGTACAGCGCCTTCGACCCGGAACTGCAGTTGTGGGTGGCGGCGTGCCTCTACAAGGGCTCGGTCGACCTCTACCGAATGTTCTACGGCGACCTGGACGACGAGGAGGCCGAACGGAATTACCAGGAGGCCAAGATCTTCGGCACCGCGCTGCAGATGAAAGAGGACATGTGGCCGGAAGACCGGGAGGCGTTCGACAAGTACTGGCAAGACCAGTTGAACACCAATATCCACATCGACGACCCGGTCCGCGGCTACCTCTATGACATCGCCGCGGTTCGGATGCGCGGGCTGACGCTGCCCGGCCCGCTGCACAAGCTGGTCGAGGCGCCGATGCTGTTCATCACCACCGGCTTTCTGCCGCAACGGTTCCGCGACGAGATGCAGCTGCCGTGGGACGCCAAGAAGCAGCGCCAGTTCGACGCTCTGATCGCTGCACTGAGGGTCGTCAACAATGTGACGCCGGGGCCGCTGCGGCGCTTCCCCTTCAACGCTTTGATGGCCGACATGCGGTGGCGGATGCGGACCGGCCGCCCGCTGGTGTGAGTTGTGGCGGCGGCATCCCCGCCGCCAGCACGAGACAGCCGTTAAGCATTTACTCAGATTCCGGTTGGGCTGATGCCCGCGCTGATCAGCGCCCTCTGGAAATGGTGGATCGACTCCTGCCCGGTCGGTACGCCGATGACGAAGGTGATCGGGTAGCGGCGGCCGACCAGCCCGATGTCGGGCGAGATCCGCTGGGACCGTTGCTTCGTTCGTGGTAGGCGCCGCCGATCCGAGTCAGCAACTCCGGGAATCGGCCGGTCTCAGAGATTCACCGCGACGGACGGTCGCATCAAACCGGACAGGGAACACGGTAGCGGCGACCGGTAAGAGAGACGCTTCGTCACGAGGCATTTTCCTGTGAATTAACTTGACATGACAATAGAATCTTCCTAAACTAAGCGCAGCTCTTTGAAACAAGAGAGCAAGCTGCTAACAAGGGGACATGTCATGAAGTTCATCACATTGGGTGCTGTGGTCGGTGGGGCCGCAGCGGCGGCGTTCCTGACCGCCGCGACCGCCAACGCAACGGAGACGCCGGATGCCCCGGTGACCTGGACACCGACCTATAACGTCGACAACGCGGAGATCCTGCAGGCGGCGAACTCGTTCACCAACACGTGGGCGGTAGATTCGATCTTCACCCCCAGCCAGGGCGACGCGCTTGCCGGCGTCACCTACCTCACGCCGTCGTCGGGCGGGCTCAGCACCGTGTTCATCGATAGCGCCAACGGTGACATCTACAACCAGAACCAACTGGGCCTGGGCTTCACCAATCTGTACTACGACGCCGATGGTGACGGAAAGGATGTCGTCGACTACCTGAAGACGCCCTTCGGTTCGTTCAACATCTCGTCGATGGCGGCGCTGTTCGCCCCGGCAGATGTGGCGGATCTGCCCCCGGCTTCGCCGCTGGAGGCACTGGAGAACGCCGGCCTGTACAGCGCACTGAACCTGGGCCTGGGCGAGGACGCTCCGGCCGACGTGACGTGGTCGCCGACGTACGCCGTCGATGGTGCCAAGATCCTCGTCGACAACGACCCGTTCTCGGAGACCTGGAAGTTGACGGCCATGTTCACCAACAGTGCGGGGGACTCGCTGTCGGGTACCAACTACGTCACGCAGGCGCTGTTCGGCGGCGGCATCAACGACCAGTTCGTCACCTCAGACGGCGACGTCTACTCCCAGAACCAGCTGGGCCTGGGCTTCACCAACCTGTACTACAACCCGGCAGGCGACGACACCGACGCGGTCGACTTCCTCAAGACGCCGTTCGGCACGTTCGACATGTCGTCGATGGCATCGTGGTTCGCACCGACCGACTTCTCCGATGTCGACGCGATCACGCCTGATGCCGACTTGGCCAACGCCGGTCTCTACAGCGCGTTGGACCTCGGTCTGCTGACGCCGGACGTGTAACCAACCACACCGCACGCACGAATGCCCCGGTCTTGCCGGGGCATTCGTGCGTCAGGTACCTCAGGACAAAGTCGAACTAGGCTGCCGCACTGTCCAGGGGCGCCGCGTCGCCGAAGATGAGCTGTACCAACGACGCCGGAGTCACGGCGCTCGTCGCGTTGCGCAGGAAGTCGTTGGGCAGTGAGAGCCGGAACACCTTCTTCCACGCCGAGCCGACCTGTTTGACCAGCGGACCGCTGGTGTAGGTCAGTCCGTAGCGTTCGAAGAGCTCCCGTACCTGTGGTGCGATCTCCTGATACCGATTGCTCGGCAGGTCCGGGAACAGGTGGTGCTCGATCTGGAACGACAGGTTGCCGGTCATGAAGTGCAGGAACGGACTTCCGGAGACATTGGCTGAACCGAGCATCTGCCGCAGATACCATTCGCCGCGGGTTTCGCCGTCGATCGACGTCTTCTCAAAGGTCTGGACGCCCTCGGGGAAATGCCCGCACATGATCACCGAGTGGGTCCAGAGGTTACGGACCAGGTTGGCGGTCAGGTTCGCGGTGAGCGTGGTGACCGCCGAAGGGCCGGACAGCAGCGGATGCAGCAGATAGTCACGTGTGAGGTGGCGGCGGATCTTCGCCAGCACCCGCTTGCCGTCGCGCCGGAACTCCGCTTTGTCGGTGCGGCCCTTGAGGTACTTGCCGATCTGCAGGTCGTAGGCGGCGATGCCGTACTGGAAGAAGCAGGCGTTGACGAAGTTCCACAGTGGCTGGCCCAGGTAGAACGGTTGCCAGCGCTGGTCTTCATCCACCCGCATGATGCCGTAACCGAGGTCGTTGTCCTTGCCGATCACGTTGGTGTAGGTGTGGTGCAACTCGTTGTGGGAGTGCTTCCACATCTCCGAGGGCGACGCGTTGTCCCATTCCCAGGTGGTCGAGTGGATCTTCGCATCGCGCATCCAGTCCCATTGGCCGTGCATCACGTTGTGGCCGATCTCCATGTTCTCGATGATCTTCGAGAACGACAAACCCACCGTTCCGGCGAGCCAGGCCGGCGGGAACAGTGAGAACAGCAAGACGGCGCGGCTGGCCAGTTCGAGTTTGCGCTGCAGGTCGATGACGTTGCGGATGTAGGCGGCGTCACTGTCGCCACGGCCGGCGATCACCTGCTGGCGGATGGCGTCGAGTTCGATGCCGAGGTTCTCGATGTCGGCATCGCGCAGATGCGCGATCGGGTTGTGTTGGGTGCGCTGCAGAGTAGTCATGTCTGGTTCCTTACAAGTCGATGTGGCAGGCGCCCGCGGCGGCGGACACGCACGTCTGGATGGCGACGCCGTCACCTTCAGCGGCCGTGGTGATTTCGCCGGTGCGAAGATCGCGTACCGCCCCTTGCCGCAGCGGTACGACGCATCCGAAGCAGATGCCCATCCGGCAGCCCGAGGGCATCAGCACACCGGCGGCCTCGCCCGCGTCGAGCAGTGTCAGCGACCCGTCGGCGTCCACCAGGGTGCCGGATTTGGTGAAGGTGACCGTGCCACCTTCTCCGGCGGCGATGACGGCCGGCCGGAACCGCTCGGTGTGCAGGTGGTCGGCGAGACAATTTTCGGCCCAGTGCTTTTCGAGTGCGTCGAGCAGTCCGGTGGGCCCGCACGCCCAGGTCTGGCGCTCGGCAAGGTCGTCCACCAGATCGCCGAGGTCGGCGAGATCGAGGATTCCGTCGGTGTCGGTGTGCTTCTCCACCAGCCTGATCCGACCCTGGCTTGCCAGCATCCGCAGCTCGTCGCCGAAGATCACGTCGGCCGATGTCGGGGCGGAGTGCACGACCACCACGTCGTCGAGATGATCCAGGTGGTTGCGCAGCATCCCCATCACCGGGGTGATGCCGCTGCCCGCGGTGATGAACAGGACCTTGCGGGGCATCGCGGCGCCCTGGGTTTGGAGGGTGAAATCTCCGGTGGCGTGATCGAGCGCAACGATGGTTCCCACTGTGGCGCGCCGCACCAGGTGGTTGCTGACCTTCCCGTCCGGCATTGCCTTGACGGTGATCGTGATGCACCCATCGGCCCGGTCGGTCTCTGAGGTCAAGGAGTAGGCCCGCCACTGGCGGACACCGTCGACATCAACGCCGACGCGCAGGTATTGCCCGGGCACATGGCTCCGCCAGCCCCGCCCCGGCTTGATCACCACGGTGGCCGCGTCGCGGGTCTCGGGATGGATCGCGACGATCCGTCCGCGCAGGTCAGCGCCGAAGCGCAGCGGATCCACGAGGTCGAGGTAATCCGCCGGGAGCAGCGGTGTGGTGACCCGTTCGGCGAACTTCAGGACCCGTTCACGCAGCGTGGCGCCGGCGGTGGGACGGGGTGCCGTGGTTGTCATGACACCACCATCACCCACCTGGGGATATAAACTCTTGTCCTTAGGGCGTGAACTGTCGCCATAAATTTGTTCGGAGGGAATAGTTTGACGGAAGCGGCGCCTGGACGTGAGCCTCGCGGGTTCACTGGCCTCGATCTGGAGGGCCACATCGTCGCGAGTCTGCAGGCCGTGTTGCCCAAAGTAGCCGAACTGACGGTCGCGGCTGTCACGGTCGAAGTGCCCAGTTACGCCGACGCATTCAGCGGACGGATGGGCCAGACCATCGAAAGCGCCGTTCAGATGGCGCTCGGCGCCTTCCTGCAACTTGCCGCCCGCTCACAAGACTCCGATCCGAGCCTGTCGCTGTCACCGGCACTTGACGGCGCCTACGAACTCGGCCGAGGCGAGGCCCGCACCGGCCGATCCATGGACGCCTTACTGTCGGCGTACCGTGTCGGCGCACGGGTGGCGTGGCGTGAGCTGTCGGCAACAGCGGTGTCCGGTGGCCTGGGCGCCGCCACCATGGCGAGGTTCGCCGAATTGGTGTTCGCGTTCATCGACGAACTGTCGGCGGCAAGCGTGTCCGGGCATGGCGATGAACTGGCGACGGCGGGCCGGGTCCGGCAGCGCTATCTTGACCGGCTCGGACAGAACCTCCTGGCCGGCGAACACGTCGAAGTCCTGCTCGCCAACGCCGAACGGGCGGACTGGCAGCCGCCGGCCACCCTGACCGCGGTGTTGCTGCCGCTTGCGCAGACCCGTGGCCTGGCATCGCGGTTCAGTCAATCGACGCTGCAACTCAGCGAGGATCTGCCCGGTATCGACGCCTCAGAGTCGGCCGTTGTGCTGCTGGTGCCAGACATGCACGGCCCCAACCGTCCCCAGTTACTGCGGGTACTGCAGGGCAGGCGGGCCGTCGTCGGGCCGGCACGCGAATGGATGCAGGCGCAGTCGTCCTATCGCCGGGCGCTCCGGGCCCGCGGCCTGGCACCCCTGAACGACACAGACGCGGTCGACACCGAGAACCACCTCGCCGAACTGGTTCTCGGCGCCGACCCCGAGGCCGTCGCGGACCTACGCCGCCAGGTACTGGCACCGATGGCAGGGCTGCGGCCGAATACCGCCGAACGACTCGAAGAAACGCTGCGGTCATGGCTGCTGCACCGCGGCCAGCGTGATGCGGTGGCAGCAGAACTGTTTGTGCATGCCCAGACGGTGCGCTACCGGATGACGCAGCTTCGAGAGCTCTACGGCGACCGGCTCAATGATCCGCAAACCATCCTAGAACTGACTGTGGCGCTGGCGATCCCGCCGACCCGGCAGAAATAGCAACGGGCCGGCCGATCGTCCGTCGGAGGGGCGGTGGCGTCACACGCCCACGGTGCCGGCACCGGGTGGACGCCGGTCGGCCGGCGTGCGGCATTATCGGTACCGAAGACCACAGCACCCGACGGAGGGACTTCAGCCGTGGACATTCGCCGCACCCCGGACTGGCGGTTCGACAACCTGGCCGGATATCCGTTCGAACCCCACTACGCCGAGGTTGCCGCCGGTGACACCGCACCGCTACGCATGCACTACCTCGACGAGGGCCCGGCTGACGGGCCGCCGATCGTGCTGCTGCACGGCGAGCCGACCTGGAGTTACCTGTATCGCACCATGATTGGGCCGCTGGCCGCAGCCGGACATCGCGTGCTGGCGCCCGATCTGATCGGTTTCGGACGTTCGGATAAGCCGACCCGCCGCGCTGACTACAGCTATCTGCGCCACGTCGAGTGGGTGACGGCGTGGCTGACCGGCCTGGATCTGCGCGACGTCACGCTGTTCGGCCAGGACTGGGGATCGCTGATCGGGCTGCGCATCGCCGCCGAGCAGCGCGATCGGATGGCGAAACTGGTGATCGCCAATGGTTTTCTGCCCACAGCTCAGCAACGCACCCCACTGGCCTTCTACGCCTGGCGGACGCTGGCGACGTATTCACCGGTGTTCCCAGCCGGTCATCTGATCAACGTGGCCACCGTGTACCCGGTTCCCGCCGAAGTGCGCGCCGGCTACGACGCGCCGTTCCCGGACCGCAGCTACCAGGCCGGTGCCCGCGCCTTCCCACGGCTGGTGCCGACCTCGCCGGATGACCCGGCGATCGGAGCCAATCGGTCCGCCTGGAACACGCTGGGACGCTGGGAGAAGCCGTTCCTGGCGATCTTCGGAAACCGCGACCCGATCCTGGGGCACGCCGACCGCCCGTTGATCGCCCACATTCCGGGTGCCGCCGGGCAACCCCATGCTCGGATCAAGGCCGGCCATTTCATCCAGGAGGACGCCGGCCCGGAACTGGCTCGGCGCATCCTGGCGTGGGAGGAGACGCTGCGCTGAGGTCGGGCACAGCGCAGCGGAGCGGGAACCGGAGGAAGGGGCATCGTGGCAGTGGCGTCTGAGCAGTCGACCGGTCGCTCCCGCCCGTCGATCCGGGAGTGGTTCCGCGACCCGGGCCGGCTGTTGTGGACGATTGCCGCGGTGTGCTGGGTGGCGCTCCTCGCGGCCGGACATCAGCATGATCTGCGCATCGCCCAAGGTGCTTCAGCTGGGGGTGTCGCGGTCTCGGTGTTGCTACTGGCCGGGGCCTGGCTGGAGATGACCGCGGCAATGATGTTGCCAACGGCTATTCCGATGGTGCGGATGTTCACCGTCGTCAGCGCCCGCGCGCCGCGCACGGCCGCGGTGCGCACGGCCTTCCTGGCCGGCTACCTGGCGCTGTGGCTGGCATTCGCCCTGGCCGCGGTGGCGGTAGCCACCGGCGTCCGGGCCTGGACGGCCCCGGCACAGCTGACCTGGATCGCTGCCCGGCCGCATCTGATGCTGGCTGTGATCCTGGCGATCGCCGGAGTCTTCCAACTGACTTCGCTCAAGGACCGCTGTCTGACCGAGTGTCGCGACCCGCGGGCCTTCCTGTTCACGCACTACCGGCGCGGTATCCGCGGTGCCTGGACGCTGGGGCTGCGCCACGGAGTGTCCTGCTTGGGCTGCTGCTGGGCGTTGATGCTGATCATGTTCGGCACCGGACTCGGCAACGTATTGGCCATGCTGGTGCTCACGGCGGTGATGCTGGTCGAGAAGACCGCCAGCTGGGGCAGGCGGATCGTCACCCCGTTGGGGGTCGGGTTGGTGGTCGCCGCCGCATTGATGGGACTGTACGGAGATCGACTGTCGGGCTGGGGATTGTATGAACCCCTGCAGTCCCCGACCGACATGCATCACCATTGATCAAGGGACCGAATAGGAGATCGCCGTGGGATACGAATTGAACGGTCGCATGGCCGAGGTGTGCAGCTGCCGGTCGCTGTGCCCGTGCACGATCGGCGAGAACGCCGACGGCAACAACTGCGGATTCAACTGGGTGTTCCACATCGATGCCGGCCAAATCAACGACGTCGACGTGTCCGGGCTGAATCTGGGGCTGCTCGGTCACCACGCCGACAACATCTTCGACGTGAACACCAGGGTGTTCGTCATCGTCGACGACCGCGCCGACGACGGCCAGCAGGATGCCCTGATCACTGCCTTCACCGGCCAGGCGGGCGGGCCACTGGCCGATCTGGCCGGCCTGATCAAAGAGATCGTCGGGGTGACCCGGGCGCCGATCGAGTTCGACGTCGACAAAGGCAGCGGCCGGTTCAAAGTGGACGGTGTTTTTGAAGCGGAAGTCGCCGGTTTCACCGCGAAGGACGGCTCACACACCACCTTGAACAACACCGCCCTCGGGCACGTCTACGGCAGCTTGACTTATCCGGGCAAGGTCGTTCGGCATCGGGTGACCGACACCGAACACGGCCTGCAATTTCGGGGCCGCCAATCCACCCAGACCGAGTTCAGCTTTGCCTGCTGAGCGAGTTCGCCGTGGACTTGTATGAATCCCACCTGGTGCGCCGGGAGCTGGTCGCCGAAGGAACCATGGCGTTTTATTTCAGCAAGCCGGACGGTTATGAGTATCAGCCGGGCCAGTCATTTCAGATGACGCTGATCGATCCGCCGTCGAAGGAAGACAGTAGGGGGTCCACCCGCGAATTCACGATCGCCAGTGCGCCCCACGAAACCGAGCTGATGATCGCGATGCGGCTGCGGGACAGCGCATTCAAGGAGTTTCTCAAGGATGCGCCGCCCGGAACGACGGTGACGATCAGCGAAGCCGACGGCGATCTGGTGCTGCATCGGGACGTCTCCCGGCCGGCCGTGCTGGTGGCCGGTGGCATCGGCATCACCCCGTTCCTGTCGATCGCCCGACATGCCGCGCACGAATCGCTGCAGCATCCGCTTTATCTCTTCTACTCCAACTGGCGACCTGAACTGGCGGCGTTTCTTCCCGAACTGGAAGACCTGCAGCAGGCGAACCCGCAGCTCCGTTTGATCGCGACCATGACCGCAGCGGACACCTCGGCACAGCCCTGGTCGGGAGCGACGGGCGTCATCGACGCCGAACTGCTGCAACGGCATCTACCGGACCTGATGAGCCCGGTCTACTACCTGGCCGGGCCGCCGCGGATGGCGCTGGCGATGCTGGACTTACTCCAGGACCTGGGCGTCGACGACGATGCCATCAAGTCTGCGGAGTTCTCCGGCTACTGATCGTTTGCTGCACACCGCTATCGCGTTGTCAGAGATCGAGTGATGGTCGACCCGTGGTTGGTCGTGCGGTCGGCGCTGACGGCGGTACGGTAAACAGCCACAACGGAGGAAGCCCACCATGCAACGGTTGATGACGCCATCGAAGATCACCGCGTGGCTGGACTGCCCGCACTACCTGACGTTGCGCAGCCAGGTCGACAGCGGGCAACGCACCGAGCCCGACATGTCATTCGGATCGTTTGCCCGGCTGCTCACCGAGAAGGGCCTTGCCCACGAGCAGGACTGCCTGGCCGACTATCGGCGCCGGGGTAAGTCGATTCTGGAGGTACCCGCCAAGCGTGACGGTGAGACGTTCGCAGCGTGGGTGGGCCGGGTCGGTAACCCTTTCGACGGTGACTGGGACGTCGTCTATCAGATGCCGTTCATCCACGACGGTATCCGAGGTGTCGCGGATTTTGTGGTGCGCGTTGATGATCCTGACACCGGTGAGGTTTCCTATGAGCCGGTCGACGCCAAGCTGACGCGGACGGACGCCAAGCCGGGGCATCTGCTCCAGTTGTGTTTCTACGCCGACGCCATCGAGGCACTCACCGGCCGCCGGCCGCAGCAGGTGCATATCTGGTTGGGGTCGGGCCGGATGGAGAAGCGCCGTGTCATCGATTTTCTGCCCTATTGGCGGCGGCTGCGAGGCCAACTCGCCGCTGCGCTGGATGCCGGCCCGGCCGAAGCGACCGTCCCGCGGCCCTGCCCGCACTGCCAGTTCTGCGAGTTCAATGCCGTGTGCGAGCAGCAATGGCGGAGCGAGGACTCGTTGATTTACGTGGCGGGCATCCGCCAGACCGACATTGTGGCCTTGACGGCAGCGGGTGTTTCCACACTGAGTCAGCTGACTCAGGCGAGCGGCCCGTTGGAGGGCGTGCGACCCGAGCGCCTGACACGCTTGATCGATCAGGCTGCACTGCAGGCCCAAACGGTCCGCCGGCCTGATGAGCCGCTGCCGTTTGCGATGATTCCCCCCGGCGAGGACGCGACATGGGGGCGCGGGCTGGAAGAACTGCCGCAGCCCGACGGTGGGGATGTGGTTGTCGACTTCGAGGGCCATCCGTTCTGGCGCGCCGATGCCGGCTTGTTCTTCCTGTTCGGGCTGCTGGAACGCGACGCCGAGGGCCAATGGAGCTATCGAGCCTGGTGGGCGCACGATCTGACGCAGGAAGCGGCTGCGGTAACCGAACTGGTGGATTATCTGGCTCAACGGCGTGCCCGGTTTCCGGGAATGCACGTCTACCACTACAACCACACCGAGCGTTCCGCTCTGCAAACAATGGCGGAGTCGCACGGGGTGGCTGAGGTGACGTTGGCCGAGTTGATCGACACGGGCGTGTTCATCGATCTGTACGCGGTGGCACGCAACAGTATTCAGGCCGGCGTCGAATCGTACGGCCTGAAATATCTGGAACGACTTACCGATTTCGAGCGCAGTCACGACATCGATCAGGGAGCCGGCGCGGTCGTTCAATATGAGCGCTACCTGACTGAGAAGAACCCGTCCGACCTCGACGCCATCGCGGTCTACAACGAAGACGATGTGCGCGCGACACTGGCGCTACGGGACTGGCTGGTTTCGCACCGTCCCGCCGGACTGTCTTGGCGACAAGCGCATCTCGATCCGGATCCCGGTATTCCCGAACTCGACGAGCGCATTACCCGTCTGCATGACTTCGGACCGGAGACCGTTCAATATTTTCTTGGTGATCTGCTGGGGTATTGGCGGCGGGAATGGCGGGCCTACGTCGCGCCGAAGGTTGCTAAGCTGCAGGCGGATCCGTCTGAGCTCCTGGAGGATCCCGAAACGCTGGCCGACTTGCAGGCCGTCAAACGGATCAAACGGGTTGGCAAGAGGGGCAAGCAGATCACCCCGGTCCAGCGGTTCACCTTCCCGAGGCAGGTACTCGACCGGTTTCCCCGGCAGGGCGGCAAAGTGATGGTGCTTGCACCGGAAGATCAACTTCTGTACACCACCATCGATTCGCTGAACCGCAAAACGTGTGAGGTCGATCTGGTGTGGAGCGAGAAGCTGCAGGAGACTGGATACCTGCCGCGAGCTGTCGTGTTGCATGACTGGGTCGACCCGATGCCCAAAGCACTGGCCTTACAGGGCTTCGCCGATACCGTGCTCGACGGCAGCGCGGCCAACCCGGTGACGATGTCGCTGTTGCACCGCGAACTTCCCCGCTTCCACGGCGACGGCCCGGCCGGCGGCGTGTTCAATGACGACCTGGCCGACATGACCAGCTGGGTGACCCGCCTCGATCACAGCTTCGTGACCATCCAAGGACCGCCCGGTACCGGGAAGACATACCGTGGAGCACATCTGGTGCATGCGCTGGTCATGGCCGGCTTCCGGGTGGGCATCACCGCAATGAGTCACCACGCCATCGTGAATCTGCTCGAGAAGACCGTGAGCGTGTTCGCGGAGAAAGGTGGCACCGACCGGCTGCGTGCGGTACGCAGAACCGAGTCCGATTCCGCTCCGATGTCAGGTGTCTCGTACGGCGACAACAACAAGTGTGCGCGTACCGAATTCAACCTTGTTGCGGGAACGACGTGGCTGTTCTCCTCCAAGCAGATGCAGGGCGCGCCGGTGGACGTCCTGTTGATCGACGAGGCCGGGCAGCTCTCGCTTGTCGACGCTCTGGCCGCATCGTGTTCGGCCCGCAATGTGGTGATGCTGGGTGACCCGCTGCAGCTGCCGCAGGTCGCCCACGCGAGCCACCCCGGTGGGAGCGGGTGCAGCATCCTCGAACACGTTCTCGGAGAGCACGTCACCCTGCCCGACGACCGCGGAGTCTTCCTGTCTGAAACCTGGCGAATGCACTCCGACGTGTGCGAGTTCATCTCCGAGCACATCTACGAGGGCCGCTTGCGAAGCCACGCCGACTGCGACCAACAGTCCACCGCCGCCGGGACCGGGCTGCGCTGGCTGCGCGCTGAACACCGCGGCAACGCGACAGCCTCTGCAGAGGAGGCCGATCTCATCGCCGGTGAGCTCACCAGGTTGATCGGCACCGAATGGATCAACTTCGAGGGGGTGGCAAAGCCCTTGCTGGCGAGTGACTTCATGGTCGTAGCCCCCTACAACGACCAGGTCCACACCCTCCGGGAGCGGCTGGGCCGTGACCCACACACCGCCGACGTGCAGGTCGGGACCGTCGACAAATTCCAGGGCCGCGAGGCCGCCGTGGTCTTCTTCAGCATGGCCACCTCCAGCGGTGACGACATGACCCGCGGCGCGGATTTCCTGTTCTCCCGCAACCGCCTCAACGTCGCGATCAGCCGCGCCCGGTGCCTGGCCTACCTGGTGTGTACCGACGAGTTGCTCAACACCCGCGCCCGCACCGTCGAGGACATGAAGATGATCAGCACCCTCAACGCGTTCGTCGAATACGTGCAGGCACAGGCGCCGCAATCCGTCGGTGCGTAAGACAACGGGAATCAGCGTGCGACACGGGCCGTACCCTTTCAGGCGTGACCGCCATCGACCCGGAGAAGCTCGCCACCTGCCTTCAGGTGTTGTCCGAGATCGACTCGCTGCCGCCTGAGCACCCCGATGCGGTGGCCGTACGGCGGGCTACCGCGGGCATCTTCAAAGCGGTGAAGAAGGCCCGCCGAGACGCCAAGCGGGACGCGGTGGCCGCCGCCGACAACGCCGTCATAGCCGCCACCGCCACCGGCGCGCCCGGCCGCATCGACGACGAGACGCAGGGCATTCCGCTGGTGTCCGGCACGGTCGGGGCGTCGGCGGGCACCCTGCTGCGCTCACGGGCCTGCTACATCTGCAAGAGCCACTACACGGTGGTGGATGCGTTCTATCACCAACTCTGCCCGCAGTGCGCCGCACTGAGCCGGGCCAAGCGCGACGCCCGCACCGACCTGTCCGGCCGGCGCGCCCTGCTCACCGGCGGGCGCGCCAAGATCGGCATGTACATCGCGCTGCGGCTGCTGCGCGACGGCGCGCACACCACGATCACCACCCGCTTCCCCAACGACGCCGTACGCCGCTTCGCGGCAATGCCCGACAGCGCCGACTGGCTGCACCGGCTGCAGGTGGTGGGCATCGACCTGCGCGACCCGGCCCAGGTCGTCGCACTCGCCGATGCGGTGGCCGCCGACGGCCCGCTGGACATCTTGATCAACAACGCGGCGCAGACGGTGCGCCGCCCACCAGGCTCGTATGCCGCACTCGTTGAGGCCGAACGCACCCCGGCGTCCGAGCTCGTCGACGTCATCACCTTCGACCACGTCAGCGACGCGCACCCGGCCGCCCTGGCCGGCAGCCTCGCCGAGCACCAGGCGCCGCACGCGTTGACCGAACTGGCTCTGACCGCCCGCAGCGCATCCCCGGAGCGGATCGCCGCCGGCACCGCGATCGACGCGGGCGGCCTGCTGCCCGATACCGCCGCGGTGAACAGCTGGACCCAGCGGGTCGACGAGGTCGACGCCCTGGAACTACTCGAGGTCCAACTGTGCAATCAAACCGCGCCGTTCATCCTGGTGAGCCGGCTGCGCCCGGCGATGGCGGCGGCATCGGCGCGGCGCAAGTATGTGGTGAACGTGTCGGCGATGGAGGGCCAGTTCAGTCGGCAATACAAGGGCCCGGGGCATCCTCACACCAACATGGCCAAGGCCGCCCTGAACATGCTCACCCGCACCAGCGCGGCAGAGATGCTGGAGAGCGACGGCATCCTGATGACCGCCGTGGACACCGGCTGGATCACCGACGAGCGCCCGCACCCCACCAAGCTGCGGCTGGCCGAGGAGGGTTTCCACGCCCCGCTGGATCTGGTCGACGGTGCCGCGCGGGTATATGACCCGATTGTGCGCGGGGAGGCCGGCGAGGACCTGTACGGGTGTTTTCTCAAGGATTACTCGCCGAGTAATTGGTAGTCGCCGGGCCCATCGCAAACCACCCGCCGACCGTTTCGCCATGACACGACGCGAACCCGGTGGCCGCTCTGCTCGCCGGTAACCGGGTCGAGACGGAACCGGCCGAACAAGGTGGTGGTGTCGAGCCGCTGCGCCGCGGCGAAAACCTGTTCGGGCTCAACGGTTTCCGCTTCGATCACACAACGTTGCCAGATCACCCCCGCGGCGAAGGCGGCCGCGGCTGGATAGGGCGGCTCCGTGCCGGTGGCGTCCCGGTAACGTCGGCTGAACCACACGCTGTCGGGTCCATCCACCGGATCAACTGCCCCGTCGCCGAACCACTGGCACGGCCCGTAGAGGCCCTCCACCCGCTCGCCGATGGCCTCCCGGAGTTCGTCGACTCCGGCAGCCACCAACCCAACAGCGCGCCAACGATATTCGCGGCTCCATGACGCGACGGCAACGTCGTCCTCAAAGGAGCCGGCCGACAACAGCACGTCACCGGTCGGGGCCTGTGCCAGCGCCGCAGCCACCCGGCCCGGACGGAAGCTGACCACCTGGTGCCGCAGACCCAGACGCCGGGCCGCCGACACCGCCCCCTCGGCCGCCTCGCGGCCGAAGCCGGTGTCGGCATGCAGGATCACCACCTGCGAGCCCGCCGCCAGCCCCTCGGAGGCCATGACGTCAAGCACCGCAGCCAGATAGCGGGAAGCAGGCGATACCACGTTGACCACCCGCGGATACGCCGGGCGGACCAGGGCAGCGGTGGCCCCGCCGTGGTTCCAGACCACGCCGGTGGCCGCGGCCGCGGCCGCGCGGGCCGGCCCCGAACCGTAGGGCCCGAACACCACCTCGGGCCGGTCGGCCTCGGCGGCCCGGATCGCCGCTGCCGCCGACGGGTGAGCGTCGATGACCTCCAGGTCGACCCCGCAGCGCTGCGACCACAGTGTCAGTGCGCCGGCCCCGGCCTCTGCGAACCTGGCCAGCGGCCCCGACAGCGGGGTGACCAGCACAGCGCGGATCTTCACACCTTCCACTATGGCCCCGCGGTTACCGCCGGCCCCGATCATGCGGTAAGCTCTGATCCAAGGTTGGCGTCATGTGATGCCGACACGTCGTGGACTGCTTCCTCATCCACCGGCACCGGCCTGGCCGGGTATCACAGCCGGAAACCCCGATGATTCGTGCCCCAGCACAAGCTCCTCTCGCGGCGATCGATTTTGCCCACCGGCAATCTCGCCACTCTGTGCTGACCGCCGCCTGCCGACACCGTCGCAGGCCCGGGGCACACCCGATGCCCGAAAGGCACCGAAACCCAATGAATACCCAAACCACATTTGCCGAGCTGGGCGTACCCGCGACGCTGGTCGGCGTGCTCGCCGCCAGCGGCATCACCAGCCCGTTCCCCATCCAGATCGACACCCTGCCCGACACCTTGGCCGGCCGTGACGTGCTGGGCCGCGGCAAGACCGGCAGCGGCAAAACGCTGGCGTTCTCGATCCCGCTGGCGGCTCGCCTCGCGACCGTCACCACCCGCCGCGCGGCCCACCCGACCGGCCTGGTGCTGGCGCCCACCCGGGAGCTGGCCACCCAGATCACCGCTGCCCTGCAGCCGCTGGCCACCGCGCACCGTCTCAAGGTGACCACGATCTTCGGCGGGGTGTCCCAAACCCGTCAGGTGTCCGCGCTCAACGCGGGCGTCGACATCGTGGTGGCCTGCCCGGGTCGGCTGGAAGACCTGATGCGCCAGAAGCTGGTCAGCCTCGATGCGGTGCAGATCACCGTGCTCGACGAGGCCGACCACATGGCTGACCTGGGCTTCCTGCCCGGTGTCACCCGCATTCTGGCCGCCACTCCGCCGAGCGGTCAGCGACTGCTGTTCTCGGCCACCCTGGACAACGGGGTGGACAAACTGGTCAAGCGTTTCCTGACCAACCCGGTGTCGCACTCCGTCGACGAGGCCAACTCGCCGGTGGCGGCGATGACCCACCACGTGTTCCACGTCGCCGACTCCAACAGCAAGAAGGAGCTCGTGCACCGGCTGGCCTCGGGCAGTGATCGGCGAATCCTGTTCATGCGGACCAAGCATCAGGCCCGCAAGCTCGCCCGCCAGCTCACCGAGGCCGGTATTCCGTCGGTCGACCTGCACGGCAACCTGTCTCAGCCCGCGCGGGACCGCAACCTGGCTGCGTTCGCCACCGGTACCGCCCGGGTGCTGGTGGCCACCGACATTGCCGCGCGGGGAGTGCACGTCGACGAGGTGGGCTTGGTGGTGCACGTGGATCCGCCCACCGAGCACAAGGCATACCTGCATCGCTCCGGGCGGACCGCGCGCGCCGGCAGCGCCGGCGACGTCGTCACCGTGGTGCTGCCCGAGGAGCGCCGGGACACCTCGGCGCTGCTGCGCAAGGCCGGGATCACCGCCAGCCCGCAACAGGTGAGCGCGCAGTCCGAGCCGGTAACCGTGCTGGTCGGCGAGGTCGCCCCCTACCAGGCTCCGGCCCCCAAGCCAGTCGTCACCGCCGCCGCACCTGGTGGCAGCGGTCGGCCGCAACGCCGCCGCAATACGTCCCGCGGAAATGGCGGAAATGGCGGAAACGGTGGCAACGGCGGAAACGGTGGCAACGTCAGGCGGGCCGGGTCCCCGGGCCGCTCACGTCAGCGCGCAACCTCCCGATAGCCGGCGCTGCAGACCAGCCCTGGTCCTACCCGGTCGGCGCCGGGTGTGCGCTGTGCACACCTGGCGCCGACTGACTTTCGCTGACCTGGGCGTCGGTTCGACTGGCCCACGATGCGCTCTGTGTCCGTGCTGCGCGGACGATGTATTCGGCGGTATTCGAATCCGGAGCTTCTTGCTGTGCGAGGGGAATGGGTATTCCGGCCGCTCGGCGCAGCAGCATCAAGCCAAGGCCTGCCGTCGTCAAGTGGGGAACAACCAATAGTCTTGCGCAGGCGAGTCGGCCGGTAACGACCATCAGACGTTGGCTTCTGTCGCGCCAGCCGGGTCGCGACATACTGGCCGTCGTCATCGAGTCCAAATCCGGCGATCCGTCGGTGACGGACCAGTTGATACTGATATTCGTGATCTCGCCCAGCCGTTGCTGCAATGCTGCGATGAGACCGGGTAGTTCACCCACCATGGAGGCGGTCTGCGGCCACCAGGCTCCGTCGATATCCGCGCCCAGACGGGGCGCCAGGGCGATTCGAACAGGTCGCGCCGAGCGGCGCGGCCCGGTCATGTCGACGCCGGTGGCGACGGAATAGTGAACGGAGACTCCGCCGCAGGCAGGTCGGAAAGGGCCGGCTTCTCAGTTGTCCGTGTCGAGGGCGGAACGACGAACTCCGGCTTGTCGGGATGCGAAAACAAATTAGCGAAGTCCATTGCGGTATATCCTTTACGGATTAGCAGGGGTGGCCCGTCCAACGTGGTGGACAGATGCCGATTGAGTCACGTGGATCGACTCGCACGCCGATGTTTTTCCTAGTGCGTGGAGGTTGAGGGTCGCCGCGAAAGTGAAACGGCTTCCCTTTACGGTACACCCAGGGCGGCTTCACGTCCGAAATCAACGGCCGCTTCGCGAATGTGCGCCGACGGGCCGGCGCTGATCGGCTATGCCGAGCGAACCACAGAGTCGCACGGGTTTCTTAGCGCACCACTTCCCGCTGGACCGCATCGATCCGCCGCGTCCAGCCGCGGGCGTCGAGGCACTCCAGTAGCGGGATCGCCACCCGGCGGGTGGTGTGCAGCGCCTGTTTGGCCTGAGTGGCAGTGAAAGGCTGGGGGAGCCCGACCAATGCCCGCATCGCCAGCGCGGGCGCGCTCGGGAGCAGCACCACGGATTCGGTCAGCCGAAGTAGCCGGCCGGCTCGTTCGGCCGCGGCCAACTCGCGGATTCCCAGACGCAGGGCGGCCAGGTCGTCGGCCTCCGGCGCATGGAACGGCTCCTCGGTGAGGCGGGATTCCAACTCGGCAACCGCGGCGTCGGCCGGGCCGAGATCGGTGAGCGTACCGGGTACCCGGATCAGGCCGTCTCGCTGCTCCAGCCCGGCGTCGCGCACCACGTCGGCGAGCAACCCCGGATCGGGCAGCGCCAGCAGGTCGGCAGCCGCGCCTCCGGACAGGCCGGCGGCCAAGGGGTTTCGCTCGTGCAGCTGCTGCATCTCGGTACGCAGGCGCTCCAGCCAGTCTCGGTAGGTCGCAGCATGCACCCACCAGTCGCGGACCACCCGCACGTCGGCGGGCCTGGCCGTGCAGTCGTAGCCGAGCATCTGCAGTCGCCGCTCGGGCATCGCGCCCCGGCGGGCTACCTGGGCCACCGGATCACCGACGGACTTCCACCCGGCCAGCGCTGCCGCGCGCCGGGCGCCGTCGCCGCGGCGCCGCAGCGCCGCAGGGTCGGGGTCGAGCACCCGGACTCCTGCCAGCACCCGCCGCCCTCCCGGGTCCCGCAACACAAGTCGATCCGAAAGCACCAGCGGCAGCGGATGTTCCAGCGTGACGCGGGCGTGATCGTCGTCGAACGGACGCAAGCGGGCGGGCGCCGACGCGGACCCGACGTGCACCACCAGTTGCCCAGGCAACTCGCTGAGCGGCACACCGGTGGTTCGGCGCACATCGACAACGTCTATGTTCGGCCACGCATCGAGGCTGACCAGAGCGTCCCCGCGGTGCACATCCTCGGCAGACACCCCCCGCAGGTTGACCGCCACCCGCGCCGTCGGCGTCACCGTAGTGCAGGCTTGGCCGCAACTCTGCAGCCCGCGAACGGTCACCTCACGCGCCTGCCCGCCGCTCAGCACGGCCAGCCGGTCGCCGCGCCCCAGCGTGCCCGCCGTCAGGGTGCCGGTCAGTACGGTGCCGGCGCCGGTGATGGTGAACGAGCGGTCCACCCACAACCGGACCCGTCCGCTCGAGCAAGGAGTGGAGAGTCGGGTCAGCACCTCGTCAAGGGTGGCGCGCAGTTCGTCCAGGCCGGTCCCGTCGACCACCGACACTGGCACCGCGGGCGCGTCATGAAGGCCGGTGTCGGCGAGTTCGGTGCGGGTATGGTCGAGCACCTCGGCGATCCGGGACGGCGTCGCCCGGTCGGTGCGGGTCAGCACCACTAGTCCGTGCGAAATACCCAGGGCGGCAACGGCGTCGCGGTGATCGGAGGACTGCGCCTGCCAGCCCTCGTCGGCGGCGACTATGAAGCACACCGTCGGTGCCGGACCCAGCCCGGCCAGGGTGTTGGTCAGGAATCGCTCGTGTCCGGGCACGTCCACGAACGCCACCGGCGCCCCCGAGGGAAGCGTGGTCCAGGCGAACCCCAGGTCGATGGTGAGTCCGCGGCGGCGCTCCTCGGCCCACCGGTCGGGCTCCATTCCGGTCAGCGCCTGCACCAGGGTGGATTTGCCGTGGTCGACGTGGCCGGCGGTGGCTACAACAAACATGGCCAGATCACGGTCAGTCCAGTGCTGCGCGCACGGCGGCCAGTAACCGCTCGTCGGCGGCCTCGGGGACGCAACGCAAGTCGAGCAGGCAAGCGCCGTCGTGCACCCGGGGCAGCACGGCGGGGTCGCCAGTGCGCAGCCGGACAGCGGCCGCTTCGGGCAGGCGCACCGCCCAGCCGGGCAGCGGAACCCCGGGCGCGCCGCCGCCGCCCACCCTTCCGTCATGCGGAACAACTTCGGCACCAACAGCTTTCGCCAGTACTTCGGCACGGTATCGCAGCGACTCGGCATCGGCGTGCAGCGCCACGGTCACCGGCGGCACTCCGCCCGCGACAGTGGCCTCCAGCGCCGCCAGCGCCAGCTTGTCGGCCCGGACGGCGCGGGCCAACGGGTGCCGAGCCAATCGAGAGACGATCTCACTGCGCCCCAGGATCAGGCCGGCCTGCGGCCCGCCGAGCAGTTTGTCGCCGCTGGCGGTCACCACGTCGGCGCCGCCGGCCAGGGCGGTGGCCGCGTCCGGTTCATCGGGCAGCAGCGCGTCGGGAGCGAGCAGTCCGCTGCCCAGGTCGGCCAGCAAGGCCACACCGTGCTCGTCGGCCAGCGCCCGCAACTCGCGCAGGCCGACGGCGGCGGTGAACCCGTGCACGGCGAAGTTGCTGGGATGCACCTTGAGGATGCAGCCGGTACGGGGTCCGAGGGCTTCGGCGTAGTCGCGCAGGTGGGTGCGGTTGGTGGTGCCGACCTCGCGCAGCACCGCGCCGGTCGAGGCGATCAGGTCCGGCAGCCGGAACCCGGCGCCGATCTCGATCAGCTCCCCGCGGCTGACGATTACTTCTTTTCCGGCGGCCAGCGCGGTGGTCGCCAGCACCAGGGCCGCGGCCCCGTTGTTGACCACCAGTGCGTCCTCGGCGGCCGGACAGGCGGCCAGCAGCGCGGCGCGGGTGGCGACACCGCGTTTGGAACGGGCACCGGTGTCCAGATCCAGTTCGACATCGACGTAGCCGGCGGCTGCCACCAGCGCATCGACCGCCGCCGCCGACAGCGGCGCGCGACCGAGATTGGTGTGCACCACCACCCCGGTGGCGTTGAGCACCGGCCGCAGCGTAGTCCCGACTTGACCTGAAAGACGCTCCAGCACAGTATCTTCTACCTGGTGCGGTTTCAGCTCACCCCGCCTCGCCCGGTCCTGGGCATCGCGCACCAGCGTGCGTACGACGTGCTCGCCGAGCCGGCCGCGTGCCTCGCGCACAGCCGGCAACGCCAGCAGTGCGTCGGTGCGCGGAATGGCGCGACGCGGGTCGATCTGGCTCACTACGCCTCCTGTCGGGTGGCGGAGGCGGACGGGAATCGAACCCGCCAGGCCGAGTTGCTCGGCCTCACCGGTTTTGAAGACCGGGGAGCCCACCAGGACCCAAACGCCTCCGCAGAACAAACTAGCCGGACGGTCTTCCCCAGTTGCTGTGATTAGCCTGGACCGATGAACCCAGATGGCATCCGCCTGACCGAGTACGCACACGGTGGTGGCTGCGCCTGCAAGATTCCGCCGGGGGAACTGGAGGATGCAGTGCGCGGCCTGACCGGGCAGGCGTACGACCACGTGCTGGTCGGGCTGGAAGACGGCGACGACGCGGCGGCCGTGCTGGTGCGGGACGATCTCGCGGTGCTTTCGACGGCTGACTTCTTCACCCCGGTCGTCGACGATGCCTACGACTGGGGACGGATCGCCGCCGCCAACGCGCTCTCGGATATCTACGCCATGGGCGGGACGCCGGTGATCGCGATCAACCTGGTCGGCTGGCCGCGGGAGGAGCTTCCCATGGAGCTGATGACCGAGGTGTTGCGCGGCGGGCTGGCGGTGGCCGCGGAGGCCGGCTGCCCGGTGATAGGCGGGCACTCCATCGACGACCCGGAACCCAAGTACGGCATGGCTGTCACCGGGGTCGCCGATCCGAATCGGCTGCTGCGCAACGACGCCGCCGCAGCGGGGCTGCCGCTCACGCTGACAAAACCGATCGGAGTCGGACTGCTCAACAATCGGCACAAACGCACCGGAGAGGTCTCCGAGCACGCCGTCGAGCTGATGACCCGGCTCAATCGCGACGCAGCGCACGCTGCGGTCACGGTGGGTATCCGGGCGGCCACCGACGTCACCGGCTTCGGTCTGCTCGGCCACCTCTACAAGATGTGCCGCGCCTCAGGTGTCGGCGCGGTGATCGACCGTGCCGCGGTCCCGGTGATCGACGGCGCGCGGGAGGCGTTGCGCGACGGTTTCGTCTCCGGCGGGAGCCGGCGCAACCTGGACTGGGTGCGCCCGCACCTGCGTCCCGGTTCCGGCGTCAGCGAGGACGATCTGCTGCTGCTGGCCGACGCGCAGACCTCCGGGGGCCTGCTGGTGGTCGGAGAGCTGCCCGGTCACCCGGTGATCGGGCATACGGTGGTGGGAAGCGGAATCGAGGTGCGATGAGCGAGTTCAAGGTCGGCGACCACGTGCGGTGGAACTCCGAAGCCGGGCACGTCAGCGGGCGGATCACCAAGGTCCACACCCAAGACACCGATTACAAGGGGCACCACCGGCATTGCACGCCCGATGATCCGCAGTACGAGATCAAAAGCGACAAAACCGATCACATCGCGATGCACAAAGGGTCGGCGCTGGAGAAGCTGAAGAACTGACGTCGCGGTGTGGGCGATGATGCCGATGCGTCCGGCTCGCTCACCCCGCCGTGGTGATCGAATCTCCGGTGAACCCGGCCGCCCGTCGCGCCGCCAGCCGGCGCTTCTGCGGCTCGATGGTGTAGCGCGGGTCCTTCGCCGATTCGATGCCGGCCTCGAATACCCCGAACCTGGTCAGCGCAGACGCTCCCAGCAGCGCCAGCCCAGACAATGCCGCCACCCCGCGGTGCCGCCCGCCCAGCAGCGTTCCGATGCCGCCGGCGATCGCCAACCGTTCACTGGCCCGCAGCATCGCCCCGGCCCGGCCCTGATGCAGCGGTTCGGCGGCGATCGGGTCCATCCGGAGCGCCATGGCCCGGGTGGCGATCACGTCACCGAGCACGCCGAGCACCGCCAGGCGTCGCGCCGGCCCGGCCTCGGCCACCGGCGTGGTCAGCATCGCCAGCCCTCCGGAAGCCAGGCTCGCCGAGCTGACGAACACGAACGGCAGGTCGCGGTGCGCGCCGTGCCAGGTCGGGGTGGCGGTGTCGCCCAGCAGCACCGCGGTGTAGACGGCCAGCGGCGCCGCGAACAGCGCGGCCTCCAGCCCGGCCGGCCCTTCGGCCGCGCGCAGCACGCCGCGCAATGGGCCCAGGGGTAGCCGCTCACCGGTCATGCGATCGACCTCGGCGGCCGCGGCCACCGCGGAGCCCGCGCCGAACGCCGACAGGATCCACGAGCCCAGGCTCATCGGGGAGGTCAGTTTGATGGTGCGCAGCATGTTGACGAAGCGTTCCGGGCGTCCGAGGTCGCTGATCAGGGCCGCCATGCTCAACACGACCGCCCCCAGCGCCGCCAGCCGCGAGTTGCGCCGCAACACTTCTCGGCCGGTGAGCTGGGCACCGGCAGCCAGCAGCCCGGACCCACCTGCGACCCCGCCGAGGAACAGATAGGCGGCGATCTCGTGCGACCACGGTGCGGGCTTGACTACCGGTCGCCCGTAGTAGGAGGTGAACGCAACATCGGGAACCATCGGCATCTCGCGGCCGCCGTCACCGCCGCCCCGTCGACGTCGCTTACCGCCGCCACGACGGGGAACGTTCGGCATCACGCTCATGACCGTCCGCCTAAAAACGCGACCGCGGCGGCGGCCAACATCCCCGCGGCGGCCAGTGCCGACCGCTTGAACATCGCGGGCAGGTCCGCGGTTCCCACCCGTGGGTCCGGTGGCAGGCCGTATACCTCCGGCTCATCGAGTAACAGGAAGACCGAACCGGTACCGCCGACCCCGTCATGCTCATTGGCGCCGTAGAGCCGGGCTTCGGTGCGGCCCTGCGCGTGCAGTCGGGCCACCCGCTCGCGAGCTTCGGCGACGAGATCGTCGTGGTCGCCGAACTTGATCGATTCGGTCGGGCAGGTCTTGGCGCACGCCGGGGTCTCGCCGTCGACCAGTCGGTCGTAGCACATGGTGCACTTCTGGGCGATTCCCGTGTTGGGTACCCCGGGCGCGGCCCCGCGGGCCGACTTCGGCGCCGCGGTGCCGTCGGTGCGGCGTTCGATCACCCCGAACGGGCACGCCGGCACACAGTTGCCACAGCCGTTGCAGATGTCGTCCTGCACCACCACCGTGCCGAACTCGGTGCGGAACAGCGAACCCGTCGGGCAGACATCCAGACATCCGGCATGCGTGCAGTGCTTGCAGACATCCGAGGACATCAGCCAGCGGAACTGATCGGTATCCGGCGGCGCGACATCCGCTGCTGCGCCAGGCATTTTCGGCATACCCAGGCTGATCAGCTGCCGCCCCGACTCACGTGCCTCCGCGATGGCATCGGCGCCCTGCTCGATGAACGCCACATGCCGCCAGGCGTTGGCGCCCAGCGCGCCGGTGTTGTCATACGACGACCCGAGCAACTCCAGTCCGCCGTCGGCAGGGTTGTGGTTCCACTCCTTGCAGGCCACCTCGCAGGCCTTGCACCCGATGCAGATCGAGGTGTCGGTGAGGAATCCCTTACGCGGTTGTTGCGGCGACCATCGGGCGTCGGCGGCGGGGTCGGTCGGTCCGGACAGTTGGCCCATCAGTCCCGTCTTTCCTGGTCGGTGTTGCCGGTCTCCGGTGTTGCGCCGGAACGGCTTTGGTACTCAGCGACCAGACGCAGCAGTGCCTCGCCGTGTGGCCGCCGGCCCGGCTGGATGTCGCATGAACCGGCCTTGGATTCCTGGATCTGCACGTTGGGGTCCAAGGTCACCCCGAGCAGATCGTTGGCGGCGTCTCCGCTCACCACCGCGTCGCCGCCGACTCCCCAGTGATACGGCAGCCCGATCTGGTGCACCGTGTGCCCGCCCACGATCAGCGGCGTCATCCGGTCGGTCACCAGCACCCGCGCCTCGATCGCCGCCCGCGGCGAAATGATGGTGGCCCAGCCGAAATTCTCCAGACCGCGCTCGGCGGCCAGGGCGGGGGAGACCTCGCAGAACATCTCCGGCTGCAGTTCGGCCAGATACGGCAGCCAGCGACTCATTCCGCCGGCGGTGTGATGCTCGGTGAGTCGGTAGGTGGTGAACACGTAGGGATAGACATCGGCACCCGGCTCTCCCGCACTGGGAGCCGACAGATTGTCTTTGCGCGGGAACGTGATTCGGGACGGGTTGCGCTGCTGGGCATGCAGTGCGTTGGCGACCGGCGACTCCTGCGGCTCGTAGTGGGTCGGCAGCGGCCCGTCCACCACGCCCTTGGGTGCGAACAACCACCCCTTGCCGTCGGGCTGCATCACGAACGGGTCGTCGCCGGCCAACGCGTCCGGGCCGCCCAAAGCTGGATCCGGTCGAGCGCCCGGGGCGCGGTCGATCACGAAGTCGGGCACGTCATCGCCCACCCAACGGCCGGCCGTCGCATCCCACCAGACGTAGCGTTTGCGTTCACTCCACGGCGCACCGTCCGGGTCGGCCGAGGCGCGGTTGTACAGGATCCGCCGATCGGCCGGCCACGCCCAGCCCCACTGCGACTGGTTCGGGCTCGGTCCGCCCTGGGGCGCCCGCCGGGCAGCCCGGTTGACCCCCTCGGCGTACACGCCGGAGTAGATCCAACAGCCCGACGAGGTGGAGCCGTCGGCGCGCAGTTCGGCGAATCCGGATACCGGCTCCCCGCTGTTCGGGCCGGTCACCTGATGCCCGTTGATCTCGGCCAGCACGAACTCCGGATCCGGGTCGCCGTGCTCGTCGACCGGGTAGTCCCAGACCAGATCCAGCAATGGCCGGTCCCGTGGATCGGTCGACCCGGCGAGCTTTTCGCGGATTCGGTTGCCCAGCTTGACGAAGAACTCCAGTTCGCTGATGCAGTCCCCCGGCGGGGAGACGGCCTGATGGCGCCATTGCAGCAGCCGCTGGGTCTGGGTGAACGTCCCGGCCTTCTCGACGTGGCTGGCCGCCGGCAGGAAGAACACCTCGGTCTCGATGTCGGCGGTGCGCAGTTCGCCCGAGGCGATCTCGGGGCCGTCCTTCCACCAGGTGGCCGATTCGATCAGGTTCAGGTCCCGCACCACCAACCACTTCAGGTGCGACATGCCCATCCGTTGTTGACGGCCGTTCGCCGAACCGACCGCCGGATTCTGGCCGAGCAGGAAATAGCCCTCCACTTCGTCGGCCAGCATTCCGGTCACGGCCTGGTAGGTGCCGTGTGCTCCGGTCAACCGGGGCAGGTAGTGATAAGCCCAGTCGTTGTCGGCGGTCGCGGCGTCTCCCCACCACGCCTTGAGCAGGCTGACCAGATATGCGTCGGCGTTGGCCCAGAAGCCCTTCTGGCTCTTCGACCCGACTCGGTCCAGGTACGCACCGATGGTGTCGTCCCGCCCGGCCTTGGGCATCGGCAGATAGCCGGGGAGCATGTCGTAGAGCGTCGGGATATCGGTGGAGCCCTGAATGCTGGCGTGCCCGCGCAGCGCCATGATCCCGCCGCCCGGCCGGCCCACGTTGCCCAGCAGCAACTGCAGGATCGCGGCGGTGCGGATGTACTGGGCGCCAAGGGTGTGCTGCGTCCAGCCCACCGCGTAGGCGAAGCACGTGGTGCGTTCGCGTCCCGAGTTGGCCGTGACCGCGCGTGCCAGGTAGTCGAACATCTCGGTGTTGATGCCGCAGACGTCGCGCACCATCGCAGGCGTGTAGCGCGCGTAGTGCCGCTTGAGGATCTGGAAAACCGTGCTCGGGTGCTGCAGCGTTTCGTCGCGCTGCACCCCGGCACCGCCGGGGGAGCCGGTGTCGTCCGCGGCGTCGTCTCGGCTTTGATACGCCCAACTCGACGGGTCGTACTGCCGGGTCTGCGGATCGAATCCGGAGAACAGCCCGTCCAGGTCCTCGGTGTCGCGGAAGTCCTCGCTCACCAGCGTCGCGGCGTTGGTGTAGGCCAGCACATACTCACGGAACCACAGATCGTGGGTGAGCACATGGTTGATCAGCGCACCCAGCAGCACCACGTCGGAGCCGGCCCGGATCGGAATGTGCTTGTCGCACACCGCCGACGTGCGGGTGAACCGCGGGTCGACGTGGACCACCACCGCACCGCGGGCCCGGGCCTCCTCCACCCACTGGAAACCCACCGGGTGGCACTCGGCCATGTTGGAGCCCTGGATGACGATGCAGTCGGCATTCGCCATGTCTTGCAGGGTTTGCGTCGCGCCACCGCGACCGAAGGAGGCTCCCAGACCGGGAACCGTGGCGGAGTGTCAAATACGAGCTTGGTTGTCGATCTGTATCGCGCCGGCGGCGGTGAAGAGCTTCTTGATGACGTAATTCTCTTCGTTGTCCAGCGTGGCGCCGCCCAGCGAGGCGATGCCCATGGTGCGTCGCAGCGGCCGGCCGTCGGCGTCATGGTCCTGCCAGGTATTGCGGCGCGAGGCGATGAACCGCTCGGCCACCATGTCGATCGCGGTGTCCAGTTCCAGCGGTTGCCAGTCGGTGGCGCGCGGCGCCCGGTAGAGCACGGTGATCTGCCGGCCGGGGGAATTGACCAGCTGCTCGCTCGCCGCCCCCTTCGGGCATAGCCGGCCTCGGGAGATCGGCGAGTCCGGATCCCCCTCGATGCCCACCACCTTCTCGTCCTTGACGTAGACGCGTTGGCCGCAGCCGACCGCGCAATACGGGCAGACGCTTTGCACCACTCGGTCGGCGGTCGCGGTGCGCGGCGTGATGGCGCGGGTGGCCTCGGAGGTGACGGCCGGCCCACGGCCGAACACGTCGCCGGTGCGCAGTTGCCGGATTACCGGCCACTCCAGGAATTTTCGCTGAACCATCCTCGCAGCGTAGTCCTGCTGTACTCGGGCGACGTGCCGTTCCGGGGCAACCGGCGCGGTCTTGAATCAGACCCGGGATGATGGAGCGATGAGTCGGATAACGCAGCGTCGGAGGGTCAGCCACCTTGCCGCCGGTGACGCGACCCAGCGGCCCGAGACGTTGGCGGTCGAGGAACCGCTCGAGATCCGGCTGGGCGGTGTTCCGCTCACGGTCACGATGCGTACGCCCGGATCGGATATCGAGCTGGCGCAGGGCTTTTTGCTCACCGAAGGGATCATCGCCGGGCGTGAAGACGTGCTGGCCGCGCGCTACTGCGCCCACCCGGACGGAACAAATACCTACAACGTGCTGGATGTGACGCTGGCGCCGGACGTTCCGCCGCCCGCCGTGGACATCACCCGCAACTTCTACACGACCTCGTCGTGCGGTATCTGTGGCAAGGCCTCGCTGGAAGCGGTGCGAACGGCCAGCCGGTACGGTCCGGGCGATGACCCGGTCCGCGTCACCGCGGCGGCACTGACCGCGATGCCGGATCAGTTGCGGGCGGCACAGGACGTCTTCGCCAGCACCGGCGGTTTGCATGCCGCGGCGCTGTTCGACTTCGGTGACGGTGGTGCCATGCGGGTGGTTCGTGAGGACATCGGCCGGCATAACGCCGTCGACAAGGTGATCGGGTGGGCGCTCGAACACGGCCGGGTGCCGCTGGCCGGGACGGTGTTGCTGGTCAGTGGTCGGGCGTCGTTCGAGCTGACCCAGAAGGCGGTCATGGCCGGCATTCCGGTCCTGGCGGCGCTGTCCGCACCGTCGTCGCTGGCCGTAGACCTGGCAACCGAATCCGGTCTGACGCTGGTGGCTTTCCTGCGGGGCGACTCGATGAACGTCTACAGCCGGGCCGATCGCATCATCGGCTGACCCCGGCATTGCCGGCGGACCCGCATACTTTTCCGCAATCGCGGATCAGAACTACTTGGTTGACTCGTAGATCCTGTTAAATACCGGACAATCGATCCTCAGGTATTGACCTGACCGACTCCCCGGGGCGTACCGTCGTTCCAGTGCCGTGGCGGCTCTGCGACGGCACGAGCAGCGACTGGTCGCGCCCGGGAACCGGACCGGTGTGGTTTGCGACTAACCGGTAGTGGAGAAAGGAGTGCGGCGATGAGTATGTTGGATGCCCATATTCCGCAGTTGGTGGCCTCGGAGTCGGCGTTTGGGGCGAAGGCGGCGTTGATGCGGTCGACGATGGCGCAGGCGGAGCAGGCGGCGTTGTCGGCGCAGGCGTTTCATGTTGGTGAGGCGGCGGCGGCGTTTCAGGGGTCGCATGCGCGGTTTGTGGCGTTGGCGGCGCGGGTGAATGCGTTGCTGGATATGGCGCAGGTGAATTTGGCGGATGCGGGTAGCACGTATGTGGCTGCCGATGCTGCTGCTGCTTCTGGTTACACCGGGGTTTAGGGAGGGTTTGTCTGATGTCGCAGATTATGTACAACTACCCGGCGATGTTGGCCCATGCCGGGGAGATGAATGGGTATGCGGGCACGTTGCAGGCGGTGGGTGCGGATATCGCCAGTGAGCAGGCGGCGTTGTCGGCGGCGTGGCAGGGCGATACGGGTATGACGTATCAGGCGTGGCAGGTGCAGTGGAATCAGGCGATGGAGGAGTTGGTTCGCGCGTATCACGCGATGGCGATGACCCATGAGACCAACACGTTGATGATGAACGCTCGCGACACCGCCGAAGCCGCCAAGTGGGGCTAGCAGCGCGACGAGCTCGGCCGGCCACGGCCGAGCGTGGAGCGCGACGAATGGGCCCGGGCGCGCGACGGTTACAGCGCAGCATGGCCCGGTCCATCAGGGATTCCATGCTGATTACCCCGGAGTAGGGTCACTGGAATGCCTGTAATGCGTAGTGACGGTGACAGCTGGGACATCACCACAAGTGTCGGTTCGACCGCCTTGTTCGTGGCCACCGCGAGGGCCCTGGAGGCCCGCAAACCCGAACCGTTGGCGGTCGATCAGTACGCCGAGTTGTTCTGCCGGGCGGCCGGCGGGGACTGGCAAGCCCTGGTCGAGGGCAAACGCCCGGACCATCAGCTGTTGAGCAGCGATTTCGGAGAGCACTTCGTCAACTTCCAGGGTGCGCGCACCCGCTACTTCGACGACTACTTCCGTAGCGTCGCCGAGGCCGGGGTACGCCAGGTGGTGATTCTGGCGGCCGGGTTGGACTCGCGCGCCTACCGGCTGTCCTGGCCGGACGGGACGACGATCTTCGAGCTGGACCAGCCCCAGGTGCTCGCTTACAAGAGTTACGTGCTCTCGCAGCGCGGTATCCGCGCAGGCGCGGAGCGGCGCGAGATTGCCGTCGACCTGCGCGAGGACTGGCCTGCGGCGCTCCGCAACAGTGGGTTCGACCCGGCCCTGCCGTCGGCGTGGATCGCCGAGGGAGTGCTGATTTACCTTCCGGCCGACGCGCAGGATCAGCTGTTCACCGGTATTGACAGCCTGGCCGCTCCCGGCAGTTACGTGGCGGTTGAGGACGGCGCCCCGATGCCGGCCGA
Organism: Mycobacterium sp. IDUB_21; assembly: GCF_055419425.1. Taxonomy (NCBI): domain Bacteria; kingdom Bacillati; phylum Actinomycetota; class Actinomycetes; order Mycobacteriales; family Mycobacteriaceae; genus Mycobacterium; species Mycobacterium sp. IDUB_21. The sequence continues at coordinate 365,245 of NZ_JBVAXQ010000004.1, read as the reverse complement.
GGCGTTCGAAGCCGCGGTCCAGGCCGAAGTCGCGGCCGGTGACGACAGCCGCATCTTCCATCGGCTGGTCTACAACGAGCGCTGCGCGCCGGCCGATCAGTGGTTCGGGGAACGGGGCTGGAACGCAGTCGCGACGCCGTTGGCGGACTACCTGCGCGAGTTGGGCCGCCCCGTCCCGGGTCCGGACACCGAGGCGGGACCGATGATCGCCCGGAACTCGCTGGTCCGGGCGGTCAAAGGATAAGGGCAGTCATCACGCCGGGGGTCCTCGTCAACGAACCCCCGGATGCGGTAACGTGCCAGTAATCGAAAATGATTTTCAATAAGGAGCGGGGTAATGGGTTGGGACGCCGTGGGCGCTTCCGTGCCGGTCTACCTGCCGACGGAGGGTGCGACGCGGTGATGCAGACCACTCGACGATCGTCTGGACCGACCTCGACAGTTAGCTTATGCAATGCTAACTTCAGCCGAGTCAGCTTGGGGAAAATTGGTGAAGGGGCGAGCCACGCATGAACAACGGTGACGCGGCTCTGTTGGCACCGCAACCTCGCGTCGACGAGGAGACTCTCAGTCGGTTCGCCACCTGCTGCCGTGCCCTGGGTATCACGGTTTACCAGCGGCAACGGCCCGCCGACCTCGCTGCCGCCCGCACCGGGTTCGCCGCACTGACCCGCGTCGCGCACGAGCAGTGCGACGCCTGGACCGGCCTGGCCGCCGCCGGCGACCAGTCGCCGCGGGTCTTGGCCGCCGTCTCGCAGACCGCCGCCAATGCCGGGGCACTGCAGCGGCGTTTGGAACTGCAGCAGGGCGCGCTCGGCTTTCACTACGACACCGGGCTGTACCTGAAACTGCGCGCTACCGAAGCCGACGACTTCCACCTGGCCCACGCCGCACAACTGGCGATCGCCGGCCGCTGCGCGGAGGCGAACGAGCTGGTCGCCGAGATCACCGAGCGGCGTCCCGACTGGAACGACGCGCGCTGGCTGGCGATCGCGGTGAACCACCACGCCGGGCGCTGGTCGGACATGGTCAAGCTGCTGACCCCGGTCGTCAACGATCCCGACCGCGACGAGCTGTTCACGCACGCCGCCAAGATCGCGCTGGGCATCGCCCTGGCCCGGCTGGGCATGTACGCCCCGGCACTGTCTTACCTGGAGGAGCCGGACGGGCCGGTCGCCGTCGCCGCCATGGACGGGGCGCTGGCCAAGGGACTGATCCTGCGGGCGCAGGGCGACGACGAGACGGCCGCCGAGGTGCTGCAGGACCTCTACGCCGCCAACCCGGAGAACGAGCAGGTCGAACACGCCCTGCTGGACACCAGCTTCGGGATCGTCACGACCACCGCGGCGCGGATCGAGGCGCGGACCGATCCGTGGGACCCCGAGACCGAGCCGAGCGCCGAGGACTTCATCGACCCGGCGGCCCACGAGCGCAAGGCCGAACTGCTGGCCGAGGCCGAACGTGAACTCGGGGAGTTCATCGGCCTGTCCGAGGTCAAGAACCAGGTGCAGCGGCTCAAGAGCTCGGTGGCCATGGAGGTGGTGCGCAAGCAGCACGGGCTGGCCGTCGGCCAGCGCACCCACCACCTGGTGTTCGCCGGGCCGCCCGGAACCGGTAAGACCACCATCGCCCGCGTCGTGGCAAAGATCTACTGCGGTCTGGGACTGCTGAAGAAAGAGAACATCAAAGAGGTGCACCGCGCCGACCTGATCGGTCAGCACATCGGTGAGACCGAGGCCAAGACCAACGCGGTCATCGACAGCGCACTGGACGGCGTGCTGTTCCTCGACGAGGCCTACGCGCTGGTGGCCACCGGCGCCAAGAACGACTTCGGCCTGGTCGCCATCGACACCCTGCTGGCGCGGATGGAGAACGACCGCGACCGCCTGGTGGTGATCGTCGCCGGCTACCGCGCCGACCTGGACCGGTTCCTGGACACCAACGAGGGTCTGCGGTCGCGGTTCACCCGCAGCATCGACTTCCCGTCGTACCAGCCGCCGGAGCTGGTCGAGATCGCCTACAAGATGGCCGAGCAGCGCGACAGCCGCTTCGAGCAATCCGCGCTCGAGGAGATGCAGTCCCTGTTCGGTCAGCTGGCCGCCGCCTCCCACCCCGACGCCAACGGGATCGACCGGCGCAGCCTCGACATCGCCGGCAACGGCCGGTTCGTGCGGAACCTCGTCGAACGCTCCGAGGAAGAGCGCGAGTACCGGCTCGACCATTCCGAACAGTCCGGTACCGGGGTGTTCACCGATGAGGAGCTCATGACCATCACGACCGAAGATGTCCGTTACTCGGTGGCGCCGTTGCTGCGTGGCCTGGGACTGGAGGCGAACGCGTGAGCGCCGCCCAGCAGGACCGCTCCGACCTGGCGGACGGCGAGCGGCGCTCCTTCGCATCCCGCACCCCGGTCAACGAGAATCCCGACCGGGTCGACTATCGGCGCGGTTTCGTCACCAAACACCAGGTCAGCGGTTGGCGGTTCGTGATGCGGCGGATCGCCTCGGGCGTGGCCCTGCACGACACCCGGATGCTGGTGGAACCGCTGCGCTCGCAGGCGCGGGCGGTGCTGATGGGTCTGCTGGTGCTGGCCACCGTGGCCGGTGGCTGCTTCGTGTTCACCCTGATCTGGCCCAACGGCGCGGCCGCCAACGACCCGGTGCTGGCGGACAAGTCGACCTCGGCGCTGTATGTGCGGGTCGGCGAACAGCTGCACCCGGTGCTGAACCTGACCTCCGCACGGCTGATCGTCGGACGACCGGTCAATCCGACTGGTGTCAAAAGCGCTGCGCTGGACAAGATTCCGCGCGGAAACCTGATCGGCATTCCGGGTGCCCCGGAGCGGATGGTGCAGAACACCAGCCGCGATGCGGACTGGACGGTGTGCGACTCGGTGGCCGGCTCGGACGCCGGGGTGACGGTGATCGCCGGGCCGCTGGGCGACGGCGGGTCGCGGGCCGGTGCGCTCGACGCACAACACGCGGTGCTGGCCGACAACGGCGCCGGCGCCTGGCTGCTCTGGGGTGGCAAACGCAGCCGGATCGATCTGTCCGACCGTGCCATCACCGCCGCACTCGGGCTCGGTGAGCGGGGTTCGGCCGTCCCCACGCCGCGTTCGATCTCGACCGGCCTGTTCAACGTGATCCCGGAGGCGTCCGCCCTGACCGCGCCGATGATCCCCGGCGCCGGCGACAAGCCGCCGTTCGACCTGCCGTCGGCCGCCCCGGTGGGCGCGGTCGTGTCGGCGCACTCCCTGGAGGGCAACTCGGACGGATCCGTGCGCTACTACGCGGTGCTGCCGGACGGCCTGCAACCGATCTCCGGAGTGCTCGCCGCGGTGCTGCGCAACACCGACTCGCACGGGCTGGACCGGCCGCCGCTGCTGGGCGCCGACGACATCGCACGACTGCCGGTGTCGGACGCTCTGGACACCTCCCGCTTCCCGGAGCAGCCGGTCAGCCTCACCGACTCGGTGCACGACCCACTCACCTGCGCGCACTGGAGCAGAGCCGCCGGGGCCAGCACCAGTTCGCTGACGCTGCTGTCCGGCTCGTCGCTGCCGATGCGTGACGGTGCCCGCACCCTGGATCTGGTCGGCGCCGGAGTCGGCGGAACGGCCGCCCGGGTGGCGCTGACCCCGGGCACCGGCTACTTCGCGCAGAGTGTCAACAGCGATCCGGCCGCCAACGCAGGCGCGGGCCCGCAGTTTTGGATCTCCGACACCGGGGTGCGCTACGGCGTCAACACCGAGAAGAGCGCCGACGGCGGGGAGAGTTCCAGCGGCGACACCGTGTCCGCTCTCGGGCTGAGCCAGCCCGCACTGCCCATCCCGTGGTCGGTGCTGTCGCAGTTCGCGCCCGGACCCAGTTTGTCGCGTGCCGACGCGCTGCTGGCCCACGACGGGCTGGCGCCGGATCAACGCCCCGTCCGCCGCGCCACCGCCGAGCTGGGTGCAACTAACGGGGGAGAGACCCGATGAGTCGACTGGTCTTCGAGGCTCGCCGCCGGCTGCCGGCACCGCCCACCGACAAGGGCACCATCACCATCGAGCCGCCGCCCGAGTTGCCGCGGGTGATCCCGGCGTCGTTCCTGCAGCGGGCGCTGCCGGTGGTGATCGTGATCCTCATCGTCGGCATGGTGATCGCGATGGTCGCCACAGGTATGCGGCTGATCTCCCCGGTGATGTTGTTCTTCCCGTTCGCCCTGCTGGTGGCGGCGGCGGGGATCTATCGCGGTGGCGACAAGAAGGCCCGCACCGTCGAGGTCGACGCCGAGCGGGCCGACTATCTGCGCTACCTGTCGGTGGTCCGGGACAACATCCGGGGTTCTGCCGCCAAGCAGCGGGCCGCCGCGGAATGGTCGCATCCCGACCCGTCGGATCTTGCCGCCGTTCCCGGCTCGCGCCGGCAGTGGGAGCGCGACCCGCACGACGACGACTTCCTGGTGGTGCGCACCGGGCGGCATGCGGTGCCGTTGGCCAGTGCGGTAAGGGTCACCGACACCGCCGACGAGATCGACCTGGAGCCGGTGTCGCACAGCGCATTACGCAGCCTGCTCGACACCCAGCGCACGGTGCGCGATGTGCCCGTCGGCCTGGACTTGACGAAGGTGTCCCGGGTCACCGTGTTGTCGGATGCCGACGGTGGCGCCGATGACGTGCGCTGCGCCCTGCGGGCGTGGGTCGCTCAAGCTGTCACCTGGCACGACCCGACCATGCTCGGGGTGGCGCTGGCCTCGCCCGACCTGGAGTCCCCGGCCTGGTCCTGGCTGAAGTGGTTGCCGCACATCGACATCCCCGGCGCCGTCGACGGCGTCGGCCCGGCTCGCTATCTGGCGAGCAGCGCCGAGGAGCTGGCCGTGCTGCTGGCTCCGGCGTTGGCCGAACGCCCCGCATTCACCGGAGGTCCGGCCGAGACCGCGCGGCACCTGCTGGTGATCATCGACGACCCGGACTTCGACCTGGCCGCTTCATCGCTGGGTGCCGCTCGTGCCGGGGTCACCATCGTGCAGCGCGGCAGCGTCGCACCGAACCGCGAACAGTATTCCGACCCCGAGCGCCCGATCCTGCGCATCGCCGGGGGAGACCGCGCCGACGATGGCGTCCACCTGGACCGCTGGCAGACCGGCGGCTGGCAGCGCTTCGTGGATCAAGCCGACGCTTTGAGTGCCGACGAGGCCGCCCACCTGGCGCGGCGGCTGTCACGCTGGGACTCCAACCCGACGCATGCCGGGCTGCGGTCGGCCGGCACCCGCGGTGCCACCTTCACCACCCTGCTGGGCATTCCCAACGCCGCCCGCCTGGACGTGCCCGCGCTGTGGGCCCCACGCAACCGCGACGAGGAACTGCGGGTGCCGATCGGCGTCACCGCGACCGGCGAGCCGCTGATCTTCGACCTCAAGGATGAGGCCGAGGGCGGCATGGGCCCGCACGGCCTGATGATCGGCATGACCGGCTCCGGCAAGTCGCAGACGCTGATGGCGATGCTGCTCGCGCTGCTGACCACACACTCCGCGGACCGGCTGATCGTGATCTACGCCGACTTCAAGGGTGAGGCCGGCGCGGACATCTTCCGGCACTTCCCGCAGGTCGTCGCGGTCATATCGAACATGGCCGAGAAGAAGTCGCTGGCCGACCGATTCGCCGACACCCTGCGCGGTGAAGTGGCGCGGCGTGAGCTGTTGCTGCGCGAGGCGGGCCGACAGGTGCAGGGCAGCGCGTTCAACTCGGTGACCGAGTACGAGGCCGCGATCGCGGCGGGCCACGACCTTGCCCCGATCCCGACGCTGTTCATCGTCGCCGACGAGTTCACCCTGATGCTCGCCGACCACCCGGAGTACGCCGAGCTGTTCGATTACGTTGCGCGCAAGGGCCGATCGTTTCGGATCCACATCCTGTTCGCCTCGCAGACCCTCGACGTCGGCAAGATCAAAGACATCGACAAGAACACCTCCTACCGGATCGGTTTGAAGGTGGCCAGCCCCAGCGTCTCCCGGCAGATCATCGGGGTCGAGGATGCCTACCACATCGAATCCGGCAAGGAACACAAAGGCGAGGGCTTCCTGGTGCCCGCCCCCGGCGCAGCGCCTATCAAGTTCCGCAGCACTTACGTCGACGGCATCTATGACCCGCCACGGCAATCCAGAGCCGTTGTGATGCATGCGATTCCAGAACCCAAGCTGTTCACCGCCGGTGCGGTGGCCTCGGGCCAGGAGACCGCGGTGGTGGCCGAGCCTGACGACGACGCACATGCCCCGCCGCGCAAGTTGATCGCGACGATCGGCGACCAGCTGGCGAACTACGGCCCGCACGCACCGCATTTGTGGCTGCCTCCGCTGGACGAGGTGATCCCGCTGAACGCGGCACTGGCGCGGGCCGGCATCGGCGAGCGGCAGCTGCGCTGGCCGCTGGGTGAGATCGACAAGCCGTTCGACATGCGTCGCGACCCGCTGGTGTTCGACGCCCGCTCGGCCAGCGGCAACATGCTCATCCACGGCGGGCCCAAGTCCGGGAAAACGACTGCGCTGCAGACCTTCATCATGTCGGCGGCCAGCCTGCACTCGCCGCGCGAGGTCACGTTCTACTGCCTCGACTACGGCGGCGGGCAACTCCGTACGCTCGAGGACCTGGCGCATGTCGGCAGTGTCGCGTCCGGGCTGGAGCCCGAGCGGATCCGCCGCACGTTCGGCGAACTGGAGCAGCTGCTGACCGCTCGACAGCAGCGGGAGGCCTTCCGGGACGGCAGCATCGGCTCGCTCAACGACGGGTACGGCGAGGTCTTCCTGGTCATCGACAACCTGTACGCGTTCAGCCGGGACAACACTGACCAGTTCAACACCCGGAATCCGTTGCTGGCCAAGGTGACCGAGCTGGTCAACATCGGCCTGGCGTACGGCATCCACGTGGTCGTCACCACCCCGAGCTGGCTCGAGGTGCCGCTGGCGATGCGCGACGGACTGGGGCTGCGACTGGAGCTCAAGCTGCACGACCCGCGCGACAGCAACGTTCGGGTGGCCGGGGCACTGACCCGGCCGGCCGAGGCCGTCCCGGCCAACCAGCCCGGCCGCGGCCTGACCATGGCCGCCGAGCACTTCCTGGTCGCGCAACCGGATTTGGGCCAGATCGCCGAGATCAACGCCCGCCACCCGGGTCTGGCCGCACCGCCGGTGCGGCTGCTGCCGACGAACCTGGCGCCGGAAGAGGTCGGGACACTGTGCCCGGGCCCGGAGCGGATCGTCATCGGTCAGCGCGAAGAGGACCTGGCCGCGGTGGAGGTGGACTTCACCGCCAACCCGCTGTTGATGGTGCTCGGAGACAGCAAGTCCGGCAAGACCACCCTGCTGCGGCACCTGATCCGCACCGTGCGGGAGAACAGCACCGCCGAGCAAGTGGCGTTCACCGTGCTGGATCGCCGGCTGCACCTGGTCGACGAACCGCTGTTCGCCGACAACGAGTACGCAGCCAACGTCGACCGGGTGACCCCGGCGATGCTGGGACTGTCGGCGCTGATCGGTTCACGCCGGCCGCCGGCAGGGCTGTCGGCCGCGGACCTCGCCGGGTGGACCTACCAGGGTCACACCCACTACCTGATCATCGACGACGTCGACTCCATCCCGGATTCCCCGGCGCTGACCGGGCCGTATGCCGGCCAGCGGCCGTGGACCAACCTGATCGGCCTGCTGTCGCAGGCCGGTGATCTGGGACTGCGGGTGATCGTCACCGGCCGTGCCACCGGGTCGGCGCACGCGCTGATGACCAACCCGCTGCTACGCCGCCTCAACGACCTGCAGGCGACCACGCTGATGCTGTCGGGCAACCCGGCCGACAGCGGCAAGATCCGCGGGCAGCGGTTCGGTCGGCTGCCGGCCGGCCGGGCGATGCTGCTCGGCGACAGCGATGAACCCACCTACCTGCAGCTGGTCAATCCATTGTTCAGCCAGAGTCTGACGCGCTGATGCGCATCGAAATGCGGAAGGAGTATCAATCATGACCCTCAATGTGCTTCCGGAAGGTCTGGCCGCCGCCAGTGCAGCGGTCGAGGCATTGACCGCCAGGCTGGCGGCCGCGCAGGCCAGTGCCGCCCCGCTGATCACCGCGGTGATACCCCCGGCGGCCGACCCGGTCTCGCTGCAGACCGCCGCCGGTTTCAGCGCGCAGGGCAGCGAGCACGCTGCGGTAGCCGCCCAGGGCGCCACCGAACTCGGTCGCGCCGGAGTCGGTGTCGGTGAATCCGGCGCCAACTACGCCGCCGGTGACGCCGCGGGCGCTTCGACGTATTTCCTGGGGGCGCGCGGCTGATGATTTCCGCCCCGGTCTGGATCGCCTCCCCGCCGGAGGTGCATTCAGCATTGCTGAGCAGCGGCCCCGGACCGGGTCCGTTGTTGTCGGCTGCCGGGATGTGGAATCAACTGAGCGTCGAGTACGCCTCGGTCGCAGACGAACTGACCACGCTGCTGGGTGCGGTGCAGACCGGCGCCTGGCAGGGCCCCAGCGCCGAGCAGTACCTGGCGGCACACGTGCCCTACCTGGCGTGGCTGGGCAAGGCCAGCGCGGACAGTGCCGGGGTGGCCGCGCAACACGAGGTGGCGGCCTCGGCCTACGCCTCCGCGCTGGCGTCGATGCCGACGCTGGCCGAGCTGGCCGCCAACCATATGACGCACGGGGTGTTGGTCGCCACCAACTTCTTCGGCCTCAACATGATCCCGATAGCGCTCAACGAAGCCGACTACGTCCGGATGTGGGTCCAGGCGGCCACCACCATGAGCACCTACCACGCGGTGTCCGGTGTCGCGCTGGCGTCGGCACCGCGCACGGTGCAAGCACCCCCGGTGGTCAAGGCAGACTCCGTGCAACCCGCGGCCGACGCGTCGGGCGGCTCGAACTTCTTCACCGATCTGATCAACCAACTCGGTCGGCTGTTGGCCGACCCGATCGGGGTGATCCGGGAGATCATGAGCAGCCCCGGCGCCCTGGTCACCTGGTTCCCGCTGCTGTTCTTCGTCGCCTACGAGGCATTCTTCATCCCGTTCGGCTTCACCTTCTGGGGCGTGATGCTGGGGGCCTCGATCCTGCTGCCGATCGTGCTCGGTGTCGGCCTGAGTTATCTGGCCAACCTGGGCCAGGAGGGTGCGCCCGAGGGCGTCGCCGAATTGGTGCCGGGCGCGGTCAGTCCGTCGGGCGACCAACCGAAGGTGGTGGCGACCGGTTTCAGCTCCGGTATCGCCACGCCCGGTGCGACGGGTGTGCCGGCGGCACCGGCCACATCGGCGGTGGCACCGCCGTCGCCGGCTGCCGGGGTGATGGGCTTCGGTTACCTGATCGCCGGTGCCGATCCCGGCACCGGGCTGGGCCCGACCCTGACCGAACGAAACAAGGCGCAGGCGCCGGCCTCGCGGGTGCCGGCGGCCGCAGCTGCGGTGGGCAGTTCGGCACGCGACAAGGCGCGGGCGCGACGGCGTCGACGCGCCGTCCTGCACGACCACGCCGACGAGTACATGGACCTGGACGCGGGTCCGGCCAACGGCCCGGGGCAGGAGCCGGCGGCGGGGACGTCTGCGGCCGGTTCGGATCGGGGAGCCGGAGCGCTGGGCTTCACCGGAACGGTGGGCAAGCGCGCCGACGCGACGGCGGCCGGGTTGGCCACGTTGGCCGGCGACGGGTTCGGTGGCGGGCCGAGTGTGCCGATGTTGCCCGACAGCTGGAGTGAGAACGATCATGCCGACTCCGTTGGGGAGTCGGAAGCGGATTCGAAGTAAGAGAAAGGAGTGCGGCGATGAGTATGTTGGATGCCCATATTCCGCAGTTGGTGGCCTCGGAGTCGGCGTTTGGGGCGAAGGCGGCGTTGATGCGGTCGACGATGGCGCAGGCGGAGCAGGCGGCGTTGTCGGCGCAGGCGTTTCATGTTGGTGAGGCGGCGGCGGCGTTTCAGGGGTCGCATGCGCGGTTTGTGGCGTTGGCGGCGCGGGTGAATGCGTTGCTGGATATGGCGCAGGTGAATTTGGCGGATGCGGGTAGCACGTATGTGGCTGCCGATGCTGCTGCTGCTTCTGGTTACACCGGGGTTTAGGGAGGGTTTGTCTGATGTCGCAGATTATGTACAACTACCCGGCGATGTTGGCCCATGCCGGGGAGATGAATGGGTATGCGGGCACGTTGCAGGCGGTGGGTGCGGATATCGCCAGTGAGCAGGCGGCGTTGTCGGCGGCGTGGCAGGGCGATACGGGTATGACGTATCAGGCGTGGCAGGTGCAGTGGAATCAGGCGATGGAGGAGTTGGTTCGCGCGTATCACGCGATGGCGATGACCCATGAGACCAACACGTTGATGATGAACGCTCGCGACACCGCCGAAGCCGCCAAGTGGGGTTGAGCCAGGTGATCCGCTCGACGAGGGGAAGCGGCGATGGGGACTGAACCCAACGCCGCCGAACTGACCGTCGAGCAAGCCTGGTACATCGCGGAAACCATTGGCGCGGGGTCTTTCCCGTGGGTACTGGCGATCACCATGCCCTACTCCGACGCCGGGGAACGCGGTGCGTTCATGGCGCGCCAGCGTGATGAGCTGACCCGGATGGGAGTCGTCTCGCCGGACGGCACGGTGAACCGGTGCGTGGCCGAATGGATCCGGGTGGTGTGCTTCCCGGACCGTTGGCTGGACCTGCGTTATGTGGGCTCACCGTCCAGCGGAGCGACTGAGATGTTGCGCGGCATCGTGGCGCGCCGCGACCAGGGCACCGGTAAGCCCACCCGGACGGTGGTGGCGCTGCGCAATGCCCAGCTGGTCACCTTCACCGCGATGGACATCGACGACCCGCGGCTGCTGATCCCGGTGCTCGGGGCCGGCCTGCGGCAGCGACCGCCGGCCCGGTTCGACGAGTTCACCCTGCCCGCCCGGGTTGGAGTGCGCGCCGACGAGCGGCTGCGCGCCGGTGCCCCACTCACCGAAGTTCTTGACTACCTGGGTATTCCAGGCTCAGCGCGACCGATCGTGGAATCGGTGTTCTCCGGTCCGCGCAGCTACGTCGAGGTGGTCGCCGGCTGCGCCCACGATGGCCGGCACGCCACCACCGAGGTCGGGATGAGTCTGGTCGACACCGACGAAGGCCGAATCCTGGTCACCCCGTCGCAGGCCTTCGACGGCGAGTGGGTATCGATCTTCCGGCCCGGAACCGACTTTGCGACCGCCGTCGCGATCGAACAGTTGACCGCCACGCTGCCCGACGGCCAGTGGTTCCCCGGTCAGCGACTGTCCCGAGATTTCACCACCCAGTTGTCATAGCAGAGAAAAGAATAGAGAACACCAATGACCGAAGCTCCGGTGCTGACCAGCGCCGTCATGCCGATCGTCCGCATCGCGGTTCTGGCCGACAGTCGGCTGACCGAGATCGCCGTGCCCGCTGAGTTGCCGCTGCGCGAAATTCTGCCCGCGGTGCAGCGCCTGGTGGCTCCGGATGTCGGCGATGACACCGAACCCGCCGCCGCCGCGGCGACGCGTCTGAGCCTGGCGCCGGTCGGCGGTGCGCCGTTCAGCCTGGATGCCAGCCTGGACACGGTCGGCGTCGTGGACGGCGACCTGCTGGCGCTTCGGCCGGTGCCGGTCGGGCCGGCGGCTCCCGGCATCGTCGAGGACATCGCCGATGCCGCCGTCATCTTCTCGGCGTCCCGACGTAAACCCTGGGGGGCGAAGCACATTCAGCGCGCCGCACTGGCTGCCGGGGTGGCGCTGGTCTTCGCGGCCACCGGGCTGGCCACCGCGCATCGTGCGCTCACCGGCGAACCGGCCGGCCTTTTCGCCGCGATTGCCATCGCGGTGCTCACCGTCTTGGCGGCGCTGGCGTGCCGGACACGTTCGGCCGACGCCGCGCTGACCCTGGCGATCGCGGCGCTGGTGCCGGTCGCCGCCGCGGGCACCCTGGCGGTGCCCGGCCTGTTCAGTCCGGCGCACTTGGTGTTGGGCGCGGCCGCGGTCAGTGCGTGGTCCTTGATCTGCCTGATCCTGCCCCCGGGCGGACGCGGCCAACGCGGGATCGCCTTCTTCACCGCGGCCCTGGTCGTCGGAGCCGGGGTGTTGGCAGCGGCCGCCGTCAAATCCTTCTGGGAGCTGCCGCTTCTCAGCCTCGGCTGCGGGCTGATCACCGCGTCGCTGCTGCTCACCGTTGCCGCTCCGCAGGTCTCGGCGCTGTGGGCGCGGCTGCCGCTGCCGGTGATCCCGGCACCGGGAGACCCGACGCCGTCGGCGCTGCCACAAAGTGTGCTCGAAGACCTGCCGCGCCGCGTTCGGGTCACCGACGCCCACCAGACCGGGTTCATCGCCGGCGCCGTGCTGCTCGCCGTGCTCGGCTCGGTGGCCATCGTCATTGAGCCAGAGGGACTTTCGGGGTGGGCGTGGTATGTGGTCGCGGGCATCGCGGTGGCTTCGGTGCTGCGGGCCCGGGTGTGGGATTCGGCGTGGTGCAAGGCGTGGCTGCTGGCCGGGCCGCACCTGACCGCCGTCGTGCTGCTGGTTGGTTACGCCGCGACCGGCCGTTACCCGGCCGCTTTCGGCGCGGTGCTGGTGCTGGCCGCCCTGGTGGCGGTGTGGGCGGTGGTCGCGCTGAGTCCGACCGTCGCGTCGCCGGACAGCTACTCGCTGCCGGTGCGGCGGTTGGTGGGCTTCCTGGCCTCCGGCGTCGACGCCACCCTGATCCCGGTGATGGCCTACCTGGTCGGCATTTTCGCCTGGGTTCTGTCTCGATGACGTTCTCTGACACCGGTGAACCGCACCCTCGGCGTAGCGGTGCGGTTCGCGGGGCCGGCATGGCCGGTGCGGCTGCGGCTTTGGCGCTACTGCTGACCAGTGCTCCGGCGCTGGCGATCACCCCGCCGACCGTCGACCCGACGGTGCCGCCGCCGAGCGGGGCACCCGGCCCCGTCGCGGCGATGGAGCAGCGCGGCGACTGCGCGAGTTCGGGCCTGCTGCCCGGCAGCGACCTCAGCACCGCGACCGCCGCTCAGCGGATGCTCGACCTTCCCGCGGCGTGGCAGTTCTCCCGCGGCGAGGGCCAGACGGTAGCCGTCATCGACACCGGCGTGCGGCCGGGCCCGCGGCTGCCGGCCGTGGAAGCCGGCGGCGACTACATGGGCACGACCGACGGACTGACCGACTGCGACGGGCACGGAACGCTGGTGGCCGGGATCATCGCGGGCCAGCCGGCGCCGGACCGCCAGGACGGTTTCACCGGCGTGGCCCCCGCAGCGCGGCTGCTGTCATTGCGAACCGCCTCGGCGTCGATCTCGCCGCGGTTGGCCGGGGATGACCCCCGAACGACTCGCGTGGTGGTCGACATCGCCGCCCTGTCGCGCGCCATCGTGCATGCCGCCGACCTTGGTGCGCGGGTCATCACCATCTCGACCACGACCTGCCTGCCGGCCGACCGCAACGTCGACCAGACCGCGCTGGGCGCGGCGCTGCGCTACGCCGCGGTGGAAAAGGACGCGTTGATCGTGGCCGCCGCCGGCGACAACGGACAGACCGGATCGGTCGGCGGCGGCGGCGAGGCCTGCGAGTCCAATCCGCTCACCGACCTCAGTCGGCCGCACGACCAACGCAACTGGACGGGCGTCACCTCGCTGTCGGTGCCGTCGTGGTGGCATCCGTACGTGCTGTCGGTGGCGTCACTGTCCTCGTCGGGGGAGCCGTCGGCCTTCACGATGGCCGGGCCGTGGGTCGGCGTCGCCGCACCGGGCGAGGGCATCGTCTCGATCAGCAACCGCGAAGACGGCGGACTGGCCAACGGCCTTCCGGGCAATCAGGGCAGGCTGGTGCCGCTGACCGGCACCGGCTACGCCGCCGGCTACGTCGCTGGGGTGGCCGCACTGGTCCGCAGCCGCTATCCAGACTTGAACGCCATGCAGGTGGCGCACCGGATCGTCTCTACCGCCCACAACGGCGCCCGCGCGCCGTCGGCTCTGGTGGGCGCCGGCTCGGTCGACCCGGTGGCGGCTTTGACTTGGGAATTGACGCCGGCCGCGGATCCGGCCAACCCGCCGTCGAAGAAACTCTCGCCACCGCCGGCGCCGCCACCCGAGGACCCGGCGCCGCGGATCGTGGCCTTCGCCGGAACCGCGCTGCTGGCCGGGCTGGTCGCCGCCGTCGCCACTGGCGCCGCGGCGGCCGCCCGCCGACGAAAGGAAAACCAGCTGTGAGCCCGCACCGTTCCACCATTCCCCGTCCCGGGCCGGGCCGAATCGCACTGGTTCTGCTGGCCCTGGTGCCGGCACTGATGGCCTACCCGTGGCCCGCCACCCGGGACCGTTGGGTGCTCGGCATAGGTGTCGCCGTGGCGATCCTGCTGCTGACCTGGTGGCGGGGTCTGCACCTCACCACGATCGTCCGGCGCCGGCTCGCCGTGTCGCGCTCGCGAAGCGGCGTTCACACCGACCGGCGTTCGGTGTCCGGCGCGCGGGCCACGGCGGCGCTGCGGATCACGGCGTCGGCGGCCGGGGATGCGTTGCCGCTGTCACTGATCGCCGGCTACCTGAACCGGTACGGTCTGCGTGCCGACGCAGTGCGCATCACCAGTCGCGGCACCCGGCCGGAGGGCGGTGAGGCCGACTCCGAAACCTGGATCGGGCTGACCTATTCGGCCGCACCGAATCTGGCGGCGCTGCAGGCCCGTTCGTCTAGCATCCCGCTGCAGCGGACCGCTGACATCGCGGCCCGGCGCCTTGCCGACCATCTTCGCGAGATCGGCTGGGAGGCCGCACTTGTGGCCGCCGATGAGATTCCCTCGCTGATCGGCGCGGGTGCGCGGGAAACGTGGCGGTCGGTTGTCGACGGCGCGGGCGACCACGTCGCGGCCTATCAGGTCGCCATCGATGCGGCGCTGACGGACACGCTGAGCCGGATCCGGGGTTCGAACGCCGGGGAGACCTGGACGGCACTGGAATTCGCCGACGACGGCGGTCAGCGGACTGTGGCCGCGGCGTGCGCCCTGCGCACCGGGTCGGCGCCCGACGGTGCGGCCCCCCTGGCCGGTCTGGTGCCGGAGCAGGGCAATCATCGCAGCGCGCTGCTGGGATTGCATCCGCGGTCCGGGAGTCGCCTCGACGGCCGCACCGCGCTGTCGGACGACGAGCTCGCCGGACTGCGGTGGTCGGTCGCGGCGGCCGGCGTGGCTGCGCGTTAGCGGCGATCGCAAGCGGGTTGGCTGGTCGCTGCGGTCGGGCTAGAACATGTACCCGCGCAGGAACGCGGTCATCCGCCGCAGGTAGGCCGGCTGGCTGACGTGCAGCACGTGGTTGCCGGGGAACCAGTGCAGTGCACAGTGATCCCAATGCCGCCAGAGCATCTCGGCCTGTTCCGGCGGCGCCAACCGGTCACCCAGGCCGGTGATGATCAGCCGTCGGTCCTTGGCCACCAGCGGCGGGTAGTTCAGCGGGGAGTGGTAGGCCGTGGCGGCGGTGAAGTCGTCGTAGCGGACCCGGCCGAGCCGTTGCCCGGCCTGTACCACCATGTTGGCCGGGAACCAGTCCCGGATCTCCGAATCGACCGAGACCACCGGAACATTCGGGATCACGGCCTGCAGTCGCGGTTCGACGGCGGCCAGCAGCGCGCTGGTGTAACCCCCCAGTGACAGGCCGGTCAGGGCGATGCGGTCGACGCCGGTGAACTCCAGATAGTCGACCACCGAGCGGAAGTCGTGGACCGCTTGGGCCATCGCCTCGGCGAAACCCGACATGCCGTGCGAGAAAATACCGTATCCGCTGAAGGGTGAATACTTTTCGGCGCGCCGCCCGTGGAATGGCAGGGTGAACAAGACCACGTCGTAGCCGGACCGGTAGAACCAGGGCAGCGAGAAGAACAGGCCGTTGAACAGGTAGGCCGACCCCATGAACCCGTGGATGACGCACAGTGTCGGCCGTGGCCCGTCGTCGTGACGCCAGTGCTGAAACCGGGCGGTGTTGTTGTGGCTCAGGGCACTCCAGGAATCCCGCATGGCCGGGTTGATTGTTTCGAAGCCACTGCGGAACGCCACGTTTTCCACGACGCCGCGCGCTACCCGCTCGGCCAGCGGGTTGGCCCGCCGTGAGGAGATCCTGGGCAGTGCTGTCGGGGCCGGAAATGAGCGGGCCGGGTCGTGTCCGGAGGCCAACTCGGCGTAGAACGCCAGTCGTTCCCGTTCCCGCCGCGAGTGATCGCGGCCGACCGCCGTGGTCAGCACCGAGGGGACTATCGCCGCGGCGACCATGGACGCGACCGCGGTGCGTAACCCGATATCGGACAATGCCGACGCATCCACGATCAGCTTGTCCCGCAACGACAACTCGCTGCGGTCGGGAAGACCGTGCGCGCCGGCGTCCGCACCCGGAACATCGGGGATCCCGATGGGTGGAGTCAGCGGGGTGGCGTCAGAGGTCACGGTCGCCGGCCTTTCTCGGGTGAGGTCGCCCGGGGTACTGCCGTCCGGTTCACCGAAACTGACGTTCTGCAGGTCCTCACTCGAACTTTGTCTGCAAAACGTCGGTTTCGACGATTGCGGTGATGGTGCGTCATCCGGATGGTAGCCCGATCGCGAATAGGCGTGCGGCATTGTCGTGCAGAACGCCCCGCAGCCAGGCGTCGTCGATGCCGCGAACTGCGGTTACCGCGGTGAGCGCGTCACGGTACCCGTACGGAATGTTCGGAAAGTCGCTGCCGAACACGATCCGCTCGCCCGCGGCACGCAACCGCGCCTCCTCGCCGGCCGGAAAGGGCATGCGATCGTCGATGAACGCCGTGAACGCCATCGTGGTGTCCAGGTACA
The DNA here is from genome assembly GCF_055419425.1 of Mycobacterium sp. IDUB_21. Classification (NCBI taxonomy): domain Bacteria; kingdom Bacillati; phylum Actinomycetota; class Actinomycetes; order Mycobacteriales; family Mycobacteriaceae; genus Mycobacterium; species Mycobacterium sp. IDUB_21. The sequence continues at coordinate 348,464 of NZ_JBVAXQ010000004.1, read as the reverse complement.
CGGCAGCCGAATCCAGACAGATGTCGAGGAATTCACCGTATTCCGGCATGCCCATGTGCGCGACGATCAGCGTCAGTCTCGGGTGACGGCGCAGCAGTCGCCGAATCGGTTCGGGCCCGGTGAATCGTCCGGGCTGCGGACCCGAGCCGCAGTGGATGACGACCGGGATGTCAGAATCCTCGATAACACCCCAAACATCTTCGAGCAGTGGGTCATTCGGATCATAGTCGCCGACCTGGATGTGTGCCTTGAAGACGTGTGTTCCGGCACTGATCGCCGCGGCGACGTAGTCGGCCGCTCCCGGCTCGGGATAGAACGTCGCGGCGGGCAGGCAATCCGGTGTTGAGCGGGCGAATTCAGCCGACCACTGATTCAGCCACGCGGCCATCTGCGCCTTGTGCGGATACACCAGCGAGGTGAATCGGCGCACCCCGAAGGCCCGCAGCGTTTCGACCCGCTGGGCCTCGTCGGTGCGATAGGTGATGGGCCAGTTGCGCCCGACCATCGGGCCGGCCGAATCGAAGTACTTCCACACCTTGTCCATCACCGGCTTCGGCATGAAATGGGTGTGCACGTCGATGATTCCCGGCAACCCGAGTCCGGACCAGATCTGCCGGACCGCGGCGGCTTCGTCGCTGCCGCTCACGACTGCTCCCAGCTGTTCTCGGAGACGAACTCGCCCAACGGTTTCCGGTAGGCCCAGTCGTCGAGTTCCAGCGCGGGCCGGTCGGGAAACTCCGGTACCGGTCCCAGGCACAAGATGGCCACCGGTTCTGCGTCGGCCGGCATGCCCAACAACTCCGCCAGCGGCCGCGGTTCGAACAGTGACACCCATCCCATGCCCAATCCCTCGGCGCGGGCGGCCAGCCACAGGTTCTGGATGGCGCACGACACCGACGCCAGATCCATCTGCGGCAATGTCCGGCGACCGAAGATATGGGCTTGCCTACCTTCGCGCAACGCCACCACCAACAGTTCGGCGCAGTCGCGGATGCCCTCCACCTTGAGTGCCAGGAATTCCTGTTCGCGCCGCCCCAACGCACGGGCGGTGCGTTGGCGCTCCTCGTCGACCAGGGCGTGGATGCGATGCCGCAGGGTGTCGTCGGTGATCCGGACGAACCGCCACGGCTGCATGAGCCCCACACTCGGCGCGGCGTGCGCCGCCGCCAGCAGGCGCGCCAGCACGTCGGGGTCGACGGCGCTATCGGGGACGAACCGGCGCATGTCGCGCCGTTCGGCGATCACCCGGTAGACGGCTTGGCGCTCCTGCGCGCTGAAGGACGGATCGGCCACGGGATCATGGTAGGAGCCACACGAAGGGATGCCCGCCATGAAACGTCCGGAACTGCTCGGCCAGCTGCCCACCGAGGCCGCCGGCGCCTTGGTCTACGGCGAGCCGCACCAGACACCCGACGGCGCCACGGTCATCACCGCTACCCGAATCAGAGCCTCCGGCGGTTCCGGGGTGACTGCCACCCCGCTCGGTGTGGTGGTGATCCGCGGTGACAGCGCCAAGTGGGTGGCGGCCGTCAACGCGGACCGGATCGCGTTGGTGGGGGTGCTCACCGGCCTGGTGTCAGCGGTGATCGCCTCCCTTGCGGTGCTGCGCCGCCCGCCGTGGCCGGACCTGCGGAGCACCGTTGCCCGCCGAGACGAGAGCTAGGTGATGGCTCCTTCGCCCCTGCGCGCAACCGCACTGGGCTCGATCGCGGTGGCGGTGGCGGTCTATGTCCTGATGTTGGTGGGCTACCTGCAGGGCTGGGGCTGGCTGGCCGGGGTCGACGCCGCCGCGTTGGACGCGAGCTACGACATCGGGAGCAAGCATTCAGGCTGGGTGCGGTTCTGGGACGGGTTGTCCACGGTGTTCACGCCTGCGGTGTTCCGGCTGCTGGCCATGGTGGCGGCGGTGGTCGAGCTGGCGCGGCGCCGGCTGCGGCCGGCGCTGTTCCTGCTCGTGGCAGTGGATATGAGCGGGCTGCTCACCGTTGTGGCCAAGGGTTCGGTCGATCGGCCCCGCCCGGTGACCGCGTTGGCTGCGGCATCGTCGTCGTCGTTTCCCTCCGGCCACGCCCTGGGGGTGATGGTCGGCGTCGGCGCGCTGCTGGTGCTGACGCTGCCGCTGCTGCGGCGCCGAGCCCGGGCGGCCGCGGTCTGCGCCGGGGTGCTCGTGGTGGCCGCGGTCGGCGTCGCCCGGGTGGCGCTCAACGTGCACCATCCCTCCGATGTGCTGGCCGGCTGGGCGCTGGGCTGGGCATACCTGGCGCTATGGGTGGTGTTACTCAAGCCGTGGCAGGCTTGATCCATGACCAGCTATGACGCCGACCCGGTGGGGACGCTCGTCTGCTCGCGAAAGGGCTGCAGCGCCGACGCGACCTTCGGCATGCTGTGGAACAACCCCAAGCTGCACACCCCGGAACGTCGCAAGGTCTGGCTGACGTGTCCCGAGCACCGGGAGTACTTCCACGGGTATCTGGCGTCTCGCGGTCTGCTCAAGGGCGAGGCGCCGGTCGAAGACCTGGAGCGTCGCGCAGAACCGTAGAAAGCCCGGCGCGCCGGGGCTGGTGTTTGACCCGCCCCCGGCCTGCGCCGATGATGAGTCGATGCGCCGACTGCTGAGCCTGTTCTGCGCCGCCCTGTGCACGGCCGGCACGACGCTGGTCGCGGCGCCGGGGGCCCAAGGCGATGCCGCTCCGTGGTTCGCCCCGTCGGTAGGCAACGCGAATCAGGTGATCTCCGTTGTCGGAGTGGGCGGTTCGGACGCCAAGATGGACGTGTATCAGCGCGGCGCGACGGGCTGGCAGCCGGTTGCCGCCGGTATACCCACCCACGTCGGCTCGGCGGGGATGGCTCAGAAAGCCAAGAGCGGGTACCCGGCGACGCCGATGGGTGTGTTCACGCTGCCGTACGCGTTCGGCACCGCGCCGAATCCCGGTGGGGGACTGCAGTATGTCCAGGTCGGATCGGACCACTGGTGGAACGGCGACGACCACAGCCCGACGTTCAACACCATGCAGGTCTGCAAAAAGGCGCAGTGCCAGTTCGACACCAACGAGAGCGAGAACCTCGAGATCCCGCAGTACAAGCATGCGGTGGTGATGGGCGTCAACTCCGCTCGCACGCTCGGCGACGGCGCAGCGTTCTTCTTTCACACCACAGACGGCGGCCCGACCGCGGGCTGCGTGGCGATCGACGACGCCAAGCTGGTGCAGATCATCCAGTGGCTGCGCCCCGGCGCGGTCATCGCGATCGCCCAATAGGCGTCAGTAGCGCCTCTAGGTCTCAGCGCAGTACGTCGCTCGGGCGATACCGACGAACTGGGATGCCTTCGTAAGCGTCAGGCTCGGATTGGCGTTCTTCAAAGCCTTGGCCGCCTGGTTGGCGCTGTGTCCGTCGGCGAGGTACTGGCACACCGCCTGGCCGCCGGCCACGGCGTCGGCGGGGTTCGGGTAAGAGATGCCCACCTGGTCGAGTGCACCCAGGAAGCCGGAGTCGCCGGGTTCGGCCGCCGCCGGTGCGGCCAAACTCAGCAGGCCTGCCATCGCGAATACCGCCAACGCGGGTGTGCGAACCCTCATCGTTTCCTCCGTAGGACGGCTATCTAGTTGGGGCAGTACGCAGTTTGTGCGAAACTCACGAATCGGGCGGAGTTCTTCACCGACAGGCTGCGGTTGGAGATTCGCAGGGCACGCGCGGCGCCATCCGCATGGTGCCCGGTCTGCAGGTAATCGCAGACCTGGCGTCCGACGGCGACGGCCTCTTGTGGATCGGTGTACTCGATACCCGCCTGGTCGACCGCGTTGAGGAACACGGCGTCCGGGTCGGTGTCGGCATGTGCAGGCGCGGCCAAGCCGACGAGCGCGGCGGCGCCGATCGCGGTCAAAATCCATCGTGCGTGCTTCACAGTGCCGTTAGCATCGCTGCCCCGGTTTAACCGACACCTGCCACGACATGAATGGCAGGTGAACACAATCCGTCTGTTCTGCGTCGACATGTTTCGGGCCGGTGGCGCCGCTCGCAACAGTTCATCGACACGCCACCGTGTTGACTACCTGGCCGTAACCTTTAGTTCACCTAAGCGGCGTTTCCTAATCGCCGGACAACTATCAGGTAACTGCTGACGAATTGTGGACGAACGAGCGAGGGGGCGTGATGTACCTGGACTACGGTGTCTTGCCTCCGGAGATCAACTCCGGACGCATGTACACCGGCCCCGGGTCCGGATCACTGCTGACCGCCGCCTCCGCATGGGAGAACATGTCCGCCGAGCTGCAGACCACCGCGGCGACGTACGACTCGGTGACTTCCGCATTGGCCACGGGGCCGTGGAGCGGCCCGGCGGCGACGGCGATGGCCGCTGCTGCCCAGCCGTATGTGACATGGCTGCGCGGCACCGGCGCGCAAGCTGACCAGACGGCGCGCCAGGCCACCGCCGCCGCGGAGGCCTATTCGACGGCGGTGGCGGCCGTGGTTCCTCCGCCGCTGATCGCCGCCAACCGAGTCCTGCTGAAACAGCTTGTCGCCACGAACTTCTTCGGACAGAACTCCCCGGCGATCGGTGAGGCCGAGCGCCAGTACGCCGAGATGTGGGCCCAGGACGCCGCCGCGATGTACCGCTACGCGGGTTCGTCGGCGGCCGCGTCGGCGTTGGCCGCGTTCAGCCGGCCGCCGCAGACCACCAACGCGTCCGGGCAGGCCGCCCAATCCGCCGCTGTGGCCCAGGCCGGCTCGGCAGCGGCTGCCAGTGACACCACCACGGCATTGTCTTCGCTGACTTCAGGGATCGGTCAGGTGTCGCCGTTCACCGGGCTGGCCACGCAGGGCATGAGCGCCACGATGACCGGTTGGTCCGGCACCGCGAACGTGCTCAGCAACCTCAACAACGGAATCGGTCTGACGGCCTTCAATGCCGAAAACCCCGGCGGCCTAGGCGAAATCCTCAACCCGCCACAGCTCGGACCGGCCGGTCTTGGCCTCGGGGGCTTGGGCCTGGGTGGCCGCGGACTCGGAGGCGCGGGTCTCGGCGGAGCGGGGTTGTCGGCGAGCGCGGGCAACGCCCTCAAGATCGGGGGGCTGTCGGTGCCGCACGGCTGGGCGATACCCGTCACGCTGGCCTCGGCCGGTGTGCCACTGCCTGCTTCCGCTGCGCCGGTGGCCGCGGCGGTCGCCGGCGGTGTGCCGGGAACAGCGTTCGGCGAGACCATGCTGGGCACGCTGGCCGGTCGCGGCCTGGGGGCGGCGACGGCCCGCGCCGCTTCGAATCGCCGCACCGTGGTGCCTCGATCGCCGGCCGCGGGCTGACCCGAACCGAAATGGATTTCGCTCTACTTCCCCCAGAGGTCAACTCGGGGCGGATGTACACCGGCCCGGGGGCCGCACCGATGCTCGCGGCGGCAGCGTCCTGGGATGCCCTGGCCGCTGACCTGGAGACGGCCGCCGTCGGCTACTCGGAAGTGATTTCCAGCCTGATCGGCCACGAATGGTCCGGCCCGGCCTCGGCGGCGATGGTCAAGGCAGCGGCTCCGTACGTGGCGTGGCTGCAGGAGAGCTGCGCCAAGGCCGAGCAGACCGCCATTCAGGCCAAGACGGTCGCCGCGGCCTATGAGACCGCGTTCGCGGCGACGGTGCCGCCGGCCGAGGTGGCCGCCAATCGGGCGTTGCTCGCGACGCTGGTCGCCACCAACTTCCTCGGGCAGAACACCCCGGCCATCGCCGCCACCGAAGCTCAGTACGCCGAGATGTGGGCGCAAGACGCAGTCGCGATGTACTCCTACGCCGCGATTTCGGCGCCGGCAAGCACACTGCCGGCGTTGGACGAGCCGCCGCAGACCACCAACCCGGCCGGGACCGGCGCCCAGTCCGCCGCGGCCTCACATGCGGCCGGCACCGGAACCCAGACCCAACTGAACAGTGCGATACAGACTGTGCTGCAGCAATTTCTGACGCCCGCCGGCACGTCGGATACTTCGTCGGGTACGTCGGCGGGGCTGGGCTCGCTCGCCGACATGGTGAATCCGTTGACCCCCTTCACCAGCGTTGCGGCCAGTGGGTTGAGCTTCGACTCCAGCACGTACAGCGTGGTGACCAACGGTGCCGGCTGGGGAAGGCTGCTGTTCGTCCGCGGTGGCATGGAGGGAGCGTTGACGTTCGAGGGGCTGGGACCGCGTGGGGTGTTGTCTGCTTCCACAACGCCGACGGTGGGTGCGGGCCTGGGCAGGGCCACCCCGATCGGGGGGCTGTCGGTGCCGCCGAGTTGGGCAAGCGCGGCACCGGAGATACGGCCGACCGCATTCACCCTGGCCGCCGCCGAGACCCGGTTGCCCGCCGGTCTGGGTTTGCCGCCGGGGATGGCGTTCCAGGAGGCGATGATGGGAACGACCGCGGGCCAGGGCGCAACGACCGACACCACCAGCCGTCGCGGCCAGAAGACCGGTAAGAAGAACGAGGATCAAGACGGAAAGCCGATCACGACGATGACCAACGGCAACGGCTGGCTGGCGTCGTCCTGGGCGTATCACAACCGGCCCCGCGAGGGGCAGCCGCTGCCAACGCATTGGCGCACGGGACCCTCGGACCAGTCTGCGTAGGCTATCGGCGCTCGCGCTCCAGATAGTGGCTGACCATCTCGATCAGTGCCCTCCGCTCGGACTGCCAGTCGAACGCCCCGCCGATAATCATCTGCGCCAACACAATTCCTCGTAGCGAAGCCCAGATTACTTCGGCCACACCGGCATCCGCCGGGTCTTCGGAGACCAGCCGCCCCAGTCGGTTGATCGCCGCGTTCATCTGCAGCAGGTGCTCGTGGGACTGCTCGCCGAGACTGCCGCGGGTGGCCCGCAGGATCTCGAACGCGGCCAGTGAGGTCGGGCTGGCGTAGCAACGCCACGCGGTGTCGACGACGGCTTCGATGCGCTGCCGCAGTTCCAGTTCGCCGACGTCGACCGCCGACAGGCTCGCCAGCAATCGGGCCACCCCATCGTCGACGACGGCCATCAGCAGTCCGTTGCGGTCGCCGAAGTGGTACTGGATGACGCCCCACGTCACCCCGGCCCGCTCGGCGACGTGCTTGGCGGTCGCCGCGCCGAAGCCCTCTTCGGTGATGCAGCGCACCGTCTCGTCGATGATTCGGGCCCGCGTGTCGTCGCCGCGCTTGCGGGGCGCGCTGGTTCGCCGGGTGGGGCCCGGAGACGGGGTGATACCAGCGGAAATAACCATTGTTGACTTTATAACATAGTCCGGTCTATTTTTCCTCTGTGACCGAATCCAGGTATGCGTCGCTGTCGCGCGACGAGTTGGCCGTGCTGGTTCCCGAGCTGCTGTTGATCGGGCACATGATCGACCGCTCCGGGATGGCCTGGTGCATAAGTGAGTTCGGCCGCGAGGAGATGCTGCAGATCGCCATCGAGGAGTGGGCCGGCTCCAGCCCGGTCTACACCCGGCGCATGCAACGGGCGCTGGGCTACACCGGCAACGACGTGCCGACCATCTTCAAGGGCCTGCAGTTCGACATCGGCTCACCCCCGCAGTTCATGGACTTCCGCTTCACGGTGCACGACCGTTGGAACGGCGAATTCGAGTTGGCCAGCTGTGGTGCGCTGCTCGACGTGGAGCCGATGGGCGAGGACTACGTCTTCGGCATGTGCCACACCATCGAGGACCCGACGTTTGACGCCACCGCGGTGGCGACCAACGTTCAGGCGCAGTGCCGCCCGGTTCACCGGCCGCCCCGGGCCCCGTCGGACCGGCAGCCGCACTGCTGCTGGACCGTCATCATCGACGAGTCCTACCCGCCGGCCCAACCGATTCCCGCGTTGGCGGTGATCAGCGAGACCAAAGCCGCCACTTGGGAACTCGATGACATCGACTCGTCCGGCGAAGGGCTGTCGGACTACACCGGCCCGCTGCTGGCCGACGTCGACTTCACCGCATTCTCCCATTCCGCGCTGGTTCGGATGGCTGACGAGGTGTGTCTGCAGATGCACCTGTTGTACCTGTCGTTCGCGCTGGCGGTGCGCGCCCGGGCCGACACCGACGAACTGGCCGCCTCGATCGGCCGGCGCCAGCTCACCGGGCTGGCCGGGCTGGGCGCGATGCGTCTCAAGAACGCCCTGCGGCTCTCCGACGACATCGACGGGGCGCTGCGCACCTTCGAGTTGCACCCGCTGCTCAACCCGGCCGGCTACGTGCGCGCTGAGATCGGCGGCGGCCGGATCGTGGTGCAGCGCTCACCCGCCCACGACGACAACGCCTGGATCGCGCTGTGCGCGCCCGAAGAGGTCAACCCGCTGCAGGCCATCGCGACCGCGGTCAACCCGCACCTGCGGGTGACGGTCGAGGGGTCGGACACCGATTGGATCGCCCAGCTGAGCGAGACCGACACCGCGGCGAAAGAACTGCCCGAGGTGATGGTGACCAAGGTCAGCGGCGGTGCGACCTTCGCGTTCCGCACCCGCAAATCGCTGCCGCTGACGGTGGTGTGAATCGGCTGATAGCCCGGTTCCCACCGGTGTGTCGGAAGCGCCGAACCGTTCGGCCCCGCTTATCGTGGTGGCGATTCCCAGCCGTTGTCGATCCAAGGTAAGCAGCATATGTACGACCCGCAGGACGACGATGTCACCCGGGAAGCCGACGCAATCGGAGCAACCGAGTTGGCGCCGACGGTGACGTCTGCCCCCGGAACCGGTTCTGTCGTGGGCGCCTTCGCCTGGTCGCAGGAGGACGGCAGTGTCGGTGCCGAACCGGTGCCCTACGTCGAAGAGCCCTACGAGCAGTCGCCGAGCACTGGACGCCGCCCTGCTGCTCCGGTGCCGCCGGCACCGGTCCCCGGCCGTCGGCACCCCTCGAGGCTGCCGAAGGTTGCGCTGTGGATCGGCCTCCTGGTGGCGCTGATCGCCGTCGCCGGCGCCCTCTACAGCTTGACTCGCACCTCTGATGACCAGGCGCCGGTCCAGCCGGAGACCAGCGCCTTGGTGGTGCCGCCGGCCCCGTCGTCCAGCGCCTTGCCACCGCCCCCGCCGCCGGCTCCCAGCACTCCCGCGCCGCCGCTCCCGGTGGCCACTACATCAGCACCGCCGGAAACCACCACCGCGCCGCCGAGCACCAGCACCACGACGGCGCCGCCCACGACGACGACCACGGTGCCGCCGAGCACTACCACCACGACGGCGCCGCAAACCACGACGGCGCCGCCGACCACGACCGCTCCGCCCAGCACTACGGTGCCGCCGACCACCACCGTGCCGATGACGACCGAGTACCTGCGAATTCCCTTGGTGCCGATACCGATTCCGATCACCGTTCCGGAGAACTAGGCGCGCCCCGGATCAGGGGCGTCAAGACCGACGCGGAGAAGGCCATGATCTCGGCGCGGGTGTGCAACTGCGGCGGCCCGTCCGGCGTCAGTAGCAGCGACTGGGTCATCCGGGCCAGAACCGCTGACAGTGAAGCGATCTCGCCCGCATCCGTCGAACCGCCGGAGCGCTCGCGGACCAGGAGGATACGTTGGGCGAGGAACGCGGACGCCAGTTCCACCACGTCACCGGCCCCGACGGTCAGCGCCCGCAGTGTCTCGTCGCGGTCCACCTCGAGCAGCTGGTGCAGTAATCGGTTGTCCCGCAACGTGGTCAAAGTGATGGTGCAGAACCGCACGATGTAGTCGTCGATTTCGGCATTGGTCGGCCGCTCGGCGAGATCGCCGGTGCCGGAGTCGATCTGCGTCAGCACCCGGCCGGCCTCGTACAGGAAGGCGGCAGCGACGATCTCGTTCTTGGCGCCGAGTCGCCGGTACAGGGTGGCCCGGTTGACCCCGGCGCGGCGCGCGATGTCGTCGGTGCTGGTCCGCCGGACCCCGGTCAGCGCGAACTGCTCCAGCGCCGCCCGCAGAATGTGGGCATCGGCGCCGAACTCGTCTGACGCCCCTAGCAGCGCAAACAGCGGATTGGCGACCATCGGGGTCGAATCTACCGCGCCGCTATCGCCACAGGCCGTTGCCAAACCACGGCCAACGATGCAACAATCATCGTTGTATTGTTGCATCTTCGAGAGGGTATGGCCATGCCGATTCGGCAATCCCGACCACCGGTCGACCGGGGCCTGAACCTGGCCGACTACGTCGGCGAGGGGTTCTTGTACCTCGGTGCGGGGGTCACGGTGCTGCTGCAGCTGGCCGAACCCGGCGTCGGACATGGCGTTGCGGATCACAGCACGGTGCTGTCCAGGCCGCTGGACCGGCTGCGTACCACCATGACCTACATCTACGTCACCACCCTCGGCACCGACGAGGAGCGACGCGCGGTGACCAAGATGGTCAACCAGGCGCACGTCCCGGTGAAATCGGGGCCGGACAGCCCGGTGCGTTACAACGGATTCGACGTCGACCTGCAACTGTGGGTGGCTGCCACGCTCTACAAGAACGGCCAAGACCTCTACGAGCGCTTCCTGGGTCCGATGGATGATGCCACGGCCGAACGTCTCTATCAGCAGTCGGCGGTCTACGGCACCGCGCTGCAGGTCAAGCCCGACATGTGGCCGCCGACCCGCGCAGAGTTCGAGCAGTACTGGCAGCGCAAACTCGACGAGCTGACCATCGACGACCACGTGCGTGCGTTCTGCCACAGATTGTTCCGCGGTGGCGACTCGCCGCTGCTGATCCGGCTCGGGATGCCGTTGAACCGGTGGATCACCCGCGGCCTGCTGCCGCCGCAACTCCGCGAGGAACTGCACTGGACGTGGAGCCCCCGCGATCAGAAGCTGTTCGACGCGCTGATGACCGTCCTGCCGCCGGTGTACCGGCTGGTGCCACGGCCGATCCGCTGGCTGCCAGCGCGCTACTACCTGTGGGCGATGCGGCGTCGGCTGAGCAGCGGTCGCCGGCTGATCGACGAACGCGACCGGGCAGACGCCGCCTGACGCTGGCCGGACGACGCTGGCAAGACCCAGCCCACCCCAGGCACACTGGAGGGTGGCTACGGGCCGGAAGGGCCGGAAGGGGCTTGCGATGAGCGACGACGGGGCATTCGGATTCGATTCCGAGGACTTGGACCGGATGATGCGCGAGGCGGGTGAAGGGCTGCGCGCGGCGTTCGACCGTTTCTCCGGAACGTTCACCGCCGGCAACCGGACGGGGTGGGGCGCGATCTTCGCCGACCTGGCCCAGGCGGCGCGGTCCGGACCGCCGACCACCGGCGAGACCGGTGACGGCGTGTGGGTCATCTACGCCGTCGGCGACGACGGGGCGGCTCGGATCGAGCAGGTGTACGCGACCGAGATCGACGCCTTGCGCGCCGGCCAACGCAATCCCGATCCCAAACGAAAAGTACGGTTTTTGCCCTACGGGATAGCGGTCGGTGTGCTCGATGACAGCGCCTGCGGCGACGAGTGAGATAGCCCACCAAAATGCCGGGCTTGCCTGGTTTGACACCGTTCCGGTGTGGGTTACATTGCCACCGTGTCCGAGATGAACCGCCGCCAAGTCATGATGATGCTCGGTGCCGGGGCCCTAGCCGCCGCCGCGCCGAACCCGCTGGCCAGAGCCGTCCCCGCACCGCCCGGAACGCCCGGCGACCCGGCGCAGCCACCTGCTGCGCCGGCTGATCCGGCTGCGCCCCCGGCCGTCGCCGCCAAGCCAGGTGGGTTCATCTGGCATGACGAGTTCGACGGCCCGGCCGGCTCGGCCCCGGATGGGTCGAAGTGGACGATCTCCAACCACCGCACCCCGATCCGCCGCCCGGTCGGCTGGGACCGGCCCGAGTATTTCTACCAATACCGCGACAGTCGCCAGAACGTCTTCCTGGACGGCAAATCCAACCTCGTCATCCGTGCCACCCACGACGGCAACACGTTCTTCGGCGGGCTGGTGCACGGCAACTGGCGTGGCGGCGTCGGCACCACCTGGGAAGCCCGGATCAAGCTGAACTGCCAGACCGCGGGCTGCTGGCCAGGCTGGTGGCTGTCCAACGACGACCCGGGCCGTGAAGGGGAGATCGACCTGATGGAGTGGTACGGCAACGGCGAGTGGCCGTCCGGCACCACCGTGCACGCCAACCCGTTCGGCACCGCGTTCGAGACCTTCCAGATGCCGGTCGACGGCAACTGGCACAACTGGCGGGTCACCTGGAACCAGAGCGGCATGTACTTCTGGCAGGACTATGTCGAGGGTATGGAGCCCTACTTCAGCGTCCCGGCCGTGGGCATCGAGCAGATCGACGAGCCGGGCCGCCAGTGGCCGTTCAACGATCCCGGTTACACGGTGTTCCCGATCCTGAACCTGGCCGTCGGCGGGTCCGGGGGCGGGGACGCCCGTCAGGGTTCCTACCCGGCGGACATGCTGATCGACTGGGTGCGGGTCTTCTAGCGCTGCCCATTTCCTATTTCTTTCCTCTTTCCGGCTTTTTATCGCGGAGCCCGCGCGCGAATCCGGTAGGCGAGTACTTGGTGCACTAATTGCGACGCGGGTTCACGCTTATATATTCCGTGTGCACCGGCGGGTTGCTGCGAAAAAGCCTGCTGATCTTCACCACCTCGATCCGACGGAGGTGGTCCAACCGATTGTTACCGATTGGTAAACGCGCACGCCAAGGCCGAATCATGCTGTGACCTACATCACATAATCCATGCTGTAATTCGAATTGGTGCCAGCTCAGCCGCATGTCATGAATTTGGTATTTGGCAGATCTGGATAAAGGTGCGGCCGGAATGTGTATCGCTGAGGTAACGTCCCACTCCTCGCCGGCTAAGGCGACGCTGAGGGAGAAATGACGGTCTGACAACAAATCCACGGGAGGGATTCTGATGAGCCAAAGTCATGACGGTGGTGCGCGTCGGCGAGTGGTGAGCGCTGGGAGTGCCGTAGGTGCGTTTCTGGCGCTCGGACTGGGCCCGCCGGCCGCCGCTCCGGCCGCACACGCCGACTTCGATTTCGACTTCGGTGATGTGCTGAGCGCGGTTGACCTGCCCGGCTCCGCAGAGGGCGGCCTCGACCTGGGCGATCTGTACGACTCGATCTACAGCAGCCTCCACTCGTTCGGGGAGTCACTGATCCCCTTCTTCGACGACTCCGGGATCAACGCGCTCTTCGCCAACGGTGACATCTGTGGCCTGGTCTGCAACGGCGTCGACGCGACGATCGGCGACGACGGCGTGGTCGCCGCCGGCGACGGCGGCTTCTTCTTCGGTGACGGTGGCAGTGGCGAGATTTGGGTGAACGCCGACGGTGACGTCGTGGCCCCCGGCACCGACGGTGCACACGAGCTGAGTGGGTCCGACGGCGGCGCGGCCGGCATGTTCGGCAACGGTGGCGCAGGTGGCATCGGGGCGGCCGGTGTGGCCGGTATCGACGGCGGTGTCGGCGGGCATGGCTTCGTCGGCGGTGCCGGCGGCTTGAACATGGGCAACGGCGGCGACGGCGGCCAGGGCGGCATCGGTGCCACTGGTGCCGCGGGCGGCCACGGTGGCAACGGTGGTGCCGGCGGGACGTTCGGCAACGGTGGCAACGGCGGCGACGGTGGTACCGGCGGCGCCGGGGCCGACGGTGACGACGCAACAGGTACGACGGCTGCGGAGGCCGGCGGCGAGGGTGGCGCTGGTGGCACCGCTGGTAACGGCGGCGTCGGCGGTTTGGTGTTCGGCAACGGCGGCAACTCCGGTAACGGTGGCGTCGGCGGCGCTGGTGGTGCCGGCGGTGACGGCAGCCTCGTCAACACCACGTTCGACAACAACGGCGGCAACGGCGGCACGGGTGGTGCCGGTGGCATGGCCGGCAGGACCGCCGGTGCGCCGGGCGTGTTCGGTGGTGCCGCCGGAGTGGTCGGCAACGGCGGCGACGGCGGCGACGGCGGTGTCGGTGGTGTCGGTGGCACCCTGGCGGCCGGTGGAACTGGTGGTACCGGTGGCAACGGCGGTGCCTCGGGTGAGACCCCGGGTGCTGTCGGCTCGCCAGGCGAGGACAACAATGGCACCAACCCGGGTGCCGGCGGCGCGGGCGGCGCAGGCGCCAAGCCCGCGGCCAACGACTCAGACCCGAGCTAGTAGCCCGGCTTCTACCGTTGGTGCTCGTCCAGCCAGGCCACGCCCTCCCGGGCTGACTGCAACAGCGCGCCCCGCTCGCCGAAATAGCCGGCGATCGCCCCGATCCCGGGCAGCACACTCAGGCGCTGGTACAGCTTCTTCGCGTGCGGCCGCTTGGCCGCCTCCTCGAAGGTTGCCCGCAGGATGCCGGCCAGCTGCCAGACCGTCCGGGTGATCACCACCGGGGTCGACGACGTGATGGTCTTCAGGGGTTTCCATCCCGGTGGCGGGGTTTCGGGGAGCGGGTCGGGGTCGGGGGGCGCCGGCACGTCGACGCCCTCGGGCAGATCACGTCGGCACAGCACCGCGGCGAGCAACCGAACCTGCTCGCGTCGGTCGGTGACGCCGTACTCGCGGGCCAGCGCGCACAGCACGATGGCGTGGTTGACGAATCCGGCCAGCTCGCCGATCGGCACCACCCGCGCCAACCACCCGAAGACGCCCGGTGCGGCCACCACCAGTGTGTTCAGCGCGCCGACCCGGTGTACCCACCAGTGCACCCGCTCGTCCCGGCTCATCCGATCCCAGGCGGCGGTGCCCGGGAGATCGGCGGCGTTCATCAACTGCGCGCCCGCGTTCAGGGCGCGGTCGGCGGTGCTGGGCCCGCGGCCGGCTTCGTGGCGGCGCCGCCGTAGCCGGAATCGGCGGATGCGATCGGTCAGCCCTCGGGGTGGGCTGAGCAGCCGGCGGGTGCGCTTGCGCAGCCCGATCGGATCAGATTCCGAGAGCAGGTCGAGCAGCGGGTTGATGACCGCCACCGCGCGGCCGAGCGCGTCGGCAATGTCGGCGTCGGTCAGGGTGACGTGCGGCTTCGGGAATAGGCCCATGGGGTTGATTGTGCTGTGCACAGACGCTCAGCGTGGAGCCGATGACGGGAATCGAACCCGCGTATTCAGCTTGGGAAGCTATTTCCATGGGTGAACAGATGTTCGGAAAGACCGAGCTAGACGGCGTTCTGGCTAACTAGAATTGCAGTTCTACCAGCGCATTTAGTAAGTCCCGAGTAGGGGTCGAGGTCGGGCCGAGTACGGCTCGGGTTCGACCCCGTACAAGGGACCAATAAGGGACGGTGCAACTGCTGCGGCAGATTGGAAGTGCAGTTTGACCTGGTGGTTCCGCTAGCGTTGTCTAGCCGCCGTGGTTGTAGACATCGCCGTACTGGCGTTCAACCCACAAGACATGGAATACGTCGTTGATGCGGACACCGACCATGGGCAACTTTCCGTGGTATCTGACTGCCACGAACTTGTCTTGGTCCGAGAATTTTGGCGGTATCGGGGCCTTGATCTTGCTGGCCGGTATCAGTTCTGAGCCGGAGGCGTGCCGACCCGTCTGGTGGACTTCAATCCAGCGCATTTGCGCGCACTTGTGCATCGTGAGCGCGAGCTGCGCTTGGCGGTCCTTATCTCCGAGCGCTTGAACGCCGTAATCCGGATGGAGGTGGTGAAGACAAAACACCGGCGTCGACTGCTGATAGTCGCGCTGTGGTGACGACGACCGCTGAAGACCTTCGCTTGACAGCACTGGCTTAGCCGCCTTTTGCCGGCTTTTGCGATCCCTTCGATCTGTCACCGGTTAGCCAGCCCGAAATGCGAAGTACGCCTTGATTTCATCCTGCGGGATGACCACACACCGTTCGCCGTGGGTGAAGTGTTCCACCCACGGAGCCTCCGCGTGTGTCATGTTTCGCAGCTTCCACGCGGCTACGCCGCCGTAGGTGTTCCACACCTTGGCAAGAAACTGACTTGTAGCCGAGTCGACATCGTCCCACTCGAATGGGTCATCGTCAGCGAGTTGAATTGAACCCGCGCCGAACTCCTTGAACGAGTGATAGACGTCGGGGACGACGGGTCCGTGCGACCACGCTTGAATCTCGTCACTGAACAGTGGCCGACCGTGGACGGCCAGATGGTGGCCCTGCGCGTAGTAGAGCAGTTTCTGCAGCTTGAGATTCGTGATGTCAGCATCGTCGGCGTTTGCCCAATCAACGAACCACTTGGCGATGGTGATCGCCGAGTACGTGTCAGCCATGATTTTCGCCCCTTCCTGTGGATAACGTTGTGGATAACATGTTTGTAGCGTGGTTTCCCTTGTGTATATACGCCAACGGTACGACAACCATTCCTGCCACCTCGGGAGACCCACCCAAGCCAGCCCGCCCCGGACCGGGCCTAGGGGCCGCTGTCGTACCGCCTCGCGTGGCCGTAGTCGGGTGAACCCGGCGACTGTGGGTATTTCCCCTGCTGCGTCTAGGGTTACCGGGCTACTTGGTCACCGGGGTACCCGCGCGCCTCGTTGGGTGGCCGGCGTTTCTGCCGGGGCGTGAGGGAAAGCCCATGCAGTTCCACCGGCGGACCCTTCGGCATGTACTGCCCGCCCATCGACGGTGGTAGCCCGTTCGCGTGCGGGGCCACCAAGCCCTCGCCCCACGACATCTCGGTATCGCCGGTCTCGGCTTGGCCGGTGAGTGGGTCGCGTGAGCTGGCATAGAACTGCTTTTTCCTGGGCGGCGGTTCCCGCCAAGGCTCGGGGGCATGAACACCGGCCACGGTTACGTCGCAATCGTCGTAGGCGCGGCGTAGGACGCGTTCGCTGTGATCTGACAGACCACCGCCGCGCTCCGGTGCCGGGTGCCTACACCGAACCCACGGGCAAAAAAGCTGTCCTGTAGTGGGTAGCCGTTCCAGTGGCCGGGAATGTGCCGAAGCCCTTGGTACGCCGGGTTGATGTGCTCGCGGAACCCCACCGGGTTGGCATCGCTACCTGGCCCGCCCGTCGCCACCAGGGCTACGTAGCCTTTCGGCACGTAGTTCGACTGAATCAGCAACGCGGACCCGTACGAACCCCAAACTTGCAATCCGTAGAGCTCGGCGTTGGGGATTGGGCCGTGGACGGTCTCGTTGGAGATCCACGCAGGCATGAGCGCGCTGGGGATGAAATCGTGCTTCGGCAAAGGTGCGCCGGTGCGGTACTCGACCCCGGCTCGCCACGCGGTCACCGCGGCATCCTCAACGTCCAGCGGGTTCATCATCAGCAAAAGCGTTGCGCTATTTGAGGTGCCCGGTACGCCGTAGCCGTGTTCCTGCACATGCTTGATCATGTTCTCCACGTCAGCCGCGTCGAGAACTGTTGAGCCGCTAGTGAGATAGTGGGAGTGCGTTCCGTCGAACGTCTGCCCGAGGTACGGCGGGGGCACCATGCCGTCGTTCGCCCAGAGTGGATAGCAAATATGGCCCCACTCATTAAATTCCGTTGCGGTACCAAACAGCCGGTTAAGAACAGTTCCATTTGTGAGTTTCGAGTCCGCCTCAAACACCCTGGTGACCTGCGCCTGAACTTGCTCAGCAGTGGCTTCGCGCAAAAATTTCCACGTCGCGCGCAAGCTGATGTCGTAGTCACGAAAGCTGTAACCCAATTTCAGCACATCGCTCGGCGGGCGGATGGCGCGTGGTTCTCCGAATTCTGTTGCGCTTTCAAAGCTGTCGCTTGAAATCGACTGCGGGATCGCGTCAGCGACATTGACCGTGCGGTAGCTCAGTAGGTTGGCGATACTGGTGCGCTCGGCGTTCCAAAGCTCCAGTACCTGTTGTACCTCGGCCCAGATGTCATTCAGGTCAACGCCATCGGCGGTCTGATTAACGAGCACATCGCCGTGGGTTGAAATTCCCTTAGCCATCGCCATCTCCTCAAGATTGGTAGTCGGGCCGACGCTACCCCGATAACACGTTGTGCGAGAGTCGATTAACGGTGCGACTAGTTAACGCCGGACTTCCGGGGTAGTAGCGAGGTAGCGTAGGCGTAGTCCCGGAATAGCCGTATTCCCAACGAATTACGGAGAGCGAAGTGGCCCGAACGCCTGCGATACCGAAACAACCCGCAAACGGTGCAACCGCACCGACAAAACTAGAGCTATCGCCCGACCCCACCGTGAAAGGCAAGACAGGCGCGGTCGAGTGGTACCGGGACACGATGGGCCTGAGCAATGTCGGTATCGGACTAGTCACCAAAGCGACCAACGACCGGACGCTGCCGAGCTACAAGATCAGCGGAGCCATCTGGTACAGCACCGTCGACCTCTACAACTTTGTTCAGGGCATGAGGAGAACCGCATGAGCACTATCGACCCGAAGCGTCCCCAGCGCCTCATCGACAAGTACGGCACCGACCGACCGCCCAACCCCGACAATCCGATTGTGGCCGCGATGTTCGACGCGGAGCGGATCGTGGCGCGAACATTCAACTGGCGTCTCGGCGCGGACCTGCGGCAGCTCTGGGACCCGGCGCAGTGCCCCGAAATGTATACCGTCGCGACCAAGGCGCATCGTGAGCTACACCTGGCGGTAAACAGCGGCAAAGTCGAAGTCACAGATGGCGACGGGCAGACCATAGATCCCAACGCTGACGATGCCGCGGTGCTCGTCAACTTTGTTGGGTCTCCCGAAGTTATCGCAGTGCGCGGCGATACTGACGGAGACCTATTTGCCGCCGTGTACCGCACAACCTGGCACGGTGCGGTTCGGCGGGTATCCGCCGAGCATTGCCAAGTTCAGATCATGCCGCAGTGCGGCGGCATGAAAGGTCAACGTGCCGTAGAGTTCTGGCCCTGCCTGCGCGGTCGATACTTGCTTATGTTCATGGTGTGCCCGGCATGCCGCGACCGCGCCATAGAGATTGCAGAGGACGGCCAAACGCTGGCGGTCCTAGCTGCTCACGAACGCCTAGCCGATATGCGGGACCCCGCATGGGCACGCACCGCGCCCCGGTGGATGCGGTGGAGGGCCGCCATCCGGCGACGGCTTCGACGGCGACGGTAGACCCCGCTGCTATGGCCGCTGGTGGCCTGCGAGCACCCGGACGACAGGGTGATAGCGGGGGCGGTTCGCAGCGGTCGGTAAGCAATGTGATCTGGCCCACAGTTTTTGCCCGTTGAACCAAACTGGCCCTTCGCCTGACTCCACCAAAAATCGTTCTTCGCTCCACGGGGCAACCAGGCGGCAATACGGCGGTGCGCCCGAAATCGCTGTGCCTGATGCAACATTGCTGATCCGCGTAGCTTGGGTGGCGAGGCTGCGGGACTCGCCTGCGGGACGATGCCAAGGAAGGCAACAGAAATGATAGATGCCGAAATCCTGGATGACGAATTCAGACAGGAACTACAGCACAAGCTGAACGAGTACGTGGCCAGCGCGATTGCCGCGGAACCGCCGATTGTGTCGCTGCGGCGACTGGTGGAGGCGACCGGCGGCCCCGCCACATTGGTGGTTGGTCACGCGACTGCTGAGCTGGACGGAGACACCTTGACCTTGAGCACCATCGGGCCGGACCCGGTTGAGGACATGGCTGCAGTGCTGTGGGGTTCGCTGTCAAAAGTGATTCGATCGCGCGAGTGGAGCAGCGATGAGGTCAGAATGGAGTTGAAGGTGCACGGCGTATCACGCCTGCAACCCTCGTCCGCCTAAACCCGTTCCGCCGCTGTCGCGTTCGCCGGTCAAAAGGTCGGCGGCGCGGCGGCGGTTCAGGTAGTATCGGAGTTTGGGCCGAGTAGTTAGGTCCGGTCGAACGGCGCCACCTTGGCGGGCAGATACGCCGTTCATCAACAACCAAAAGGGAGTGCACCGAACACCAATCCTGGTGCCGGTGTTGGTTTGTCCTGCCTTCAACCAGGCCAGGACAGCGACCCTGGAGTTGTTTGTGAAACACGATGACCCGGTGCTCACCGAGCAGCAGCTATTCGAATACCTGCGTTACGAGCGCGGACTGCTCGGCGTAACCCGGCATGCAGTGAAGCAGGCGGTGATCCACCGCAGAATCAAACCCACTCAGCTGCAAGGCAGGAACTGGTTTTCCAAGCGCGACGGTGACGCGTGGATTGAGTCGTGCAAGAGCACTGAGCCGAGCAAATTTACCGGCGTCCACGCGGGCCGCGCGGCGAAAGCCCATGCAGCACAGTAAATGGAAATCCCCGGCACACACATTGGCGGGCGCACCGGGGACTACCGAACAAACGAACCTGAAGGATCAAGACAGGCGTACCCGATGATACCTGAGCCCGCCACCCGCCAAAACCTCGCCAGCGATGGCGAATACACAGCGTATGACGTGCTTGCTGCACTCGGAGCCACTGCCCGCGAACGTATTCCGATATGCACCCGTTCCCCGGGCGAACCGTTCAGATCGCACCTGTATGAGGTAGGCGACTTGGCCGGCTGGTGTCCACCGCAGGACCGCGACGTGTGGTTTGGTGTGAACCCTGTTGGGCGGCATGTGCGGCAGGGACGCAAAGGCCGTGAAGGCGACGTCACCCGCGTTCGGGCGCTGTTCGCGGACTTCGATGTCAAGCCGGGCAAGAGCCTCGACACACTCGACCAGTGCGATGCCGCGGCATGGACCTTGGCCGACTACCTGGGTGCATCGCCGGTGGCCCTGATCGAAAGCGGCCACGGTCTACAGCCGATCTGGCGCGTCGGGTCACCGCGCGGCGACAGCAACGTTATCGACCGCGACCGAAGCCGCGATGAGCTCCGCGAGATCTGGTGGCGCTTCGGCGCGGTCGCCCAGGACGCGGCACGGAGCGCGCTGTGGTCGCCGAATGGTGCCCACAACGGGCGGACCATCGACGGCGTGTTCAACCTGGACCGGGTGCTGCGGTGCCCCGGTTCGGTGAACTGGAAGAACCCCGACGAGCCGGTGCCGGTACGTACCCGGCTGTACGCGGGCGGGACGGTGGGGCTGCGCGGCTTGGTGGCCCGGCTGGACCGCGACGGAGTGCGCCCCCTCGCGGCAGTACGCCCGACTGATGCGACGGTGGAGACGAGCTGGGGCGAGGCGACCGAATGGGTAAGGCGTCAACCCGGTGCTGGCCTCGCGATAGCCGACCTACAGCAACTCTCGCCGAGCCGAACGCTGGGCATGTACCTGGACACGGCACGGCTGGTACGGATGATCGCGAATGGGTCCGAGGGTGCCCACAAGGCGATGATCGTCAAGGTCCAGCACGCGGTGTATGCGGCCCAAGAAGGCCGCGGGGGTCTGGTGTTGGCACTTAACAAGATCGGCAACGCCTACCTGGAAGTCATGGAAGCCCGCGCGCGTGGGGAGCTGGCCGGCGATGCCCGACCGCGGCCTACTGCCGTGCGTGAGATTGAGTCGGCGGTAGCCGGTGCGGTGGCGAAAGCACGAGGCCGGGCGACGGTGCGGAGTGCGGCCGAATGGGCCGAGCGTGCCTCTACGACGACTGAACGGCGGCGATACCGCCGCCGCTACCGCCCGCGATACCGCACCGCCTACCGGCCCGCCTACACGAAGCAGGGACGGTGAGCCCGGTGAGCAACCGCATTGATTTTGAGCCGGACCCTGACGAGTTGGAGCGCGCGCTACGGGACCGGATATTTGACGACCGGCTGAACCGGCTGTGGGAGGCGTACCAACACGGCGCGGCAGGCGAGCAATCGTCATGGGCGCCTGTTGATCTGCACGAATATGTATATGGCGACATTGACGAACTGGTGCCTGCGCTACTCACCCGCGACGACGGCAAGAGCCTGCTGTATGCAGGCTGTACGCACTCGATCCACGGTGAAACTGGGTCCGGCAAATCATGGTTGGCCCAATACGCGGTAGCGCAGGTGCTTGAGAACGGCGGCATGGCGTTGTATGTGGACTACGAGTCCACGCCCAATCCCATCGTCAAACGGCTACGGCGGCTGGGCGTATCGCAAGATGCTTTGAAGGCCGGACTGGTGTACGTGCGGCCTAAGCAGAGTCCCGACACGCTCGACATCGACCGGATGGCGTTCGCGGAGTTGTTGGGGTCCAAGTACGACATAGCGGTCATCGACGGCGCGAATATCTCCCTGGCGCTGTGCGGGCTGAACCCGAATGCCGCGACTGACGTTGCCCGGTGGCATGACTTGATCCTGTTGCCGATAGCGGAGAAAACGAATGCCGCGACCGTCGCTATCGACCATGTACCAAAGAACAGCGACCGAAACGGGTTTGCCTTCGGAAGCCAGCACAAGATGGCCGGGCTAACCGGAGCCGCGTACACGGTGGAGAAGGTGGAGCCGTTTGGCCGTGGGCGCCGGGGGATGGCGACGTTGCGAGTTGGTACTAAGGACCGCGAGGGGTATGTCCATGGCCTGGGGCTAAACGATGATCACCAGGACGGGCTGCTGGTAGCCGAGTTCCACCTAGACGCGACGGCGAGCGTTGATGAGATCAAAGCTCATCTGTCGCTGCCGGACCCGAATGTGTCGCGCAAGGGGAAGCCCGGTAAGCGGGCCAAGAAGCCGACCCGCGTTATGGAGTTGGTGAGCCGCTACCTGGAGCGGACGGAGAGTGAAAAGGACCGCTCGCAGAAGCGAACCGAGGACGCGATCATGGCTCAGTTCGCGGGCAAAGATGACGCCCCGACGCGGGCTGATATTCGGCTGTCGCTCAATGTACTTGCGAGTGAAAGTGATGGCCGCGGACGACACCTGACGACGACGCCGAACCCCAGAGGCGGCGTTTGGTACGCGGTAGCGAAGGCGTACCGGGAAGCCGACGATCGGGAATCAGCTAGCTATGTGCACCCCAAATTCCAGGTCGCGCTTGCTGATTCTGACGTCGCCAATGATGACGCTGAGGCCGAAAATGGGTGACCTCGCCGAACCTCGCCAAACCTCGCCGTGGCGAGGTCTGAGCGAACCTCGCCGACCTCGCCGTCGCCCTACGTAGTAGGCGAGGTGGCGAGGTTCAGCGGCGACGTGGCCGGGTCTAGGCCGGTACCGGGGCGTGGCGAGGTTAGCGGCGTTGTCGGAGAGCCGAAAACACCGAGAGAGAAATGGCGATTGCATGAACGTCTACACCGAACAGCCGCCGCCGTATTGGCTGCAACCCAACCGGCTCAACAGGCGCGGGCACCTGACGCGGCCCCGCCGGAACCCGAACGCACCGCCCCGGCCCGTGGATTACACCCGACCCGGAACCCGATGAGATGAGGAGCGAACGATGAATGAAACCAATAGCAGCCGTAACCCTTCGACCGCGCCCAAGGACAGCCGCGAAGCGACCACGGACTTCAAGAGCGGCGGGATGCGGTGTACTGCTAGAAGCTCGCGCACCGGCGAGCCGTGTAAACGCCCGCCCATGCTCGGCGGGAACGTGTGCTATCACCACGGCGGCGCGGCCCCGCAAGTAAGAGCCAAGGCGCAGAGGCGCTTAGAGCAATCCTGCGATGCCCTCGTGCAGAAACTCTTGGGGATAGCGCTCGACGGCGACGTGCCGGATCACGTCGCGCTCGCGGCGATTCGCGACGCCCTGGACCGCGCAATGGGCAAGGCGACTACGACCGTTGAGGTGTCGGCAGTCCAGCCGTGGGAGCAAGTCATGAACGACATCGTCGGCGTCGCGCAGATCACGCGCGCCGAGTCCCAAGCCCGACAGGGCCTGCTGCCGGAGCCGCCCGCCCTGGTCGCGTCAGAGCCTATGGAGGTCGTGGACGCGGAACTCGTAGACGAGCCCGATTCGCGGCCCCCTCGTGGCGAGGCCGAGCGAGACCGCTACGACCGGCCCGACGAGCCCACCGGCCCCGACGCATCCCGGAGCGGCCCACCTAGCCGCCCGCCGGGTCGGGAGCTAGCGACCTTGGAGGACGCGACCGCCGACGCCGCCGCCGCGAATAGGGCAGCCGCTCGGTTAGGTCGGCTACGAAAGATGCGCTGATCAGCCCATCACCGCAGGCCAGACGTTATTTATTGGTTAGCTGGCGTAGCGTAATAGCCGTAATGACCGTTTCGGCGGTTTAGGCGAAACAAGGAGGACCGATGAGACGACT
This sequence comes from Mycobacterium sp. IDUB_21, assembly GCF_055419425.1. NCBI lineage: Bacteria > Bacillati > Actinomycetota > Actinomycetes > Mycobacteriales > Mycobacteriaceae > Mycobacterium > Mycobacterium sp. IDUB_21. The sequence continues at coordinate 324,586 of NZ_JBVAXQ010000004.1, read as the reverse complement.
ACTCGTCGCGCTGGGCATCGCGGGTGCTGCGCTGGTAGCCCCGGCCATAGCCAACGCGGACCCTGTGCCGTTCCCGTACTGCGCTTACGACCCGACCGGTAACGCGGGGTCATGGAGCGACCCGTGTCTACCGGTCGGGCCGCAACCCGATGGCCGGTACAACCCGCCGGCCATGCAGTGGGCACCGGCTACCGACCCCGACACCGGCCTGACCCAGAACCCCTACGTCGCGGGCGGTGGGCAGTGGTGACCGGGGCGAAGCCGCTACGGGTGGTCGGCTACGTGCGGGTCTCCACCGCCAAGCAGGGCGACACCGGCCACGGACTTGGCGCGCAACACCAAGCGCTGGAACACTTCTGCTTCACTCACGGCTACGAGCTGCTGACCGTGACGAGCGACGTTGTTAGCGGAGCAGCATCAGATCGCATGTACGGCAGGGAAGTTGCGATAGCGGCTATCGAGTCGGGCGTGGCCGATGCACTGCTGGTGCGGGCGCTAGACCGTGCGACCCGCGACCAGGAGGACGCAGCGAAGCTGTTCAAGCGCGCCGAGCGGAACGCCTGGCGGCTGATGGACTGCGATAAGGCCGACAGCGGCGATCCCAGCCAGCGCCTACTCGCCGACATTCGCATAGCGGTGGCTGCTGAGGAACGCCGCAAGATCAGCGAGCGCACCCGCGAAGGTCTTGCCAAAGCGCGCAAGGCGGGCAAGCGCCTTGGCCGGCCACCGCAGGTAGACCCCGCCCTGGCCGAGCAGATCACGCACATGCACACCCGCGACGGCCTGAGCGCCAACATGATTGCTCGGGAACTCACCGAGCGCGGGATACCAACACCACGCGGCGGGGTGCGGTGGTACCCGACGACGGTCAGCGACATCCTCAAGCGCGCCAACAGAGATAAGGCGGCAGCATGAACAAGTTCAAGGTAGGCGACAAGGTACGCCTGCTAGCGAAGGGCGAGCCGTGGCCTGTCGGGGAAATCGGCACCGTCGCCGAAGTCTTCACCGGTGACGACGGCGAGCCGGTGTACTACGTGCGGTACTACCCCGACGAACCCGCCTATACCCACAACTGCGGGCACCACCTAGACGACGATTTGGAGCCCGAGTGACCGGCCCGCGCCGCAGCCAACACGTGACCGCCCAGCCAACCGAAAGGAATTGACCCGTGGCAAGTATTCAGAAGCGTGTACGCGCCAGCGGCACAACAACGTACGTGGTGCGCTGGTACACACCGGACGGCGAACAGCTGACAAAGGGTGGGTTTCGCACCCGCAAGGAGGCCAAGGCGTTCGCTGCGAAGGCTGACGCGGCGGTGGCGGCGGGGATGGACTTCGACCCGGCGCGGGGAAAGGTGCTGTTCCGTGACGCGGCTACGTGGTGGTTGAGGTCGCGGGCCGACCTCAAGAGCGCGACCCACAACAACCACGCCTACGCCCTCGCCCCGGCGGCGACCCGTCGCGGCGACGGCAAGACACTGGGGATTGATGCGATGTTCGGCGGCTACCCGCTGAACAAGATCACCCGCGAATACATCCAGGATTGGGTGAACGCGCTGACCGACGCAGGCAAGAAGCCGAGCACGGTCCGCCATGCGTTCTTTACGGTGCGAATGGTGTTGGAGCAGGCGGTGGTTGATGGCCGGCTGAGCAAGAACCCCGCCGATCATGTCAAGCTCCCCAAGGAACACGCCCGCAAGGGTGGGCCGATAGGAGTGGTGGACGACCCGAAGCAATTCCTCACCCCGGAACAGGTGTCCGCTCTTGTCGCCGCAACGCCTTGGCCTTACAACACACTGGTCCACACTGCGGCGTGGGCCGGGTTGCGAGCGGGGGAGCTGGCGGGTTTGACGGTGGGAGATGTGGAGTTACCCGCGCCATCACTGAACCCGAATGCGCCCACGAAGCCGGGTACCTTGCGGGTACAGCGCGCCGCGCGGGTCATCGGGGCGCAGCTGGTCTACGTGGCGCCGAAAACCCCCGGCTCCAATCGGCGCGTATCGCTCACTCCCGAGACGACGGTGCTGCTGCGCGACTACCTCGCGGAGCACCCGGGTGCCGATAAGCCGACCGCGCCATTGTGGCCCGGTGTGGCGTTGACCCCACCCCGGCCCACCGGGGTATCTACGCCGATTGCCGATGGCGCGACGGCCACAGGAAACGGCAGCGCCGCCAGCCCGACCGCGAAAGCGAAAGCCCGCCGACAAGCCGACGCTCTCGCCGCGCTGTCGGTGACCGAAGCCAAGGCGCGTCTTGACCTCGACTGGTCGAAGCCGCTACGGCACCCGACGTTCTACAAGGCGGTGTACCGGCCCGCTGTGTTGCGGGCGAACCGCCTGACGCCGACCGCCGGGCTGTCACCCGCGCAGTCGTTTCACTCCCTTCGCCACACCTACGCGAGCATGTGTATCGCTGCGGGGATACGGCCCATCGACATCGCAGAACTCATGGGCCACCGAGACGTCAAGACGACGTTGACCGTGTACGCCCACCTGATCAACACGGATGACCACGCGGGCAACATGGCCGCGCTCGGGGCCTTGGCTACACCGAAGCCGAGTTACACCAGAAATGTTGTGCCGCTGACGGGTTAGAAGGGCGGAATGTCGCGCTCTAAGCGATCAAGAAGCTTGTTCAAGGCCGGTTCGCCATCAGCGATCTTGCGAAGTTCTGCAACCGCTTCCCAGGGTATTTCCACCCGAGCGTAGGCCATTTCAAACAGATCGATGAGCCTGCGCCGGATCGCAATATCGCGTCCTGAACGCGGTCTGCTGCCGGGGGTCTCCATCTTTCGCAGGCGGAGGTCGATCCGCTCGACCATTTGGCCAATCTGAGCTAACTCCTGGCCCCGAGGATCGGTAGACGTCTCAAGCGTTTGCCGATTGACGGCGTGCGTGACCGGCGACTGGATATCTGCGCCAGATTCGATGTCACGCACCATGTTTGCAAGCATCTCGCGGGCCTTAGCGGCACTCTCAAGGTCGCGGTGGTTTACGAACACCGTTCTGTAGGCGCGGACGTCAAAGGGCAAGTCTTCGCCCTCTTCAATCAGCTGGATGTACGGCTTCCGAAACGAATGTCGGATCGCAAGTTCGTAGAACACATTGGCGTTGTGACCCGTCAAGTCCGCTATCAAAAGATCGGCTTCGATGAGGTCGGCAACGATCTGTGTTGTGATTTCCCCTGACTTGTCGATCTCGTCTGCGCGGATAGTTTCGTAGCCGAGCGGGTGGAGTGCCTCGTCAATGATGTAGGTCTTTACTAGGTCGCTACGCCTACGATCTTCACTGCCTGATGCCCCGATGGGCGACGCGATAAAGCATCGCTTTTGCCGGAACAAAGTGGTCTGGCCATCCGCTTGATCCGGCTCTCCGCCTGCCCCATCTGTCACATAGGAATCATGGCAGACAGCTTGTGACCTTGCGTGATGTTTCCCTTGTATGGAAACGGGACAAGGGACCGCTAAGGGACCATCGCTCTCACCGGGCGAGCTGGTCGCGGTAAAACCCCTGCTCAACGTGGAGCCGATGACGGGAATCGAACCCGCGTATTCAGCTTGGGAAGCTGATGTTCTGCCATTGAACTACATCGGCACTGGTGCGCTAGCAGGCTAGCATTCGCGGTCCGGCTGCCAGGCAACGATCGCGCCGACTGTGCGGAATCGTTGGCCCAGGCGTCGAAAGCCGAACCAAACCGCACACTCGACGCTGCGGGCGGTGCGCAAGCCGAGCGGATACGCTCGTGCGGTGCTGCTCTCCGATCGCGATCTGCGGGCCGAAATCGCCGCCGGCCGGCTGGGTATCGACCCCTTCGACGACGCCCTGGTACAGCCGTCCAGCGTGGACGTCCGCCTCGACAATCTGTTCCGGGTGTTCAACAACACGCGCTACACCCACATCGACCCAGCGCAGCAACAAGACGAGCTGACCACCCTGATCGAGCCGAAAGCCGGCGAGCCGTTCGTGCTGCACCCCGGCGAGTTCGTGCTGGGCTCCACCCTGGAGTGCTGCACGCTGCCCGACGACCTGGCCGGCCGGCTGGAGGGTAAGTCGAGCCTGGGCCGGCTGGGCCTGCTGACCCACTCCACCGCGGGATTCATCGACCCGGGCTTCTCCGGTCACATCACCTTGGAGCTGTCCAACGTGGCTAATCTGCCGATCACGTTGTGGCCGGGGATGAAGATCGGTCAGCTGTGCCTTCTGCGGCTGACGAGTCCGGCGGAGCACCCTTACGGCAGCACGCGGGTAGGGTCGAAATATCAGGGCCAGCGCGGGCCGACGCCGTCCCGCTCGTACCAGAACTTCATCAAGTCCGGTTAGCCCTTCGGATGTGGGGTAGTCCTGCGGATGTGACGGCTGCCGCGCCGTTGCGATGAAGCCGCTATCGGCTGACCCCGGCGGGGGTCCGGCCCCCAGTCCTGGCCGATCAGCAGTGGGGTGGAGGTTTTAGGTGGATATCGTTCTCGGGATGTCGGTAGCGCCCTCGACGGTCCGCATGGTGTTGGTGGAAGGCGAAGGCGCCGACGGGGTGACGGTGGAGCATGACGACTTCGACGTCAGTGCCGGGGGCCAGAGCGCGCCGGAGCGGGTGGTTTCTGCGATCCTGGGCACCCGGGAGGGTGCTCGCGAGGGCGGCTATCAGCTCAGTTCGACCGGCGTGACCTGGAGCGACCCGGCCGAAGCCGCCGCGCTGCGCGAGGCCCTGGTCGGGCACAAGGTCGAGAACGTGATGCTGGTATCGGCGTTTCTGGCTGCCGCCGCGCTCGCCCAGGCGGTAGGCAGTGCGACCAGCTACGCCCGCACAGCGCTGCTGTTCGTTGAACCCGAGGTGGCCACTTTGGCGGTGGTCAACTCCGATGACGGCGCGATCACCGAGATTCGCCGGCAGCAGCTGTCCTCCGACGACACGCGAGCGGTCGGCGAGCTGACCGACATGGTTGCCGGTGCGCAACGGCTGGAATCGCGGCCCGAGGGGCTGTTCGTGGTGGGCTCGGGCGGTGTCAATGTCGCGATGATCAAACCGGAGTTGGACAAGGTCAGTCCGCTGCCGGTCAGCGCTCCCGAGGAGCCGGACATGGCGCTGGCCCGCGGGGCGGCGCTGGCCAGCGCGCACGCACCACTTTTCGTGTCGTCCACCCGGGCGCTGGCCTGGGCGCAGGACCCGGGCACCGGAGCGCTGGACCCGGCGCTGGCCGGCCTGGCTGGTGTCGGCTACGCCTACGTCGCACCGGAGGCGGTGGACTACAACGCCACCGCCACCAATGAGCCGCTGGCCTACAGCGCGGTTCCGGACTACACCGACAGCGGCTACCTGCTCTCGGGGGCCCAGCCCGTTGTCGACGATCCCGAACTGGTCGACTCCCGGCTGCTGGACTTCAGCACCGGGATCCAGCAGCGCGAACGCAAGCCGATACTGGTCACCGGGGGGGTGGCGGCGCTGTTCGTGGTCGGGGTGCTGGCTCTGGCGATCGCAATGGCGGTGGGCATGCGAGCGGCCAACCATCACGGTCCTGACGTGCGCGCCAACGTCGTCACCCAGAAGCCCGCGCCGCCCAAGGCCGCCGTTCCGCCCCCACCCCCACCGGCGTCGGCTCCAGCACCAGCGCCTGCCGCCGAACCGGCCCCGCCACAAGCTCCAGCCCCACGAGCGCCTGCGCCCCAGCCAGTGGCTCCGCCACCACCGGCCGCGCCGCCGCCTCCTCCGCCCATGATGCCGAACCTGAACATTCCGGGTCTGCCCGGCGGCCCGCCGATCCTCGGACCGCCCCGCGGCGGTTGGGGTCCCGGCGGTGGCCACGGCGGCGGGCACGGTGGCGGGCGCGGTGGCGGCAAGGGACCCGGGATCAAGATTCCGCTGCCGATTCCGGGCCTGCACTTCTGATGGTGGGGATTTATCCCGCAAACCGATAAGATGGGCTAATCAATCGTCGGCCGTAGTGGAGGAGGTGCGGTGGACATCGTTCTCGGCGTGTCGATGGCACCGCCGTCGGTCCGCATGGTCCTGGTCGAAGGGGAGAACGCCGGTGGCGTCACCGTCGACGAGGACGGCTTTGAGGTGGACACCGGTGGCGCGGCGTTTCCCGACCAGGTGGTGTCGGCCATCGTGGGCACTCGGGAAAGCGCCCAGGAGGGCGGCTACCGGCTGGCGTCGACGGGTGTGACCGTCGCCAACCAGCTGCAGGCCGGCCAGTTGCGCGACGCGCTGGCCGACCGCCGCGTCGAGAACGTGATGCTGGTGTCGGCCTTCCTGGCGGCGGCCGCACTGGCGCAGACGGTAGGCGGAACCATCGGTTACGAGCGGACCGCATTGATGTTCATCGAGCCCGACGGTGCGACGTTGGCAGTCGTCGACTCGACGGACGGATCCATCACCGAAGTTCACCGGGTGGCGTTGCCGGCCGATGACGACGCGGCGATCGGCGAGTTGACCGCCCTGGCCGCGCAGGCCGGCCGGCTGGAGTCCAGGCCCGGCGGCTTGTTCGTGGTCGGATCCGGAGTCAATGTCGGCCTGGTCAAGCCCGAACTGGATGCGGCCAGTCCGATCCCGGTCAGCGTGCCCGAGGAGCCGGAGATGGCGCTGGCGCGGGGCGCGGCGCTGGCCAGTGCCCATGCGCCGCTGTTCGACTCGTCGACGTCCGCGCTGGCGTGGGCGCGCGACCCGGGCACCGGCGTGATCGATCCGGAGCTGGTCGCGCTGGGCCTCGCCTACCGGGCCGGCGGTGCGACCGACTACGACGAGCATGCCCTGGCCTACAGTGCGGTCCCTGACGACGCCGACAGCGGCTACCTGGCCTTCGCCGACATGGACAGCACCGATGGCGGCGTTGTCGAAGACTATGCGCCCAGCTCCGGGCTGCGCCTGTTCGACGACATCGAGCCGCCTCGGCGCCGCAGGCCCTTCCTGCTGGCCGGCAGCGGGCTGGCGGCTTTCTTCGTCGTCGGGGTTTCCGCCCTGGTGGTGGCGCTGGCGGTCAGTATCCGGCCCACAGCATCCGATCACCCCGCCCCGCAACAGCACATCGTCGTGCCCACCCAGCAGGCGCCGGCCCCGGTCCCCGAGGTGGCGGTCCAGGTGCCCCCCGCGCCGGCTCCGGCGGCTCCCGCCCCGGCGGCCCCGGCGCCACCTGTTGCGCAGGCTCCGGCGGCCCCTGCACCGGTGCCCGCGGCCCCCGCACCGGCCCCGGCAGCGCCTGCTCCGGCAGCTCCCGCGCCGGTGGCTCCTGCACCGATACCGATCCCCGTGCCGATCCAGGTGCCCAGGCCGGTACCGATCGAGATTCCGTCACCGGCCGCACCCGCCCCGAAGCAACCGGAGTTGCCGCCGATCTTCAAGCCGCCCGCCCAGAGTCCCCCCAAGAACGACAACCCGTCCTGGCTGCCCGGTAACAACGGGGGCGGCAAGAACGACAACCCGTCGTGGCTGCCCGACCTTGATGGTGGCGGCAAGAAGGGCGGCAACCCGTCGTGGCTGCCCGATCTTGATGGTGGCGGCAAGAAGGGCGGCAACCCGTCGCCGTGGCTGCCCGGCGTCGGCACCAACGGCGGCGGAAATAACCCATGGCTGCCGGGGCTGGGCGGCGGCAGCGGCGGCGCTCGTGGCGGCGGTGGCGGCTCGTGGTTCCCCGGCCTCGGAGGGGGCGGCGGTGGTGGCGGCCACAAGGGCGGCCGGGGCGGCGGCTGGCCCTTCTGAGCCGACGCGCAATCGACTAGCCTGGCGGCGTGGATTACGCCGCAGCATTGCTCGATGAGACCCGTGCCCTGGGTGAGCTGGTCCGCTCCGGTGATCCTGAGCTGGCGGTCCCGACCTGTCCGGAGTGGAATCTCACGCAGCTCTTCCGGCACGTCGGGCGCGGACATCGTTGGGCCGCACAGATCGTCGCCGATCGACTGGACCATGCGCTGGCTCCGCGCGACGTCGTCGACGGCAAGCCCCCCGCAGACCCCGACGCGGCCACCGAATGGCTGAACGACGGCGCCCAACTGGTGGTGGACGCGATCACACAGATCGGGGCCGACACTCCGGCGTGGACGTTCCTGGGTCCACGTCCGGCGGTCTGGTGGCTGCGCCGCCGGCTGCACGAGGCGACGGTGCACCGAGCCGACGCCGCGCTGGCGCTCGGCCACCACTTCGTACTGCCGCCGGAATTGGCCGCCGATGGGATCACCGAATGGCTCGACCTGATCGCGGCGCGCATCGGGCGCGATGGGCAACCGCTGCTGGCGGACGGCCAAAGTGTGCACCTGCACGCCACCGATGACGGCCTGGCGGAGGCGGGGGAGTGGACGATCAACCGGTCGGCGGACACCGGTGCGCTGAGCTGGTCGCATGAGCACGGCAAAGGGTCGGTGGCACTGCGGGGCCCGGCCCGCGACCTGTTTCTGGCGACCATGCGCCGGGTTCCGGTGGCCGACACCGACATCGCGATGTTCGGTGAGACCACGGTGTGGCAGGAGTGGCTCGACCACACCGCGTTCTGACTGCGAGGGCACACGGTAGTTTGCAGGGCATGAGCACATCGGAGATCGCGACCATCCTGGCCTGGCACGACGCCTTGGCCGCCGGTGACCTGGACACCCTCGAAAAGCTTTCCAGCGATGACATCGAGGTAGCCGACGCCGACGGTGCCGGGCAGGGCCATCAGGAGCTGCGGCGCTGGGCCGCGGCGGCGGAGATCACCGCCGGCATCGGCCGGATGTACGTGCACAACGGTGTCGTGGTGGCCGAGTTGACGCCCGTCGGCGCCGAGCCGGCCCAGGCGGTCGCATTCCGGGTGGTGCGCGATCATGTCACGGCGGTGTTCCGCCACGACGACCTGGATGCGGCGCTGGCCGCCACGGATCTCACCGAGGCCGACCGCGCCGACTGAGGCCGAATTGATCTAGGCTCAACGATCATGCGCGGGATCATCCTGGCCGGTGGCTCGGGCACTCGCTTGTATCCGATCACGATGGGCGTCAGCAAGCAGCTGCTGCCGGTGTACGACAAACCACTGGTCTATTACCCGCTGTCCACCCTGATGCTGGCCGGTATCCGCGACATCCAGGTGATCACCACCGGCCACGACGCGCCGGCCTTTCAGCGATTGCTCGGCGACGGCAGCGCATTCGGGGTCGACATCAGCTACGCGATCCAGGATCAGCCCGACGGACTGGCTCGGGCGTTCGTCATCAGCGCCGAGCACATCGGCTCTGAATCGGTCGCGCTGGTGTTGGGGGACAACATCTTCTACGGGCCCGGCCTCGGCACGAGCTTGCGTCGTCACCAATCAGTCTCGGGCGCGGTAATTTTCGCCTACTGGATGGCCGATCCGTCGGCCTACGGCGTCGTTGAGTTCGATGCCGACGGCAAGGCCATGTCGGTGGTGGAAAAGCCGACCGCCCCCAAATCTCACCACGCGATCCCGGGCTTGTACTTCTACGACAACGACGTCGTCGAGATCGCCCGGGGCCTAAAGCCATCCGCGCGCGGCGAGTATGAGATCACCGACATCAATCAGGCCTACCTCGAACAGGGCCGGCTCAGCGTCCAGGCACTGGCCCGCGGCACCGCGTGGCTGGATACCGGCACGTTCGATTCGTTGCTGGACGCGGGCGACTACGTGCGCACCATCGAACGTCGTCAGGGTCTCAAGATCGGGATTCCCGAGGAGGTGGCCTGGCGGATGGGGTTCATCGACGACGCCCAACTCGCCGCCCGGGCCGAGTCCCTGCGCAAATCCGGGTATGGAGATTACCTCTCGGGGTTGTTGGAGCGTCGGTAGCTCGCGCCGAGGATCGCAGAGCCGGCATCAAGGCCGAGCGCGCACGCAACCACTACCTCGACAACGTGCCGCACGTCACCGAACACTGGCAGAACGGCGGAACCTACGATCCGGACTGGCCCCCGGCCTCGCCCTACGCGCGTCGGTAGCCGACCAGGAAGTTGCCCAGGCGTTCAATTGCGCTGGACAGGTCGCGGGCCCACGGCAGCGTCACGATGCGCAGGTGGTCCGGCGCCGGCCAGTTGAACCCGGTGCCCTGGGTGACCAGGATCTTCTCCTGCAGCAGCAGATCCAAGACCAACTGCTCGTCGTCTTCGATCGGGTAGATCTCGGGGTCCAGGCGCGGGAACGCGTACAACGCGCCGCTCGGCTTGACGCAGGAGACGCCCGGAATCTCATTGAGCTTGGTCCAGGCGACGTCACGCTGCTCGAGCAGGCGCCCGCCCGGCAGCACCAGGTCGTCGATGCTCTGGTGGCCGCCCAACGCCACCTGAATGGCGTGCTGGGCGGGCACATTCGGGCACAGTCGCATGTTTGCCAGCAGGCTGATGCCCTCCAGGAAACTGGTCGCGTGCTCCTTGGGTCCGGTGATCGCCACCCAGCCTGCCCGATAGCCAGCCACCCGGTAGGCCTTCGACAGCCCGTTAAAGGTCAGGCACAGCAGGTCCGGCGCCAGGGTGGCCATGTTGGTGTGTTCGGCGTCGTCGTAGAGGATCTTGTCGTAGATCTCGTCGGCCAGCAGCAGGAGTTGATGCTTGCGGGCCAACTCGGCGATCTGGCTGAGCACCTCGCGGCCGTAGACCGCGCCGGTCGGGTTGTTGGGGTTGATCACCACCAGCGCCTTGGTGCGCTCGGTGATCTTTGATTCCATGTCGGCGATGTCGGGCTGCCAGCCCTGGGTCTCGTCGCACAGGTAGTGCACCGGCGTGCCGCCGGCCAGCGAGGTCGACGCCGTCCACAGCGGATAGTCCGGCGCCGGGATCAGCACCTGGTCCCCGTTGTCCAACAGGGCCTGCAGCACCAGGGTGATCAACTCGGATACCCCGTTGCCCAGGTACACGTCATCGACGTCGAAGCGGGGGAAGCCCTCGACGAGTTCGTAGCGGGTGACCACCGCGCGGCGGGCCGGCAGGATGCCCTGCGAGTCGGAGTAGCCCTGCGCGTACGGCAGTGCCTGGATCATGTCGCGCATGATGACGTCGGGCGCCTCGAAGCCGAACGGCGCCGGGTTGCCGATGTTGAGCTTGAGGATGCGGTGCCCCTCGGACTCCATCCGGGCGGCTTGGGCGTGGATCGGACCGCGGATCTCGTAGAGGACGTCCTGCAGTTTTGTTGACTGCGCGAAGGTGCGCTGTCTCAACTGACTGCCGGCGGCAGACCAGGGCATCTGATGGGGCAACTGATGAGCGGTCACGTCGACAATGTTCCCATAGCTGTCCAATCAAAATTTGCCCGAGAAACAAGTTGGGGCCGTATGTGCACCCACACGGCCCCAACTTGTTATCTCAGCGTTTGCCCGGCGGCTTCGCCCCGCGCTGGATGCCCAGCCCCTTCACCGGGGGCTGTTCCTTGGGGGCTTCGGCCTGCGCAGCAGCCTCGGGAGCGGCCTCGGGAGCAGCCTCGGGCTCGGTAGCGGCCGAGGCGGGTTCGGTGGCCGTCGATGCGGGCTCAGCGGCTGCGGCTGCCGGTTCCGCAGCCGCCGGGGCCGCCTTCTTGGCGCCGGGCTTGCGGGCGCCTGCCGCCATCCCGAGCCCCTTGACCGGTGCCGCGGGGGCGGCCGGTTCTGCGGGCTCAGCCGGTGCGGCGGGCGCAACCGACTCCGCAGGTGCTGCGGTGCCGGACTCGGAGGCCGGCGCCGCGGAGGCCGCCGCCTTCTTGGCGCCTGGACGCTTGGCGCCGCCGGCGATCCCCAACCCCTTCACCGGGGCGGCCGGGGCCGCGGTGCTTGCCTCGGAGGCCGGTGCGGCCGATGCGGCTGCGGCGGGGGCGGCCTTCTTGGCGCCGGGTCGTTTCGCCCCACCAGCCATTCCCAGCCCCTTGACCGGGGCCGCGGTCTTGGCCTCGGCTGCCGGGGCTTCGGCCGGCTTCTCCACCGTCGCGGTGGCCGTGGGAGCAGGCGCGGACGCCGCCTTCTTCGGGGCCCGCTCGGCAGCATGCTCGGCAGCGGTGCCCTTCGCCGGCAACGTCACCCCGGACAGATCCAGCGAATCCAGCAGCAGCTGGGCGATGTCACGCACGTCCACGCCGGTACGCCCGGAGGCCTCGATGCGGTCGTCGAGGCCGTCGCTGATCATCACCCGGCAGAATGGGCAGGCGGTGGCGATCGTGGTGGCACCGGTGGCCAGCGCCTCGTCGACGCGGTCGTGGTTCACCCGCTTGCCGATGTGCTCTTCCATCCACATCCGGGCCCCGCCGGCCCCGCAGCAGAACGAGCGGTCGCGGTTTCGCGGCATCTCGACCAGGTTGCCGCCCGAAGCGGTGACGAGCTCACGTGGCGGCTCGTAGACCTTGTTGTGCCGGCCCAGGAAGCACGGGTCGTGATAGGTGACGTCCCGCGACATCGGAGTGACCGGCACCAGCTTCTTGTCCCGGACCAGCCGGTTGAGCACCTGGCTGTGGTGCAGCACGGTGTACTCGCTGCCCAGCTGCGGGTATTCGCGGGAGATGGTGTTGAAGCAGTGCGGACAGCTGGCGATGATCTTGCGGTCCGGTTTGTCCACACCGTCGAACAACTCGTTGAGCGTCTCGACGTTCTGGGTGGCCAACTGCTGGAACAGGAACTCGTTGCCGGAACGGCGGGCCGGGTCGCCGGTGCAGGTCTCTCCGGTGCCCAGCACCAGGAACTTCACCCCGGCGGCGGCCAGCAGTTCGGCGGTCGCCTTGGTGGTCTTCTTGGCGCGGTCCTCATAGGCGCCCGCGCAGCCCACCCAGAACAAATACTCGAACCCGTCGAAGCTCTCGACGTCCTGACCGTAGACCGGGATGTCGAAGTTGAGTTCGTCGATCCAGGCGGTGCGCTCGCTGGCGTTCTGCCCCCACGGGTTGCCCTTGTTCTCCAGATTCTTGAACAGCACGGCCAGCTCGGACGGGAACTCCGACTCCACCAGCACCTGGTAGCGGCGCATGTCCAGGATGTGGTCGATGTGCTCGATGTCCACCGGGCACTGCTCGACGCAGGCGCCGCAGTTGGTGCACGACCACAGCACATCGGGGTCGATCACGCCGCCCTGTTCGGCGGTGCCGACCAGCGGCCGGGTCGCCTGCTCCGGGCCGGAGCCGCCGATGCGCTCGAAGCCCTTCTCCGGAACGTGGTGGCCCGCCAGCGGTTTAGCGTCGGCCAGGTCGACGTCGCCGGCCGGCGCTTCCTTGTCGCCGAGCAGGTAGGGAGCCTTGGCCATCCAGTGGTCACGCAGATCCATGATCAGCAACTTCGGGCTCAACGGCTTGCCGGTGTTCCACGCCGGACACTGCGACTGGCAGCGGCCGCACTCGGTACAGGTGGCGAAGTCGAGCATGCCCTTCCAGGAGAAGTCCTCGATCTTGCCGCGGCCGAACACCGCGTCCTCCGGGGGGTCGTCGAAGTTCAGCGGCTCGCCCTCGTACTCGATCGGCAGCAGGGGACCGAGCCCGTTGGGCAGACGCTTGAAGGTGACGTTGATCGGGGCCAGGAAGATGTGCAGGTGCTTGGAGTGCAGCACGATCAACAGGAAGCCAAGTGCCACCGCAACGTGCAGCAACAGCGCGACGGTCTCGATGCTCTCGTTGGCAGCGAGCCCCAGCGGCGCCATGATCTTGCCCATCAGCTGCGACAGGTAGGCGCCCTTGCCGTAGGGCAGGCTGCCGGTGTTGACCGCGGCCCCGCGCAGCAGCAAGAACGTCCAGACGACGTTGAGGATCATCACCAGGATCAGCCAGGCGCCACCGTTGTGTGAGCCGTAGAACCGGGAGGCCCGGCCGATCTCGCGGGGGTTGCGCAGGACGCGGATGATCATGAACACGAAGATCGACAGGGTCACCGCGGTGATGAAGAAGTCCTGCAGGAAGCCCAGCGCGTCCCAGTGGCCGACCAGTGGGATGGCGAAGTCATGCTGGAACATCTGCCCGTAGGCCTCGACGTAGACCGTGATCAGGACGAAGAACGCCCACATGGTGAAGAAGTGCGCGACGCCCGGGATGCCCCACATGAGCAGCTTGGCCTGGCCCGCGACCTCACGGATCTGGGTCCACACCCGGGTCTTGACGTCGGTGGTCCGCTCGGCGCCGACCTTCACGCCGGACATGACCAGCCGGTAGAGCCAGAACACCCGGCGTGCGGCCAGGAGGCCGACGACCGCCGTCATGGACAGGCCGACGACCAGCCTGATCAGCATCTGGACATTTTCGGTCACGGAGTGTCTCTCCCATCCACAAGTTACCGGCCAGTAACTTAGTTAGAGTTACTGACGGGTAACTTACCGCCAACCTTGCGCAATACCTGTTCAAGCGCTGCTTGATGCTCGCCCATAGTGCCACCCCGGTCCCGCCCAGCGCGACGCAGGCTGGCCTAACTGTATCGGCTGGCGAGCGTTCGGACGGGCTTTCTCGGTCCGTGACGGCTATTGACGCCTCATAGCCCGGGCGGCAGCGGGATGACGATTTCCGAGGGCGGTTGTGCCGCCGCGGTCGTGGTCGGCGGAGCCGCGGTTGTGGTGGTGGGCGCCTGGGTGGTGGTTGGAGCGGTGGTGGTCGGCGGTTCAGTGGTGGTTGGCGCCGTTGTGGTCGTCGGGGCCGTTGTGGTGGTCGGAGCGGTCGTGGTCTGCTCGGTCGTCGTGGCCGGGCCTTCGCCGGTGGTGGTTTCGGGCGCGACCGGCGCGGGGTTCGGCGCGGTCGGTGAATCGGTGGGCGCCACCGTGGTGGAGGTGACCGACGTCGTGGCCGGTGTGCTGGGACCGGATTCCTTGTTCACCAGCCGGACCATCCCCCACACCAGTGCGGCGATCAGCAGCGCCGTCAGCACACCCCAGCCGATCAGTGCGAGCGGCTTGAGATACCAGGGGGTCGCCGGCGGCTCGGGTGGTTCGGACCAGCCGGGCTGCGGTCCGCTGGGCTCGCTGGGCTCGCGGTATTCGCTGTAGTAACCGGCCGGCTCGCCATAGTTGCCGCCCCCGCGATAGTCGTAGTCGGCCATCTGGGTCGGTTCGTCATTCGGGTCGTCCGGCGTTCGGTCCACGCGCACCGATGGTAGGTGCCGCGGCTGACGAAACGCCGCGCCCGCACCTGACGAGTAGCTGTGCCGTCTCCCGACGCGGCGGGCCGAAGCGCGTCAGCCCTCCGAGCGGCGTCGCGCGACAAACTCGAACACAGCTCGCCAGCCGAGCAGGAACGCGGCGGTCACCGTCGATGCGACCACGACGAAAGCCCACGCCACGCCTGCAGACGTCGCTGCACGCAAGGCCATGCCGACCAGTACGGTCGAGATCCAGACGACCACCCCGGTGGGAACCAGGGCCGTAGGCCTGCGCCAGCCGCGGGACAACAGCCAGCCCAGCGCCGTACCGCTCAGAAACGGCCAGGCCGCGGCTGCCAAGCCGCTGATATCGGCGCCCTCGTCGTGACTGCGCCGGCCGAGCGCGCAGAAAATCAGAACGGCCACAACATCGATGCCGAGCCAGGCCGGCCCGCGCCGTGGTTGCATGCGGCGAGCGTACCGGGCCGGCGCAGGGTGCGAACGCCGCTGGCCGCCAGCGGTCTACCGGTGCGGCGGGATGGTGATCACCGTCGGCAGCTCAGGAACCCTGGGCACCGGCGGGATGGTGATCACCGACGGCAGCGACGGCAGGCGCGGGTGATGGTGATGAGTGTCGCCGGGTACCGGTGCCTGCCGTGGCGGTGGTTGTTGCGGCGGTGCCTGCCCGGACGGGGCCGGTGCGGCGGTGGTGCTGCTCGCGCTGGCAGAGGTGCTGGTCGAGCTGGTCGTACTGCTCGAGCTGGTGGTGCTCGACGAGCTGCTCGCCGGCGCGGTGCCGCCGCCCCCGGGCCCTCGGCTGGTCAGCTCGACGATGCCCCAGATCACCAGCGCGAGCATCAGCGCGATGAGCCCGAACCAGGCGATCAGCACCGACCGTCGGCGAAACCAGGGCGTCGTTGTTGCCGCGGCGAAGTCCGCGGTGTCCGGGTCCGTGGGAGGCTGCTGTTCGAACTGGTTGTAAGCAGGGTTGTACTGGGTCGGTGCGTTTCCGGGCTGGTATCGCGGGTCAGCGGGGTTGTGCGTCGGGCCGGGGGGACCGAACGGGGCCGGCTGCGGCCCGGGCGGTTGAGGCCCGCGCTGGCCGTACTGGGTGGATCGGGTTGGGTCGTCCCCGGGTTTGCCGGAGCCGTCTGAAGATCCGAAGCGCGCCATTCCAGCGATCGTAATGGAAACCGGTGATGGGTGAGCTGGGAGACAGGTCAGAACGTCTCGACGTTGTCGATACTGACGAACATGCCGTGTCCGGTGCGGTCATTGGTGAATCGGGTGCCGTCGATATCGGCTTCGATCTTCCAGCCCTGAGCCTGGTAGGTCAGGTAGTCGATGGTGACTACCGGGATGTCGCCCAAGTTGCCCAGAACCCACTGCACGGTGCCGTCGGAACTGACGCTGACGCCGTTGGCCTGCTCGCCGTCCTTGCGTGGGCTGTTGGTGAACTCCGCCTCGCAGCCGACCTGCCGCTTCGAGATCTGGCAGCGGGTCCTACCGGACTTCGTCTCGATGAAGACGTAACCGTTCTCGTCGGGCGGTAGAACGGCGCCGCCCGGCCTGTTCGGGGTGCTCGAGGGAGGCGGCTTGGTTGGGGCCGGGGTGCTCGGCGGCGCCGTGGTGGGTTGGGGGGTCCGAAACGACGGCTCGGCCGGCCCGCCGCCGCCGGGAGCCGCGGTGGGGTTGCCGTCGATGGTGGAAGTGCAACCGGCCAGCAGCAGAACAGCGGCCAGCGTCAGCCGCCCACCGATTGCCTTCGTTCTCACCTGATCCGGTACCTGCACTCAAATCCCCTGCGACATAGATTGGCATTCAGCCTACGCATTCTGTGACGCGAGTGGCTGCAGTGACGCGCGTTCCGGCGGATCAACTCGGCGTGGCCGTCCTCGCAGTTCGGCGAGCAGGCGCGGGGCTAGGAAAAGTCCCGGAATGCCAACACCCCGCCGGCGGCGGCGGTAACCGCCGCGAGCCCGTACCCGAGCACCGACCACCAGCCGGCGTGCAGGTAGGCGGTGACCGCCACGATCGCGATGGCGCAGAAGATCAGCACCATTCCGTAGAGCGGGGGCTTGGCTGCATATCGCTTGTCGGCCATGTGTTTTCGGGCCTCCTACTCGTCCGGATCCGGCTGCGCGACCACAGTCGGCGACTGCTCGGGGACTGCGGGGGAGAGCGCGGACTGCACTCGCCCGCGCACCAGATACCAGCCGAGGAACAGTGCCGGTGCGCCGATGCACACCGCGGTGCGGATCCAGATGCCGTATTCGGGGTCGAACATCATCAGCACCAGAACGGCGGCCAAAAACGCCAAAGTGGCGTATCCGCTGTAGGGAGCCAGCGGCATCCGGAATGCCGGCCGTCGCAGCTCGCCGGTCTTGGTCAACGCGAAGAACCGCAGCTGGCAGGCCACAATCGTCGCCCACGCCGTTATCACGCCCAACGCGGCGATATTGAGCACGATTTCGAAGGCATGCTCCGGAACGACGGCGTTGAGCGCGACACCGAGCAGGCCGATCATGCCGGTCAGCAGGATGCCCCCGTAGGGCACGCCGTTCCTGGACAACGGTGCGGTGAACTTCGGCCCGCTACCGTTGACCGCCATCGATCGCAGGATCCGCCCGGTGGAGTACAGCCCGGCGTTGAGGCTGGAAAACGCCGCGGTGAGCACCACCAGGTTCATCAGGCTGCCGGCGCCGGTGAACCCGAGCTTGGCGAAGAACGTGACGAACGGGCTCTCGCCATGCTTGTAGGCGGTGTAGGGCAGCAGCAACGCCAGCAGCACCACCGAACCGACGTAGAAGATGCCGATACGGGCGATCACCGAGTTGATCGCGCGCGGCATGATCTTCTCGGGCTCGGCGGTCTCGCCGGCCGCGGTCCCGACCAGTTCGACCGCGGCGTAGGAGAACACCACCCCAGAGGTCACCAAGACCAGCGGCAGCAGGCCGGTGGGAAGGAAGCCGCCGTTGTCGGTCCACAGGTGCAGGCCGGTGCTCTGGCCGTCGAGCTGGTAGCGCCCGCCCAAGAAGACGGTGCCGACGACCAGGAATGTCAACAGGGCCACCACCTTGATCAGCGCGGCCCAGAACTCCAGCTCGCCGAAGAGCTTCACCGAGATCAGGTTCATCGACACCACTGCCACCAGCGCGATCAACGCCAACGTCCACTGCGGCATGACGTGGAACCCGCCCCAGTAGTAGAAATACGTCGCGATCGCCGTGGTGTCGACGATGCCGGTCATCGACCAGTTCACGAAGTACAACCAGCCGACCGCAAAAGCTGTCTTCTCCCCGAAGAACTCGCGGGCATAGGACACGAACGACCCCGACGTGGGGCGGTGCAGGACCAGCTCGCCGAGCGCCCGAAGGATGAAGAACACGAAGACGCCGCAGATGCCGTAGACCAGAAACAAACTCGGGCCGGCCTCGTGCAGGCGCCGGCCGGCGCCCAGAAACAGCCCCGTGCCGATCGCTCCGCCGATTGCGATCATCTGTACCTGGCGAGGATGGAGATCCTTGCGGTAGCCCTCGTCCTCGCGGGCCAGGACGGCCGGCGAAACCAGGTGGGGATCGGGGGCCTGTGACATCGGTGCAGGGTAACCGACGCGGATCGATTTCAGGATCGCGCCGACCGCTCG
This sequence comes from Mycobacterium sp. IDUB_21, assembly GCF_055419425.1. NCBI lineage: Bacteria > Bacillati > Actinomycetota > Actinomycetes > Mycobacteriales > Mycobacteriaceae > Mycobacterium > Mycobacterium sp. IDUB_21. The sequence goes on along the minus strand of NZ_JBVAXQ010000004.1, from coordinate 305,975 downwards.
CTGCTAAATTCGGACACGGTACCGGCGACGAGAGGGTACGCCATGGCGAATTCCAGCGGGCTGTTGTTCAATCCGCGCGGCTATGACCCGATGCAGTTCGATCCCGAGACGCGACGCCAACTGCGGACGTTGATCACCTGGTTCGAGGACCGCGGCAAGGCCAAGCTGCTCGCCGACGATATAGACGCGGTCTGGGTCGCGGACTTTCTGGAATTCATCAAGCGGGAACGGATCTTCGCGACCTTCCTCACACCATCGGAATATGGCGGCGGCGACCCGAACAAGCGCTGGGACACCTCGCGAAATGCCGCGCTTAGCGAGATCTTCGGGTTCTACGGACTGGCGTATTGGTACGCCGAGCAGGTCACGATCCTCGGACTTGGGCCGATCTGGCAGAGCGACAACATTGAAGCCAAGAAGCGTGCGGCCGCCCAACTCGAGTCGGGCGGCGTGATGGCCTTCGGGCTCTCCGAGCGTGAGCATGGCGCGGACATCTACAACACCGACATGCTCCTGACCCCCGCAGGCGACGGCGACGCCGAGGGAGTGGCATTTCGGGCGTCGGGGCAGAAGTACTACATCGGCAACGGCAACGTGGCCGGCATGGTGTCGGTGTTCTCCCGCCGTGCCGACGTCGACGGCGCCGACGGCTATGTGTGGTTTGTCGCCGACAGCGGTCATGACGATTACCGGCTGATCGGCAACGTCGTGCACGGCCAGATGTATGTGAGCAACTTCGAGTTGATCGATTACCCGGTGCGCGAGGAGGACATCCTGTGCACCGGGCCGGACGCGTTCTCGGCCGCACTCAACACCGTTAACGTCGGCAAATTCAACCTGTGCACCGCGTCGATCGGGATGTGCGAGCACGCGTTCTACGAGGCGATCACCCACGCCAACAATCGCGTGCTGTACGGCAACCCGGTCACCGACTTCGGCCACGTGCGCGCCAGTTTCGTCGACGCCTACGCCCGGTTGATCGCGATGAAGCTGTTCAGTGACCGCGGGATCGACTACTTCCGCAGCGCCAGCCGCGATGATCGGCGCTACCTGCTGTTCAATCCGGTCACCAAGTCCAAGGTCACCTCTGAGGGTGAAACGGTGATCACCCTGCTGCAAGACGTCCTCGCCGCGAAGAGTTTCGAGAAGAACACCTACTTCGCCGAGGTCGCGCGGCTGATCGGGTGTCTGCCGCGGCTGGAGGGGACCGTGCACGTCAACGTTGCGCAGATCCTGAAATTCATGCCGAATTACCTGTTCAATCCTGTTGCACCCGCCGGATACCCCGAGGTCGGTACCCGCGACGATGCGGCCGACGACGTGTTCTTCTGGGCGCAGGGGCCGGCGCGGGGCGCCTCGAAGGTGCAGTTCGCCGACTGGACGCCGGTGTACGAGAAAGCTCTCGACCTGCCCAATGTCGCCCGCTTCTACGAACAGGCCACCGCGCTCAAGGAACTGCTGTCCACCGCCGCGCCGGACGCAGACCAGCAGCGTGACCTGGACTTCATGCTGGTGGTTGGACACTTGTTCACCCTGGTCGTGTACGGCCAGTTGATTCTCGAGCAGGCCCACCTGATCGACCTGGATCGCGATCTTCTGGATCAGATCTTCGATGTTGCGATCCGAGACTTCTCCGCACATGCGATTGCTCTGCACGGAAAGGCGAGTTCGACTCCAGCGCAGCAGGATTGGGCGTTGTCGGCGGTGCGCAAACCGGTCGTCGACGCGCGCCGCTTCGACCGGGTCTGGGCGCAGGTGAAGGCTTATGACGGGGCGTACGAGATGCGGCCATAGGAGAAGCTTTTTGCTCGGCCGAACAGCCTGGAGTTCAGCTTCCACAGCCAGCGAGAAGGCCCTTGGTCACGAGTTCGTGGCGGATCCCGGCTTGACCAACCGGGCGCCCAGCTCCCCGGGCTCGACGCGGTGACCTGCCGCGCAGCGGATCTCGACCGACGCGTCGGTCCCGCAGCCCAGGTGGGTCAGACGTACCCGCCCGCGGTTGGGCAAGTGGCGTTGCCCCCACTGAAACATCGCCCAGACCACCGGCATGAAATCGATTCCGGCCTCGGTCAGGACGTATTCGTTGCGGCTGCGCTGGCCCGGCTCACGGTAGGGCTGCCGAGCCAGTAAGCCGAGGTCGACGAGTTCGGCCAGCCGGGTGGCGGTCGCCGCCTTGGTGATGCCCACCCGCTGGGCGAAGTCGTCGAAGCGGGTGGTGCCGTAGTAGGCCTCCCGCATGACCAGCATCGCGGACTTGGTGCCGACGACTGCCATGGTCTTTTCGACCGGACACTCACCGACCGCCGACCAGGAATCGCGGTCGGCGAGGGGCCCCTGCAGAAAAGTCATCTCGATCACCTCATTCCTGAGTTGACTCTACTATACCCAGGGTGTATATCTGAGTATAGGTGACCATACTCAGAGGGCAGGAGAGTTCGCGATGACCGGATACCAAGGCCGCGACGCCGTCATCGTCGGCGCGGTTCGCACACCGATCGGCAAGGGCAAGCCGGGTGGCGCATTGCACGAAGTCCTGCCCGCCGATCTGCTGGCGCACAGCTTGCGGGAATTGGTGCTGAGAACGGGGATCGATCCGATGCAGGTGGACGACGTGATCGCCGGTGCCGTCACACAGGTGGGCGATCAGGCCGTCAACATCGGCCGTAATGCTTTGTTGGGAGCGGGGTTTCCCGAATCGGTTCCCGGCACCACCATCGACCGGCAATGCGGCAGCAGTCAGCAGGCGATCAGCTTTGCGGCCCAGGGCGTACTGGCCGGTGCCTATGACGTCGTCATCGCGGCCGGGGTGGAGTCGATGAGCCGCGTCCCGATGGGCAGCTCGGTGTTGCCGGGCAGCAATCCGTTCGGCGCGGACATGACGCACCGGTACCCCGAAGGGCTGGTGCCGCAGGGCATCAGCGCCGAGTTGATCGCCGCCCGGTGGGGTTTCTCCCGTGCCGAGCTCGACGAGTTCTCCGCCGCCAGCCACGAGAAGGCGGCGCGGGCAACCAAGGAAGGACTCTTCGACGACGAGCTCGCCCCGATCGCAGGCCTGACCACCGACGAGATCATCCGGCCCGGCACCACCGTGGAGACGTTGGCGTCGTTGCGCCCGGCGTTCTACGACGAAGCGGTAAAAGCCCGTTTCCCGCAAATCAATTGGGAGATCACCGCCGGCAACTCGTCCCCGCTGTCCGACGGCAGTGCAGCGCTGCTGATCACCAGCGGCGAAGCCGCCAAGAAGATGGGCCTGCGGCCACTGGCACGTATCCACACCACCACCGTCGTCGGGTCCGACCCGCTCTACATGCTCACCGGGGTGATCCCGGCCACCGAGAAAGTGTTGCGGCGCGCCGGTTTGAACCTGGCAGATATCGACCTGTTCGAGGTCAACGAGGCCTTCGCCCCGGTGGTGCTGGCCTGGGCGAAGAAAACCGGCGCGGAGCTGGCGAAGACGAACGTCAACGGCGGCGCCATCGCGATCGGGCATCCGTTGGGCGCCAGCGGCGCACGCCTGATGACCACCCTGGTAAACGCGTTGCAGCACAGCGGGAAACGCTTCGGCCTGCAGACGATGTGCGAGGGCGGCGGCATGGCCAACGCCACCATCATCGAGCGCCTGGGCTAGACGGGGCCGTCATGAGCACCGAACCGAACGCCTCCGGCACCGAGCGACTGGCCCGTCGCGTCGCCGACCTCTACGCCACCGACGCCCAATTCCAGGCAGCGCAACCGGACCCCGACGTCATCGCGGCGGCACGCCGGCCTGGCTTGCGACTCGCTGAGGTGTTGCAGACATTGGCCGGCGGCTATGCGGAGCGCCCGGCCGTCGGTGAGCGCGCCCGTGAGCTGGTGACCGATTCCGCGACGGGCCGCACCACGGCGCGGCTGTTGCCCCGGTTCGAGACGATCAGCTATCGGCAGCTGTGGGCGCAAGCGGGGGCGATCGCCGCCGGCTGGCGCCACCACCACAGCGATCCCCTGCAGCCCGGCGATTTCGTCGCCACCATCGGTTTCGCCAGTGCGGACTATCTGACCATCGACCTGGCCTGCGCCTATCTCGGCCTGGTGTCGGTGCCGTTGCAGCACACCGCTTCTGCATCGCAGCTGAGGTCGATCGTCACCGAGGTGCAGCCGCGGGTGGTGGCGGTGGGCGCCGCATACCTGGAGCTTACGCTGGAATCGGCATTGGACAGCCCGTCGCTGCGCCACGTGCTGATCTTCGACCATCAGCCGGAACTCGATGCGCACCGGGAGGCGCTGGCACGGGCTCGCGAGCGCATCCGCGGCGCCGGCGTCCCGGTCGTCGTCGAGACGCTCGACGACGTAGTTCAGCGCGGCCGCGCGCTGCCGCCCGAGCCGCTCTTCACCGCAGGCACCGACGAGCGGCTGGCGATGATTCTCTACACCTCGGGCAGTACCGGCGCACCGAAGGGCGCCATGCACTCCGAACGGACGCTCACGAAGCTGTGGACGGCGGCGTCAACGTTTCTCTCGTCGTCGGAGACACCGGTGTTCAACGTCAACTTCATGCCGCTCAACCACCTCGGCGGCCGGCTGCCGCTGGTCTCGTCGTTCATAGCCGGCGGCACAAGCTATTTCGTAGCCGAGCCCGACCTGTCGACGCTGTTCGACGACTGGTCACTGGTGCGCCCCACCGAGCTTCCGCTGGTACCCAGAGTGATCGACATGCTCTACCAGCGCCACCGCAGCGCGGTGGCCGGATTGATCGCCGGCGGCGCCACCCCCGAGGCCGCGGCGGCCGAGGCGGCAGCGGAATTACGCGACGGCCTGCTCGGCGGCCGGGTGCTGGGCGGGTTCGTCGGTACCGCGCCGCTGGCCCCGGCGATGGCGGCGTTTCTCGATTCGGCACTGCAGGTGCACCTCTCCGACGGCTACGGCTTGACCGAGGTCGGCGGGGTCACCCGGGACGGCGCCATCCTTCGGCCGCCGGTGCTGGACTACAAGCTCGTCGACGTCCCCGAACTCGGGTACTTCACCACCGACCGGCCGCATCCGCGCGGTGAACTGCTGATCAAATCGGCGACCGCCACGATGGGGTATTTCAAGCGCCCCGACGTCACTGCCGAGGTCTTCGACAACGACGGCTACTACCGCACCGGTGATGTGATGGCCGAGCTGGCACCGGACCGGTTGGCCTACGTCGACCGCAGCCGAAACGTGCTCAAGCTCGCGCAGGGTGAGTTCGTCGCGGTCGCGCGCTTGGATGCGGTTTTCGCCGCGGCACCCGGGGTGGGCCAGATATTCGTCTACGGCAACAGCGAACGCTCGTACCTGCTCGCGGTGATCGTTCCGACACCCCAGGTTCGTGAGCAATTCGCCGACGACGCCGGCGAGCTGAAGGCCGTGCTCCGCGATTCGCTGCGGCAGACCGCCAAAGCGGCCGAGCTGCAGTCTTATGAGGTCCCGGTCGACTTCCTGATCGAGACAGCACCCTTCACCGCCGCAGCCGGCCTCGTCTCGGGCGTCGGGAAGCTGTTGCGCCCCGCGCTCACAGCGCGCTACGGCCGGCGACTCGAGCAGCTCTACACCGATATCGAGCTGGCGCAGGCGGACGAACTGCATGCGCTGCGCAACTCCGCGACCGACCAGCCGGTGCTCGACACCGTGCGCCGGGCCGCGGTCGCGGTACTCGGCTCCGCGGGCGTCGACGTGGACCCGGACGCCCACTTCACCGATCTTGGCGGCGACTCGCTGTCCGCCCTGACGTTCTCGGAGCTGCTGCACGACGTCTTCCGAGTCGACGTGCCCGTGGGAGTCATCATCAGCCCCACGTCCACCCTCGAGCAGCTGGCGAACCACGTGGTGGCGCAACAGGGAGGCGCTTCAACGCGCCCCACAAGCGCCACGGTGCACGGGCCCGACGCGGCGACGTTACGGGCGAGCGAGGTGACCCTGGACAAATTCATCGATGCCACGACGCTGGCCGAGGCGCTGACGCGTCCGCACGTCACCGGCGAGCCGCGCACCGTGCTGCTCACCGGCGCCAACGGCTATCTCGGCCGGTTCATCGCCTTGCAGTGGCTGGAAAGGCTCTCTCAGACCGGCGGCACACTGATCTGCATCGTGCGCGGCAGCGACGACGCGGCGGCGTGGGTGCGCCTGGAGCAGATGTTCGACAGCGGCGACGACGGGCTGCGGCGGCGTTTCCGTGCGCTGGCGGCCGAGCATCTCGAGGTCATTGCCGGCGACATCGGTGAACCCGACCTCGGGCTGGACGAGGCCACCTGGAGCCGGCTGGGGCGCAGCGTGGATCTGATCGTGCACGCGGCCGCCCTGGTCAACCACGTACTGCCCTATGAGCAGCTGTTCGGCCCGAACGTCGTCGGCACCGCGGAGGTGATCCGGCTGGCGATCACCACCCGGATCAAGCCGATCACGTTCCTGTCGACGGTGGCTGTTGCCATGACGGTCGACCCGGCCGCCTTCACCGAGGACGGCGACATCCGCGAGATCAACCCGGTCCGGGCTATCGGCGACGGCTACGCCAGCGGCTACGCCAACAGTAAGTGGGCTGGGGAGGTGTTGCTGCGGCAGGCGTTTGACCACTGCGCGCTGCCGGTGACGGTCTTCCGATCGGACATGATCCTCGCGCACCGCCGCTTTACCGGACAGCTCAACGTCCCCGACGCGTTCACCCGACTGGTCTTCAGCCTGCTTGTCACAGGCCTCGCGCCACGGTCTTTCTACGAGACCGGGCCCTCCGGTGAGCGGCCGCGCGCGCACTACAGCGGCTTGCCGGTTGATTTCGTCGCCGAGGCGATTGCGGTCCTGGGCGCGCGCGGCGCCGGCGGATTCCGATCCTTCGACGTGATGAACCCCCACGACGACGGTATCTCGTTGGACACCTTTGCCGATTGGCTCGGCGATGCCGGTCAACCGATCGATCGCATCGATGACTACGACGCATGGTTGGCGCGCTTCGAAACGGCGTTGCGGTTGCTTCCGGAAAAGCTGCGCCGGCACAGCGTGCTGCCGCTGCTGGACGCCTACCGGAAACCGCAGCAACCGCTGCGCGGCGCCCCGGCGCCGACGGCGGCCTTCCGCGCCGCGGTCCAGGACGCGCAACTCGGTGACGGCGAGGACATCCCGCAGCTGTCGCCAGAACTGATCGAAAAGTACGTCGCGGATCTGAAACACCTCGGCGTGCTGCCGGCCGGCAGTTCGACAATCGTTGAGACACAATAGAAAGGACGCCGAAAATGAATCAGATTCGAGCCGCCGCCGTGCAGATCAGCCCGGTCCTCTACAGCCGGGAAGGGACCGTCGCACGGGTGGTGGCCAAGATCGAGCAGCTGTCACGCCAAGGTGTGCAATTCGCGGTCTTTCCCGAAACGGTGATCCCGTACTACCCGTACTTCTCGTTCGTGCAGCGCCCCTTCGAGATGCGCCCGCAACACCTCACCTTGATGGAGCAGGCCGTGACGATCCCGTCGCCCGAGGTCGATGCGATCGCAGCCGCGGCTAGGCAAGCCGAAATGGTGGTCTCCATCGGTGTCAGCGAGCGCGACGGCGGCTCGCTGTACAACACGCAGCTGCTGTTCGACGCCGACGGCAGCCTGCTGCAGCGCCGGCGCAAGATCATGCCGACCTATCACGAACGGATGATCTGGGGGCAGGGCGATGGCAGCGGGCTGCGTGCCGTCGACAGCGCGGTCGGCCGGGTCGGCCAGCTGGCCTGCTGGGAGCACTACATCCCGCTGGCCCGCTACGCCTTGATCGCCGACGGCGAGCAGATCCACGCAGGGATGTGGCCGGGATCGTTTGCCGGTGAACTGTTCACCCAACAGGTCGAGATCAGCATGCGCAATCATGCCCTGGAGTCGGCCGCCTTCGTCGTGAACGCCACCGCCTGGCTGGATGCCGATCAACAGGCGCGGATCATGGCGGACACCGGGTGCCCGATCGGTCCGATCTCAGGCGGGTGCTTCACCGCGATCATCACCCCGCACGGCGAGCTGCTCGGTGAGCCACTGCTTTTCGGTGAGGGCGAGGTGATCGCCGACCTGGACTTCTCGCTGATCGATGCCCGCAAGTCGCAGATGGATTCGCGCGGTCACTACAGCCGCCCGGATCTGCTGAGCCTGCTGGTGGATCGCACCCCACGTGCGCATGTCCGGGACCGTTTCGAAGAACCCGCGGATGCCGATGTCGAGGAGGTGGATCGTGTCGCAGTCTTGCCCGCGTGAGACCCGCTTCTCCGGCGTGCGGGTGCGCTACGAGAGCACCAAGAGCTACGACGAGCTGGTTGCCGCGTTGCTCGCCGAGGTCGGCGACCGCCCGGTTCCCATCGACGACCTCGGCAAGGACTTCGCCAGCTGGGACGCGTACCGCAATAAGGTCGAATCCCATGTCGGCCCAGGCGGATTCATGCTGTTCACGATCTTCGACCATGGCGGCTGGATCACGAAGGCAGGCATCGACCGCAAGGTGTTGCGCGTCATCATCGGCAACCCGCTGATCGCGATCACGATGTTGCGCCACGACGTGACCGCGGGACTGTTCGCTCCGGTGGAGTTGCTGCTGGTCGACGAGGAGAACGGCGCCAGCAGTTTGACCTACCTCAAACCGTCCTCGCTGATGGTGATCGAAGAAAACCCCGCGCTGCTGGCGGCCGCCGAAGAACTCGATGCCAAGTTGGCCGCCCTGGCCGCGAAGGTCGCGGCATGACCCCCGCGGGAAGGCGCATCTTCTTCGCGGGCGCTTCGGGAGTCATCGGCAGCCGGCTCGTCCCGATGCTGGCGCAGGCGGGCCATAGCGTCGGGGCGATGACGAGATCAGCCGAGAAGGCCGACAGGTTGGCTGCCATGGGAGCCCAACCGATCGTCTGCGACGTCTTCGACCGGCTGGCCCTGACGAGCGCCGTTCGTGGGTTTGCGCCCGACCTGGTTCTGCATGAGCTGACCGATCTTCCCGACGATCTGGGAGATCTGCCCGAGGTGTCGCTGCTCAATGCCCGGATACGGGTCGAGGGCACCCGAAATCTCATCGACGCGTTGGAGGGCCTGAAGCCGACGAAGTTCGTTGCCCAAAGCGTTGCGTGGACGATGCGCCCCGGCCCGGAAGCAGACGCGGTCGCCGCACTCGAGGAAGCCGTGCTCGCCGTCAACGGCGTCGTCCTGCGCTACGGCCTGTTCTACGGGCCCGGCACCTACTACCCGGGAGAACTTCCTCCGGCGCCCCGTGTGCACATCGACACCGCCGCCGCGCGAACCCTGCAGGACCTCGACGCGCCGACGGGCATCGTGACGGTCGTCGACGGCTGATTGCTGAATGATCCTTGGGTTCAGCGTCTTGCGTCCACGGCGCCGGGCAGGGCGTTGAGGAGTTTCGCGTCGGCCGTGAGCAGGGTCAGGCGCTCGATCGCGGCCTGCGCGACCAGCATCGCGTCGAACGGGTCCCGGTGCGGCAGAGCGGCGAGGTCTGCTGCCAGCGCGTGGCGGCGGCTGACCGGCAGGTCACGCAGCCCGGACCGGTCGGTCAAGCCCTCCAGGTCGGGCGGCAGGGTGAGCTTGCCGAGGTTGGCCTTGATGGACATCTCCCACATGCTGGCGGCGGAGACGAACACACTCTCGCCCCCGGTGATCCGGTCTCGCGCCTGCGGCCCCAGCCGGGGACTGTCTTCAAGCAGCCAGAGCAGGACATGAGTGTCCAGCAGCAGACCGGTCATCCGGTTCCGAACAGGGCGCTGATGGCGGGGTCGACGTCGTCGAAGTGCTCGTCGTCGTAGTCGAGCCGCCCGCCGGCGATGCCAAAGGCGATATGGACGCGCGGATGCGGGACGAGATCGGCGATCGGCCTGCCAGCACGCGCGATCGTGATCGTCTCACCGTTTTCGACCCGGGCCAGGAGGCTCGACAAGTGCGTCTTCGCATCGTGGATGTTGACGGTGGACACGCAGCCAGCCTACCTTGATTAGTCCAGTCGGACTAACCTCATTGGCCCCCGGCCGCCGATGTGGACGGCCACTCCCGTCCCGCCGGGAACAAACGCGCGACGTCGCCCGTTGACCAGTTCGATAAGTTGAGTCACAAGCACTCAAGTCTGAGTTGACAGCAGGACCGCGGAAGCGCATCCTTGAGCGCAGTCCGCTCAGACTAGGGAATCGTCAATCAGGGAGGAAACCACAATGGCTCGTGCTGTCGGAATCGACCTCGGGACCACCAACTCTTGCGTCTCGGTGCTGGAGGGCGGCGATCCCGTCGTCGTAGCCAACTCGGAGGGCTCGCGCACCACCCCGTCGGTCGTCGCGTTCGCCCGTAACGGCGAGGTACTGGTCGGCCAGCCCGCAAAGAACCAGGCGGTCACCAACGTCGACCGCACCATCCGCTCGGTCAAGCGCCACATGGGCACCGACTGGAAAGTCGAGATCGACGGCAAGGACTACACCGCGCAGGAGATCAGCGCCCGCGTGCTGATGAAGCTCAAGCGCGACGCGGAGGCCTACCTCGGTGAGGACATCACCGACGCGGTCATCACCGTGCCCGCCTACTTCAACGACGCCCAGCGCCAGTCCACCAAGGAAGCCGGCCAGATCGCCGGGCTGAACGTGCTGCGCATCGTCAACGAGCCGACCGCGGCCGCATTGGCCTACGGCCTGGACAAGGGCCAGAAGGAACAGACCATTCTGGTCTTCGACCTCGGCGGCGGCACCTTCGACGTCTCGCTGCTGGAGATCGGCGAGGGCGTGGTCGAGGTGCGGGCCACCTCCGGTGACAACCACCTCGGTGGCGACGACTGGGATGACCGCGTCGTCGAGTGGCTGGTCGACAAGTTCAAGGGCACCTCGGGCATCGACCTGACCAAGGACAAGATGGCGATGCAGCGGCTGCGTGAAGCGGCCGAGAAGGCCAAGATCGAGCTGTCGAGCTCGCAGAGCACCTCGATCAACCTGCCCTACATCACCGTCGACGCCGACAAGAATCCGTTGTTCCTCGACGAGCAGCTGACCCGTTCGGAGTTTCAGAAGATCACCCAGGATCTGCTGGACCGCACCCGCAAGCCGTTCCAGTCGGTGATCAAGGACGCCGGAATCCCGGTGTCCGACATCGACCACGTGGTGCTGGTGGGCGGTTCCACCCGGATGCCCGCGGTGACCGAGCTGGTCAAGGAGCTGACCGGCGGCCAGGAGCCCAACAAGGGTGTCAACCCCGATGAGGTTGTCGCCGTGGGTGCCGCGCTGCAGGCCGGTGTGCTCAAGGGCGAGGTGAAAGACGTTCTGCTGCTTGACGTCACCCCGCTGTCGCTTGGTATTGAGACCAAGGGTGGGGTGATGACCAAGCTGATCGAGCGCAACACCACCATCCCGACCAAGCGGAGCGAGACCTTCACCACCGCCGACGACAACCAGCCGTCGGTGCAGATTCAGGTCTTCCAGGGTGAGCGCGAGATCGCCTCGCACAACAAGCTGCTCGGCTCCTTCGAGCTGACCGGTATCCCGCCGGCTCCGCGCGGTGTGCCGCAGATCGAGGTCACCTTCGACATCGACGCCAACGGCATCGTGCACGTCACCGCCAAGGACAAGGGCACCGGCAAGGAGAACACGATCAAGATCCAGGAGGGCTCCGGCCTTTCCCAGGAGGAGATCGACCGGATGATCAAGGACGCCGAGGCGCACGCGGACGAGGACCGCAAGCGTCGGGAAGAGGCCGACGTTCGCAACCAGGCCGAGTCGCTGGTCTACCAGACCGAAAAGTTCGTCACCGAACAACGCGAGGCTGAGGGCGGTTCGAAGGTTCCCGAGGACACCCTCGCCAAGGTCGACGCCGCCATCGGTGAGGCCAAGAAGGCGCTGGAAGGCACCGATATCGCTGCCATCAAGTCGGCGATGGAGAAGCTGGGCGTCGAATCGCAGGCGCTGGGTCAGGCGATCTACGAGGCCACCCAGGCCGAGCAGGCCGCCGGTGACGGAGAGGGCGGTGCGTCCGCCGGCCCCGACGACGTCGTGGACGCCGAAGTGGTCGACGAGGAGCCCAAGTGAGCGAAGGCGAATCACGCGAGCCGACTCCGGAGACGATCACCGTGACCGACAAGCGCCGCATTGACCCGGAAACCGGTGAAGTGCGCGCGAGTTCTGCCGGGCCGGCCCCAAGTGGGCCGGCACCGGCGGAACCGGTCGCCGACGGTGGCGAGGTCGACCAGGTCGCGGAACTGACCGCCGACCTGCAGCGGGTGCAGGCGGACTTCGCCAACTATCGCAAGCGGGCGCTGCGCGATCAGCAGGGCGTTGTAGACCGGGCCAAAGGCGCGGTGGTGACCGAACTGCTTGGGATCCTTGATGACCTGGACCGCGCCCGCAGTCACGGCGATCTCGAATCCGGGCCGTTGAAAGCGGTGGCGGACAAGCTGTCCGGCGTACTCAGCGGACTGGGTCTGTCGGCGTTCGGCGCCGAGGGCGACGAGTTCGACCCGCTGCTGCACGAGGCTGTCCAGCATGAGGGTGACGGCACCCGTTCGGTGATCGGCACCGTGATGCGGCAGGGCTACAAACTCGGTGAGCAGGTGTTGCGCCACGCGATGGTCGGAGTGGTCGACACCGTTCCGGACGCCGGCGAGGACAGCGGCGAAGCCGAAGACGAAGAAGCCGGCGAGAATTGATCAGGTGAGGAGGTGACGCGTCATGGCTCAGCGTGAATGGGTCGAGAAGGACTTCTACAAGGAGTTGGGCGTCGCCTCCGACGCTACCGAGAAGGACGTCAAGAGCGCCTACCGCAAGTTGGCGTCTGCACTGCATCCGGACAAGAACCCGAACAACCCGGCTGCTGCGGAGCGCTTCAAGGCCGTGTCCGAGGCCTACAGCGTGTTGTCCGACGAGGCCAAGCGCAAGGAATACGACGAAACCCGGCGACTGTTCGCCGGCGGCGGGTTCGGACGGCGCAATGGCGGCGCCGGCTTCGGCGGCGGCAACTTCGATCGGTTTTCCACCGGAGGCGACGGCAGCGAGTTCAACCTCAACGACCTGTTCGGCGCCGCCGGTCAGACCGGTGGGGCCAACATCGGCGATCTCTTCGGCGGGCTGTTCGGGCGCGGCGCGCAGCAGCGGCCCAGCCGGCCGCGGCGCGGAAACGACCTGGAAACCGACTCCGAGCTGAGCTTCCTGGAGGCCACCAAGGGCGTGGAGATGCCCCTGCGGCTGACCAGTGCCGCACCGTGCACCAACTGCCACGGCAGTGGCGCCCGGCCCGGGACCAGCCCGAAAGTGTGCTCGTCCTGCAACGGATCCGGGGTGATCAGCAGCAACCAGGGCGCCTTCGGCTTCTCCGAGCCGTGTACCGACTGCCGCGGCAGCGGGTCGCTCATCGAGCACCCGTGCTCCGAGTGCAGGGGGACCGGACGGGCGGCCCGCACCCGTACCATCAACGTGCGAATTCCACCGGGAGTCGAAGACGGCCAACGGATTCGGCTGGCCGGCCAAGGCGAGGCGGGGCTGCGCGGGGCACCGTCCGGCGACCTGTACGTGACGGTGCGGGTGCGCCCGGACAAGGTCTTCAGCCGTGACGGCGACGACCTGACGGTCACCATCCCGGTCAGCTTCTCCGAACTTGCTCTGGGCACCACGCTTTCGGTGCCGACGCTGGACGGCAAAGTCGGCGTTCGTGTTCCCAAGGGAACCGCCGACGGCCGGATTCTGCGGGTGCGTGGGCGCGGTGTGCCCAAGCGTGGCGGCGGCAACGGCGACCTGCTGGTCACCGTGAAGGTCGCGGTCCCGCCGAATCTGGAGGGCCCCGCGCAGGATGCACTCGAGGCGTATGCGGCAGCGGAGCGGTCCAGCGGGTTCGACCCGAGGTCCGGATGGGCGGGCAACCGGTCATGAGCAAATCCGAAAACTCCCGGACCTTCCTGATCTCGGTGGCCGCCGAGCTGGCCGGTATGCATGCGCAGACGCTGCGGACGTATGACCGGATCGGGTTGGTCAGTCCGGGCCGCAGCTCCGGTGGTGGACGCCGCTACTCGGAGCGAGATGTGGATCTGTTGCGTGAGGTACAGCGGCTCTCGCACGACGAGGGCGTCAACCTGGCCGGCATCAAGCGGATCATCGAGCTGACCAACCAGGTCGAGGCGCTGCAGTCGCGGATCAAGGAGATGGCGGCCGAGCTGGACATGTTGCGCGCCAACCAGCGCCGCGAGATCGCGGTGGTCCCCAAGAGCACCGCCGTGGTGGTCTGGAAGCCGCGCCGCCCCTAGCGTGAGCGTGCGTAAACCCGGCAATTTTGTCGGCATGTCGGCCGGGGACGCGCACGCTCGCGCTCAAGGGACGTGAATGGAGAACTGGGCCACGCCGGGTTCGCCCGGGCGGGCCACCCGATAACCGCCGCGGCGCAGCGCATCGGTGGGCGCGGCCATCGGCTCGAAGCAGATCACGTCTTCGGTGGCCGGCGCGTAGATCTGTGCCGCCGGATACCCCTCGTCGAAGTGCACCTCGATACGTCGGCCGGCGCCGGAGACCGCGAACAGCGCCCCGGCGGACACTTCATCGAAGCCGTCGTCAAACACCTTGGCACCCAACAAGTCGGTGCTTGCCGGGTGGGGTCGGGTCTCCCCGGTGGGGATGCCGCGAGTGTCGATGAGCCGGGAGCGCATAGCCGGCGTCTCGATGCGCCACTGATCCCGGGGCGCGCGGGGCAGCTGCAGATACGGGTGGAACCCGAAGCACAGCGGCACCGCCGCGCCGGTGGTGGCGGTGACCGTGGTGCGCACCGTCAGGGTGTGGTCCGCGAGGGTGACGGCCAAGCTCAGCAGGTGCGGGAACGGGAAGGACGCCAACAACTCCGGCCGCGAGCCGAAGTCGAGTTCGGCGGTCAACGCCGACTCTGACTGCTCGCCCACCCGCCATCCGGGGTCTCCGGCCAGCGTGCCGTGAATCGGGGCGCCGTGCTCATCGGTGTGCACCCCGCCGGTGCCGGGAGTGAGCGTGACCTCGGTTCCGCGGACGCGGTATCCGTTGCCGCTCAACCGGTTCGCCCACGGATACAGCAGTGGGATGCCCATGGTCTTGGAATCGGAGACATAAGCCTGCAGGCCCCTGCGCTGGCCGAGCAACTCCACACCGCCGTCGGACAGTGAGGTGCCGATCATCCCGGCGCTCGGGACGAACGTCGCCGTCAGCTCCGACGAGGGATCACGCAGTGTGCAGGCCTTGAACTCAGTCATGGTCACTCCGACAATGGGTCGTGTTGAAGGCGTTGAGCAGGAGCCCCTTTGGCAATCAATGCGGCTGCGGTGGCCCGCGTCATCTCCGGACCACCGCAGATCAGGATCTGCCGGTCACCCCAGCTGCCGTAGCGGGTGACCACATCCGGCAACTGCCCGGTCTGCCGCAGGTGCAGGCCCCGCGGCGGCGTCACATCGGGGTAGTCGGCGGCCCAGTCCGGATCTTTCGCGTACTCCGACACCGGGGTCACCGACAGCCACGGGTTGTGCGCCGCGATCTGCCACAGGGTGGGCAGGTCGTACAGCTCGCACGGGTAGCGGGCCCCGAAGAACAGGTGTACGCGCGGGTTCACACCCCAGCGGGTCAGGTCCATGATGATCGCTCGCAGTGGTGCCAGCCCGGTGCTACCCGCCACCATCAGCACGTCGCCGGCCTCGCGGTCGATGTGCAGGCCGCCGTGCGGGCTGGACAGCCGCCACCGGTCACCGGGCCGGGTCTCGTTGACGATCGCGGTGCTGACCAGCCCGCCGGAGACCGCGCGCACGTGGAACTCGATGGCGCCGGTCTCGTCGGCGGGCATGGAAGGTGAGAGGTAGCGCCATGACCGTGGGCACTGCGGCACCTCGACTTTGACGTACTGGCCCGGATGGTAGGGCAGTGGATGGTCGAGCTGGATCCGGATAGCGGCTATGTCGCGGGAGAGCCGCAGGTGCTCGACGACGGTGCCGTCCCACCAGGCCGGGCCGTCTTCGGCGTCGGCGGCACCGCCCATCACCCCGGTGACCAGATTCAGTGACTCGCGGGCGGCGGCGTCGACCGCAGGCGTCCAGCTGTCGCCGAGTTCGTCACGCAGCGCGACGTAGAGCACTTGACCCATGGTGTCGTAATGGTGTTGCTTCACACCGTATTTGCGGTGATCTCGGCCGAGTTGCGCCAAGAACGAGATCGGCTCCTGGGCGCGCTGGGCGATGAACTCGCCGTAGACCCAGCTCATGGCCTGGGCGAATGCGATGCGGGTGGCGGCCAGGTCGGCGGGGAACAGATCTCGGGCCGACGGGTTGGTGCCGAACCAGCGGGTGAACAGACGGCCGACGAAACTCTCGGTGCCGTCCGGGACTGCGAACGCGTCGCGCAACACCTGCAGCGCGTCACGGTCGTCAAGGCCCACGCTGGCGATTTTATGCTGGCCAGCGGCGATACCGGCTAGAGCGCGTGAATTCCGTTGTAGACCACCATCGCACCGATGAGAACCAGGATGATCGCGACCAGCGCGGCGTGCTGCTGCTCCATCCAGTCCTTGAGCCGTCCCAGCGCCGGGTCAAGCCGGTGGCTGGCAGTCAGGTAGCCCAGAATCGGGATCACGACCGTCGCTGCGGCGATGGCAACGAAGAGCACGCTTGCCTGCCAGGTGCCCGCCGTGCCCAATCCGGCGCTGCCAATGGCCAGGCCGGCGGCCGCGCACATGAACAACACCTCCGGTCGGATCACCGCCAGCGCCGCGGCTGTCAGCCCGGCGCGCGGCGGGGTCATCGACGTGAAAGAGCGCATCCAACCGGGCATCTCGCCGTGTCCGTGCCGGGTCAACCAGCGGTAGACGCCGAACGCGATCAGCGCCACGCCGACCGCGATCCGCAGCCACGATGCCCAACCCGGAGGCGTCGTCCGCAAGCCGCCAAGCAGACCGGATGCGGCCACGAAGGCGGCGGTGAGCGCGGTCAGGCCGGCCAGCCAGCCGATGAGGAATGCCAGCCCCGTCTCGCGCGGGCGCGCAGTGTGCAGCACCAGCACCGCCGGGATCACGGTGATCGGGGAGAGCGCCACCACCAGCGCGAGCGGAATCAACGCGGTCCACACCGAACCCAAGCCGGACGTCATGGGCAGCACGGTAGCCGTTGGGTCGCCCGAAATCGGCGATGACGGCGTCGGGTTGCTCGATACCCGTACCGGGTATAGGTTCGGGGAAAGTCACCCGGAAGGCGGATATGTCACCCACGCGCGAATGTCCTGATCGGCGCCGGCGCACCTCCAAGGCGGGTCGCCGGATCGGCATGACGGGCGTGATCGCCGCATTGACCTGCACGCTGGCCTGCTGCCTGCCGGCGATTCTGGTCGCACTCGGTGCGGGGGCATCCGCTGCTGCGGGCGCGGGCCATGCCGCGCACGGCTCCGGTGGCTCCCCGGGACGGTTCGGCGCCCTGCTCGACGTGCTGCATCGGGTCAGCCCGGGGCTGCTGATCGTGTCGATCGCACTCGTTGCCGGTGCGTTCGCGATGAGGCGTCGCGCGGCGGTGCTGCCGGCACTACTGGCCGGAGCCGTGCTCTACCTCAGCGTCCATGGTCAGACCGATCCGGCCGTGATGTATGCCGGGATGGCGCTCGGCTACGGCGCCTGGATCGGCCTCTACCTCTGGACGCGGCCGTCAGCCGAGGCCTGCGAGCACCAGGCGGATGGCGTAGGCGCCTGACAGTGCGCCGGCATGCATGACGCGCGGCCTCGGCGATCAAAATAGACTTGAGTGGAACAGACTCAACCTTGACGGCGTTGGACTTCACGACAAGCATTTTTGGCGGGCCGTTCTAGGCTCGCTCTGACCCCGAATGGAGGTGTCGTGGACTCGTTCAACCCGACCACCAAGACGCAGGCGGCCTTGACGGCGGCTTTGCAGACGGCCACCGCCGCCGGCAACCCGGAAATCCGGCCCGCACACCTGCTGCAGGCCCTGCTGACCCAGAACGAAGGGATCGCCGCGCCGCTGCTGGAGGCGGTCGGGGTGGATCCGGCGACCATCCGCAGCGAAGCGCAGCGCCTGATCGACCTGGCGCCGCAGGTGGCCAGTTCCAGTGCGCAACCGCAGTTGGCCCGCGAGTCGCTGGCGGCGATCACCACCGCCCAGCAGTTGGCCACCGAGATGGACGACGAGTACGTCTCCACCGAACACCTGATGGTGGGCCTGGCCACCGGAGACTCCGACGTGGCCAAGGTGCTGACCGGCCACGGTGCTTCCCCGCAGGCCCTGCGGGAGGCCTTCGTCAAGGTGCGCGGCAGCGCGCGGGTCACCAGTGCCGACCCGGAGGCCAGCTACCAGGCGTTGGAGAAGTACTCCACCGACCTGACCGCGCAAGCCCGCGAAGGCAAGCTCGACCCGGTCATCGGCCGCGACACCGAAATCCGCCGTGTCGTACAGGTTTTGAGTCGACGCACCAAGAACAACCCGGTGCTCATCGGTGAGCCCGGCGTCGGCAAGACCGCGATCGTCGAGGGCCTGGCCCAGCGCATCATCGCCGGCGACGTCCCGGACAGCCTGCGCGACAAGACCGTCGTCTCCTTGGACCTGGGCTCGATGGTGGCCGGGGCCAAGTACCGCGGCGAGTTCGAGGAACGCCTCAAGGCCGTCCTCGATGAGATCAAGAACTCCGCGGGGCAGATCATCACCTTCATCGACGAGCTGCACACCATCGTCGGCGCCGGCGCCACCGGCGAGGGCGCGATGGACGCCGGCAACATGATCAAGCCGATGCTGGCCCGCGGCGAGCTGCGGCTGGTCGGCGCCACCACGCTGGAGGAGTACCGCAAGTACATCGAGAAGGACGCCGCGCTGGAGCGGCGCTTCCAGCAGGTCTACGTCGGCGAACCGTCGGCTGAGGACACCATCGGCATCCTGCGCGGCCTCAAGGACCGCTACGAGGTGCACCACGGTGTGCGGATCACCGACTCCGCGCTGGTCGCGGCGGCCACCTTGAGTGACCGCTACATCACCGCCCGCTTCCTGCCGGACAAGGCCATCGACCTGGTCGACGAGGCCGCCTCGCGCCTGCGGATGGAGATCGACTCCCGGCCCGTCGAGATCGACGAGGTCGAGCGGCTGGTGCGCCGGCTGGAGATCGAAGAGATGGCGCTCGAGAAGGAAGAGGACGACGCATCCAAAGACCGGCTGGAGAAGCTACGTGCTGAGCTGGCCGACCACAAGGAAAAACTGGCCGAACTGACCACCCGGTGGCACAACGAGAAGAACGCCATCGACGTCGTCCGCGAACTCAAGGAGCAGCTGGAAACCCTGCGCGGCGAATCCGACCGCGCCGAACGCGACGGCGACCTGGCCAAGGCGGCCGAGCTGCGCTACGGGCGTATCCCCGAGGTGGAGAAGAAACTCGAGGCGGCGATCCCGGCCGCTCGGGCTCAAGAGAACCTCATGCTCAAGGAAGAGGTCGGACCCGACGACATCGCCGATGTGGTGAGCGCCTGGACCGGCATCCCGGCCGGGCGACTGCTGGAGGGCGAGACCGCCAAGCTGCTGCGGATGGAAGAGGAGCTGGGCCGCCGCGTCGTCGGGCAGCGCAAGCCGGTGCAGGCGGTGTCGGACGCGGTGCGGCGCAGCCGGGCCGGGGTCGCCGACCCCAACCGGCCGACGGGTTCGTTCCTGTTCCTGGGTCCCACCGGTGTCGGCAAGACCGAGCTGGCCAAGGCGCTGGCCGACTTCCTCTTCGACGACGAACGGGCGATGGTCCGCATCGACATGAGCGAGTACGGCGAGAAGCACTCGGTAGCGCGGCTGGTCGGGGCGCCCCCCGGCTATGTCGGCTACGACCAGGGCGGTCAGCTGACCGAGGCGGTGCGCCGCCGGCCCTACACGGTGGTGCTGTTCGACGAGGTGGAGAAGGCGCACCCGGACGTGTTCGACGTGCTGCTGCAGGTGCTCGACGAGGGTCGGCTCACCGACGGGCAGGGCCGCACCGTGGACTTCCGCAACACCATCCTGATCCTGACCTCCAACCTGGGTCACGGTGGTACCGACGAGCAGGTGATGGCCGCGGTGCGGGCGGCGTTCAAGCCGGAGTTCATCAACCGGCTCGACGACGTGCTGATCTTCGAGGGCCTCAACCCCGAGGACCTGGTCCGGATCGTCGACATCCAGCTCGAACAGCTGAGCAAGCGGTTGGCGCAGCGCCGGCTGACCCTGGAGGTGTCGCTGGAAGCCAAGAAGTGGCTGGCCGACCGTGGCTTCGACCCCGTTTACGGGGCGCGGCCGCTGCGCCGGCTGATCCAGCAGGCCATCGGCGACCAGCTGGCCAAGCTGCTTCTGGCCGGTGAGGTGCACGACGGCGACGTCGTGCCGGTCAACATCAGTCCCGACGGCGACTCGCTGATCTTGGGCTGAGCGCGAAGAAGTAAGGGTCCCCCGAACACCGTTCGGGGGATCTTTACGTTGCCCGTCTGTCCCCTAGCAGATGCGGTGGCAAAGCTGATGAGTTAGCCTACCGAGAACTGAGAGAGTCCGATATTTTCTAATATCGTCGTTAACTTGGAGGGTTCGGTTATGTCGCATCGGCGCGATCGCCTGGTGGGTGCACTCGGCACGGTAGGCGCGTTCGTGGTGCTCGGGACGGCTCCGCTGACCACCGCACCCGCGGCGAACGCGGACTTCGACGACTTGTTCCAGCCCATCATCGATGCGTTCAGCATGGTCGACCCCGGCATCGCGACCGACACCGACCCGGGCTCGGCGCTGGCCTCGTGGGACTCCCTGGTCGACGGTTGGTACCAGGACCTCGTCTACACCCCGCTGCACGGCATCGCGCCGTGGCTGTTCGGTCCGGATCTGCCCGGCAGTGCCGTCGCGTACGACGCGGACAGCACCAACGTCCCAGACAACTTCACCGTCCCGATGGACGTCAAGCTCGGCACCCAGCCGGTGGTCAGCGTCTCGGTGGGCGGTGGTGCGCAGACCGATGTGCTGGTTGACACCGGCGCGGCCGGACTCGTCATACCGATCTGGAACATCAACCCCTTCGGCATCACCGGCCTGCCCACCGGCTTCAACATCGGCCAGTTCGGCGGCAACCTGAACTACTTCTATGCGGAACTGCCCACCACGGTCACGTTTACCGGCGTCGGCGGGGACACGGTCACCGCCGACACCTCGGTCGATGCGGTGCTCTTCGCGTTCCCGGCGAACTTCAACATCTTCGGCCCGTGGTCCATCGAGGACTACTTGGCCGGCACCTCCACCGGCGTCCTGGGGATCGGACCCAACGCGCTCGGACCCACTCCCGACCACATTCCGACCGCCGATCTGCCGGGCAACCTCGGTAACGGCGTGCTGATCGACCAGCCCAACGGGAAGCTGATCTTCGGGGATAACCCGTTGGAAGGTGGCACCGCGATCCAGGGGGCGCCGTGGACGTACCCTGTCAGCGACCTGCAGGTGAGCATCAACGGTGCTGATCCCGTGGCGGTGCGTTCCGTCATCGACTCCGGCGGGGTCTACGGGACCATGCCGACCGCGGCACTGGCAGGCTCCGGCGTGACACCGGTCAACGGATCCCTGCCCGACGGGACGACCATTGAGGTCTCCGCCAAGGACGGGACGCCGCTGTACTCCTACACGGTCGGGTCCCAGGCAGGCGAGGTGCGCAGCCCGACCGTGATCGGTAGCGGCGGCATGAACACCGGAAACTGGCTGTTCGCCCAGCAACCCGTCTACATCTCGTACAGCCCGAGCGGCGTTGGGCAGACCATCGTCGGTGGCACCCCCATCGAACCGTGATGGCTTATCCGCCCTGCTAGCGCGCCCCGGATTTTTTGGCTGTTTCTTGGCTAAATCCACTGGTGCTCTACGCCCCTGCGTGGGTTAGCGTGGCCGCTATCGGTTGCGGCTCGACGGGCTGTGGTGCGGGGAGGTTTTCGGGATATGTCAGCAGTTCGTCGGGGACGGGTGATCGGTACGACCGTGACGGTCGGGGCTGTCGTGGCGTTCGGAGTTGCGCCAGCCGCCCAGGCCGACTTCGACGACCTGTTCCAGCCGATCATCGACGCGCTCAGTACGGTCGATCCCGGCATCGCTGCCGACGCCGACCCCGGTTCCGCGCTGGCCTCGCTGGACACCATGCTCGAGGGCTGGTATCAGAACCTGGTCTACACCCCGATCAACGACCTCGAGCAGTGGATGTTCGGTGGGGCCGCCGACGCGAGTACGGCCGGCAGTGCTGCCGCGAGCGGCTCGGACGCCACCATCCCGGATACCTTCACCGTTCCGCTGCAGGTTAACGCCACCACTGAGCCGGTGGTGGACATCTCGGTGGGTGGCGGCTCATCGGTGCCCGTGCTGGTCGACACCGGGTCCTCCGGGTTGACCATACCGATCTCGGACATCAACTGGGCCGGCATCACCGGCCTGCCCACCGCTTTCAACATGGGCCAGTACGGCAACTCACTGGACTACTTCTACGTGGAGCTGCCCACCACGGTCACCTTCACCGACGCCGCCGGCGAGACCGTCACCGCTGACACCAGCGTCGACGCCGTGCTCTTCGCGTTCCCGGCGGACTTCAACATCTTCGGCCCCTGGTCAATCGGGGACTATCTGGGCCCGGCGGACGTCGACGGCGTGCTGGGCATCGGGGCCAACGCTGTCGGGCCGAGCCCCGACAACATTCCGACCGCGGAGCTACCGGGCGACCTCGGCAACGGTGTGCTGCTCGACCAGGCCAACGGGGTGATGGTGTTCGGCGACAACCCGCTGACCGACGGGATCTCGGTCTCCGGTTCTCCATACGCCAACCTGCTCGTGAGTCTCGACGGCGCGACGCCCCAGTCTGTAACAGCAGTGATCGACTCCGGTGGGGTGTACGGCACCATGCCGTCCTCCGTGTTGACCTCGTCGGGCGTTACGCCGACGGCCAGCGGATACCTGCCCGACGGCACGACGGTGCAGGTCTACACGTCCGCCGGCCAGCCGCTGTACTCCTACACGGTGGGTTCGGGCTCCGGCGAAGTCAGCAGCCCGAACGCCTCCGGCGTCGCTGGCATGATGAACACCGGAAACTTCCCGTTCGCCCAGCAGCCGATCTACACCTCCTACAGTCCGAGCGGTTCCGGGACCACCATCTTCGGCGGCTCCAACGCCATCGAACCGTGACAGTGACCTCGTTGACCTGTTGAAACGTGCTGATGCACGGTTGTAACCGGCAAGCGTTCTCGCTTCCGGGCCGACAGCAGATACGCTAGGCACAATGGTCCCGCTCTGGTTCACGCTGTCCGCGCTGTGCTTCGTCGGCGCGGCGGTATTGCTGTATGTGGACATCGACCAGCGTCGCGGCCGCAGCAGGCGTCGTAAGTCCTGGGCCCGCTCGCACGGCTTCGACTTCGAGCCGGAGTCCGCCGAGCTCCTGCGACGCTGGAAGCGCGGCGTGATGTCGACGGTGGGCGACGCCCCGGTCCGCAATGTGGTGCTCGGCCAGATCCGCGGCGAGGCGGTCTACATCTTCGACCTGGACGAGGTCGCAACCGTGATCGCGCTGCACCGCAAGGTCAGCACCAACGTCGTCGTCGACGTTCGGCTCAAGGGCCTCAAAGAGCCGCGGGAGAACGACATTTGGCTGCTCGGGGCGATCGGCCCGCGAATGGTCTACTCCACCAACCTCGACGCGGCGCGCCGGGCCTGCGACCGGCGGATGGTCACGTTCGCCCACACCGCCCCGGACTGCGCGGAGATCATGTGGAACGAGGCGAACTGGACCCTGGTGAGCATGCCCATCACCAGCACCCGCGCCCAGTGGGATGAGGGTCTGCGCAGCGTCCGCCAGTTCAACGACCTGCTGCGGGTGTTGCCGCCGACGCCGCGGCGCCAGCAGTCCGAAACCGCCGCCGGCTCAGCCAAGCCCGCGACCCGGCGCAACGGGCAGCCCAGCCGTCCGCTGGGGTCGGGCGGCGCGGTCCAGGCGCCCGAGGACAGCGCAGTCGATCAAGCCGCCTCCTCGTCCCGGGCGGCCAGCCCGTCGTCGGGCAACGCCGCCTCAGCCGCCGAGCCGGCGCCGCGGCGCCGGACGGCCCGCGATGAGTCGTCGGGCATGATGCACGTCCCGGCTGCAGGCCGCAACGGCCGGCAGACTGCGCACTATCAGCGCTGATCTCCGGCTCTGAATGACTGACAGTTACTCTGTGGGTCATGTCGCGTCCCGCTAGACCCACGGCCCTGGTCACCGGGCCCACTTCCGGGCTGGGCGAAGGCTATGCGCGCCGCTACGCCGCCGACGGGTATGACCTGGTCCTGGTCGCCCGCGATGCCAAGCGGCTGAAAGCACTCGGAGACGAACTGCGGGGCAGTCACGGCTGCGATGTCGAGGTGCTGCCCGCCGACCTGGCCGACGCCGATGGCCGGGCCAAGGTCGCCGAGCGGTTGAGCGCCGGCGTGCGGGTGCTGGTGAACAACGCCGGCTTCGGCACCTCCGGCGAGTTCTGGACCGCCGACCCCGCGCTGCTGCAGTCACAGCTGGACGTCAACGTCACCGCGGTGATGCAGCTGACCCGGGCCGCGCTGCCCGCGATGGTCGACGCGGGCGCCGGCACCGTCATCAATGTGGCCAGCGTCGCCGGACTGCTGTCCGGGCGCGGCTCGACGTACTCGGCCTCCAAAGCCTGGGTGGTGTCGTTCACCGAGGGGCTGGCCGGCGGGCTGGCGGGCACCGGCGTCGGCATCCACGTGGTCTGCCCGGGCTACGTGCACACCGAGTTTCACGAGCGCGCCGGCATCGACATGGCCACGCTGCCGTCGTTTATGTGGCTGGAGGTCGACGACGTGGTTGCGTCCAGCCTGGCCGACATCGCCCGCGGTGATGTCATCAGCGTGCCGGGCGTGCAGTACAAGGCCCTGACGAGCGTCAGCAGGCTGATTCCGCGCGGGCTGTCGCGGACGCTGACCAACACCTTCGGGCGGGGCCGTGGGCGCACTTAACGGCGGCGAGCGCGACGAACTGGCCGCGCTGGTGCGCGAGCTGTCGGTGGTGCACGGCCGCGTGACGCTGTCCTCGGGTGCCGAGGCCGACTACTACGTCGACCTGCGCCGCTCCACCCTGCACCACCGGGCCGGCGCGCTGATCGGTCGGCTGGTCCGCCAACTCACCGACGACTGGGACTACGTCGCGGTGGGCGGCCTGACCTTGGGCGCCGACCCGGTGGCGACCGCCGTCATGCATGCTCCGGGCCGTCCGATCGATGCCTTTGTGGTGCGCAAGTCGGTGAAAGCCCATGGCATGCAACGTCTTATCGAAGGGGCGGACGTAACCGGGCGGCCGGTTCTGGTGGTGGAGGACACCAGCACCACCGGCGGGTCGGCGCTGACCGCGGTGCGTGCGGTGCGCGAAGCCGGCGGACAGGTGGTCGGGGTGGCCACCGTGGTGGACCGCGCCACCGGGGCCGCCGAGGCCATCGAGGCCGAAGGTGTGCCCTACCGCAGCGTGCTCGGCCTGGCCGAGCTCGGACTGGGCTGAGCGCGGTTGTGCGGACACTGATCGCGTCGGTACTGGCGCTGGCCGTCGCGTGCGCGGCGGCCTGCACGGGTTCGGCTGCGACGGGTCCCTACGGCGCCCAGAGCGCCCGGATCGGCGACGCACTCACCTTGTTGGGCTGGGACATGACGTTGTCCAACCTGCGCTGGGAGGTCGATCACGCGCTGATCGACGTCAAGGCGCAGGTTGCTTCGCAAGGCCCGCACGCCGCGGCCGGCGACCTGCGGTTCGGGGTGTACGGCACGCCCGCCCACCCCGTCGAGGCGACCGGACTGGGCAGCTGCGATGCGCTGGGGGAACTGACGCCGACGCCGCTGTCGAACCGCGACCCCGACCGGCTGGACGGAACCGTGTGCCTGGGCCCGCTCAAGGAACGCAGCGCGGTGCGCGGGATCTACGCTTACTCCCCGGCCGACCGGATCAAGGACACCACGGTGGCCTATGGCGCGGCGTTCCCGGTGGGGCTGCCGCCGATCAACCCCTACGACACCGGCCTGGTGTTGACCGCCCAGGGCGTGGCGGCATACCGGGCTGACGGTGTCCCACTGGCCCCGACCGCCCTCGGCGATCCGAAAGCCTTCTCCGGCAACGGATATATGGTGCTCAGTCTGGTCGCCGACGCGCTCGCCGCCCAGTATCGCGACGACGCGGCGGCCCGCGGCGGGCCGCTGATGCTGGTCGCCGGCCCGGCGTCGCCGATGCCCGGACTGGGTCCGGATTGCCTGGCGTCCGGGTCGTCGGTGCTGATCCTGCCCGAGGGGTCGCTGAACTCGGTGCACGTACCGACATCGCTGTGCACGCACGGGGAGATCAACGCCGCGGTGCTCTACGCCTCGGTGTCGGTGGTGGGCACCCACGCCGCCGTATGGACCACCTCGTGACCGCGCCGGCGACGATGCAGAGCGAAGCGATGAGGAGGAGTGGCGCTCGATGACCGAGCATGATCCACGCGGCGGTCCCAGCTTCGCCTCTCCTTCGTCGAGCCTCGCTGAACCGCCGGGCCCCACCGAGTGGTTCCCGCTGGCCAACGGGGTCGGGCCGTGGCAGGGTGAGCCGCCGACCGACCCGCGCTACGACCCGGACCTGCTGCGCGACGGCGATCACCGCAATGTTGTCGATGCCTACCGGTATTGGACCCGTGAGGCGATCATCGCCGACATCGACGGGCGTCGGCACCGACTGCACGTGGCGATCGAGAACTTCGGGCACGACGCCAACATCGGCTCGGTGGTGCGCACCGCCAACGCGTTCGCGGTGCACACCGTGCACATCGTCGGGCGGCGGCGCTGGAACCGGCGCGGCGCCATGGTCACCGACCGTTACCAGCGGCTGCGGCACCACGACGAGGTGGCCGGGCTGCTGGACTTCGCCGCGCAGGAGGGGCTGAGCGTCGTCGCGGTGGACAACGTGGCCGGGGCGGTGCGACTGGAGCAGACCGTGCTGCCGGCCGACTGCCTGCTGGTGTTCGGCCGGGAGGGCCCCGGCATCAGCGACGAGATGCGCGCGGGCGCCGATGCGCTGGTCTCGATCGCCCAGTTCGGCTCGACCCGCAGCATCAACGTCGGGGTGGCCGCCGGGATCGTGATGCACGCCTGGATCGCCCGGCATGGGAACCTGGAAAGCGCCTGGTAGCGGCGAGTACTGGAGAAGGGCAGGGCGTGGCGGGCGACAACCATCTGAGGACCCGGCGCATCCGATTCCGCTTCGAGGAAGCGCCGAGCGGCCACTATTTTGCCGATGACAACATGGTGCTGAGCCATTTCGTGGCCGAGCTGTCGGGAAGCTTTCCGCCCGGTGAGGAATCGTTCATCCGTTCGGTGCGTCGGGTCACCGACCGGATCACCGACCCGATGCTCAAGCGCCGGGCCGCCGGGTTCATCGGTCAGGAGGCCACCCACGGCCAGGAACATCGCCGGCTCAACGCCAAGCTCATCGACCGGGGCTACCCCATCGCGTGGCGCGATTCGAAATCGTTGCGGGACAAGCAGTGCCAACGCGAGCGGCGGATGTCACCGCGGGTGCACCTGGCGATGACCGCCGGCGCGGAGCACTACACCGCGGTGCTGGCCGAGCGGATCCTGTCCAGTGCGGAAATCCAGTCCATTCGCGGCACGCCGGAGGTGTGGCATCTGCTGAATTGGCATGCGCTGGAGGAGCTGGAGCACAAATCGGTCGCGTTCGACGTCTACCGCGCTGTCGGCGGCACCGAGCCCACCCGGATCGCGGTGATGGCGTTCCTGATCGCCACCACGGTTCCGGCCACCCTGCTGGCGGTGGCGATCTCACTGGCCCGTGACCCGGTGGCCCGCCGCCATCCGGTCCGGCTGCTGCGGGAAAGCCGTGCGCTGCTGCGTGGCCCGTTCTTCAAGGGTCTGCTGCGCGACCTGCTCCGTTACCTCAAACCCGGCTTCCACCCCGACGACGTGGACACCACAGCGCTGCTGGAACTCTGGCAGCGCAAGCTCTTCGGCGACGGCGGCACCTTGGTCGACCACCTGCGCTGACCTGGCCCGTAGGGCAGGATCTAGCGCTATGGATCTGCTATGGGCGAATCGGGCCGAGAGCGCCGAGGCCGCTGTCACCGCCAGACACCTCAAATCGCTCTGGCATATCCCGGGCACCCAGCTCGGCGTGGTGGCCTGGCCGCCGATCCGGCGCGCACCGCATTGGCACTACTGGTGGCAGGCGCACCTGCTGGACTGCCTGGTCGATGCGCAACTGCGTGACCCGCAACCCGAACGGCTGACGTCGATCAAACGGCAGATCCGCACCCACCGGCTGCGCAACGTGTTCCGCTGGACCAATTCCTACTACGACGACATGGCGTGGCTGGCGCTGGCGATCCAGCGGGCCTGCCGGGTCACCGGCATCGACCGGCACCGCGCGCTGGGCACCCTGACCCGCGAGCTGACCGACTCCTGGATGCCCGAGGCCGGCGGCGGCATCCCCTGGAGGAAGGAGCGCAAGGACACTGAGCCACCCTTCTTCAATGCCCCCGCCAACGGGCCGGCCGGGATCTTCCTGGCCCGCGAACCCGACTGGCTGCAGCGCGCCCAGCAGATGGGCGACTGGATCGACGCCACCCTGATCGACCCGGAGACCCACCTGGTGTTCGACGGCATCAGGGCCGGCTCGCTGGTGCGCGCCGAGTACACCTACTGCCAGGGTGTGGTGCTCGGGCTGGAGACCGAGCTGGCGGTGCGCACCGGAGCACAGCGGCACGCCGCCCGCGTCCACCGGCTGGTCGCCGCGGTGAGCAAGCAGATGGCTCCCGGCGGGGTGCTCAAGGGCGCCGGCGGCGGCGACGGCGGGCTGTTCGCCGGGATCACCGCGCGATATCTGGCGCTGGTGGCCACCGAGCTGCCGGGTGACTCCGCGGCCGACTCGCAGGCACGCGACACGGCCGCCGAGCTGGTGCTGACGTCGGCGAAATCGGCGTGGGACTACCGGCAGTCGGTGAACGGACTGCCGCTGTTCGGGGCGTTCTGGGATCGGATCGCCGACGTGCCCCGGGCCGACGGCGCGGTGGCCACCTCCATCGCCGGTGCGGTGCGCGAGTCCGAGGTGCCCGAACGTGACCTGTCGGTGCAGTTGGGCGGCTGGATGCTGATGGAGGCCGCTGCCACGCTTGGTTGACTCTGCGCTGACCAGGCCCTCTACTCGACGTTTTGCTTGGTGAGCGCAGAGTCAGCGTCAACCGACGGCGTGCGACGGCCGCGGTAGGCCCTCCACGCGGCGATGAACGCGGGAATCATCGACACGAACAGGATCGCCAGGATGATCTTTTCCAGGTTCTCGTGGACGAACGGCACGTTGCCCAGGAAGTAGCCCAGCGTCGTCACCCCGGCACCCCACAGGATTCCGCCGACGATATCGAAGGCCAGGTAGACCGGGTAGCGCATGTAGGACACGCCCGCGACCACCGGCACGAACGTCCGGACGAACGGGGCGAACCGGGCCAGGATGATCGCCCAGGGCCCGTACTTCTCGAAGAAGGCGTGCGACTCGGTGACGTAGTGCTTCTTGAAGAAGCGGGAGTCTTCCTTCTTGAACAGGGCCGGCCCGATCCGTCGGCCGATGAAGTAGCCGCACTGATCGCCGAGCACCGCCACGACAGCCACCGCGGGCGCCAGCACCCAGATGTCGGGAGCGAGCCCCTTGGCGGACAGCAGACCGCCGGTGAACAGCAGTGATTCACCGGGAAGCAACGGGAACAGCAGGCCGGTCTCGATGAAGACCACCACCAGGATGGCGGGCAGTACCGCGCCGTGGAAGATCCCACCGGCGCCCAGCCAGTACATCGGGTCCAGCATGCCCGGCATCGCGACCACGGTGGTGCTCATGACGCACCAACATACCGGGGGCTGCGCACGAAACCGTCCCTGAGATACTCGATGTCAGGTTCGGTCAGCCAGGAGGAGAGAGTTCCATGCCCATCGCCACCCCTGAGGTCTACGCCGAGATGCTGGGCCGCGCCAAGGAGAACTCGTACGCGTTCCCGGCGATCAACTGCACGTCGTCGGAGACCGTCAACGCCGCGATCAAGGGCTTCGCCGACGCCGGCAGCGACGGCATCATTCAGTTCTCTACCGGCGGCGCCGAATTCGGCTCCGGGCTGGGCGTCAAGGACATGGTGACCGGCGCGGTGGCGCTGGCCGAGTTCACCCACGTGATCGCCGCCAAGTACCCGATCAACGTGGCCCTGCACACCGACCACTGCCCGAAGGACAAGCTGGACGGTTTCGTGCGTCCCCTGCTGGCGATCTCTGCGGAAAGGGTCAAGGCCGGCGAGAACCCGCTGTTCCAGTCGCACATGTGGGACGGCTCGGCCGTGCCGATCGATGAGAACCTGACCATCGCCAAGGAGCTGCTGGCCAAGGCGGCGGCCGCCAAGATCATCCTGGAGATCGAGATCGGCGTGGTCGGCGGCGAAGAGGACGGTGTGGAAGCCGAGATCAACGAGAAGCTCTACACCACCCCGGAGGACTTCGAGAAGACCATCGACGCCCTCGGTATCGGCGACCACGGCGAATACCTGCTCGCCGCCACCTTCGGCAACGTGCACGGCGTCTACAAGCCCGGCAACGTCAAGCTGCGCCCCGACATCCTGGGCGAGGGCCAGAAGGTGGCGTCGGCAAAGCTGGGCCTGGCGGCCGGCTCCAAGCCGTTCAACTTCGTGTTCCACGGCGGTTCGGGATCGCTGAAGTCCGAGATCGAAGAGGCGTTGCAGCACGGCGTGGTGAAGATGAACGTCGACACCGACACCCAGTACGCGTTCACCCGCCCGATCGCCGCGCACATGTTCACCAACTACGACGGGGTGTTGAAGATCGACGGCGAGGTCGGCAACAAGAAGTTCTACGACCCGCGCGGCTACCTCAAGAAGGCCGAGGCCGCCATGACCGAGCGGGTCATCGAGGCGTGCAACGACCTGCACAGCGCCGGCAAGGCCCTGGGCTGACTTTCTGCTCGCGGGAGAAGCGCTACCCGCCGGGTCGATTCGGCGGTCCAGCTTCGGCTCTCCTCCGTCGAGCCTTGCTAACCGCCGTGCGACTGGCAGATCTTCCACTGGTCGTCGCGGAACTGCAGGTCGAAGCTGCGGGTTGAACGGACCCGTGGCTCGTAGGCCATGAACGCGGTGACGTTGGCTTCGGCATGCCCGTCGTTGACGACGACCTCGTCGATGCTGGCGACCACCGGATACTGCTTGGCCGCCGCGATCCGGCGGTAGGTGTCGTCCCAAGCCTTCTGGTCGTAATTGACATAGCGGTCGCGAATGTCGCCGCAGGTCAGGCTGCGCAGCGCAGCCAGATCACCCTTCTGCATGGCGATGTCGAAGTTCTGGATGGTGCCGCGGACGTGCTCTTCCTGCGAGGCGGCCTGCCGGGTGTCGCGAGTCAGCCACAATGTGCCCAGCACGGCGACGACGGCCAGCGCCAAGATGATCAGGATCAGCGCCATCACCCAGCCCCAGCTGCGCGAGACGCTGGCGGGAAGTCTGCCGCCGAGGCGCGGCGGGATCTGTTGCGGTGTCGCCTTTCCCGCCTCACCGTGCTGCTGGGCGATCAGCTCGGTGTTGGCTTCGCCCACCGACGGGATGACCTCGGTCTGCCCGGCGTCGAAGCCGGGGGCGGTGAACCGGCGCTCCGGCGGCCCGACCGGGGCGGAGTCGGACTCCCTGGGCGCGGGACCGGTGGTGATCACCTCGGTGACGGCCTCGGCGTTGGCGTCGTCGGTTTCGGCGGTGGTCTCCGGAATGACAGCGGTCGCGTCCTCCCCGGAGGCGACGGGGTGGATCTCGGTGACCTGCTCGTCGCCGTCGGGCTGTTCGGCGGGAGTGCCGGAGCGGCCTTCGGCCGGCTCGGTGCGGTCCGGCTCCGGTGGGTTCGGCATGAGTGGATATGTCCTCCGGCTGGTCGGATCGGCTGACGCTAGTGGCAGCTTACTGACCGAACCTGTCGGCTTTCTCCAGCGCCTGTCGCGCGTGGCGTCAGCATCCGATGGGGCAATCGACGCCCTGTCCGGGCGGTTCGACCTGGACGGTGGCGTGGGTCAGACCGCGGGCGGCCAGCACCGCTCGCGCCTCACCGAGCACCCGACCGGGATCGGTACCGGCGCACAGGTGCGCGGTGGCCATGTCCTGGCCCGGAACCAGCGTCCAGACGTGTAGGTCGTGTACGTCGGTGACTCCGTCGACGGCGGCCAGGGCGGCGCGCAGTTCGTCGACGTCGATGTGGCTCGGCGAGGCTTCCGACAGGATTCGCAGCGCGGCGCCGGCCAGCGCGAACGCCCGGGGCAGCACCCACAGCGCGACGAAGACGGCGACGACGACGTCGGCGTAGGGCCAGGAGGTGGTGACCGTGACAACACCTGCGATCAGTACTCCCACGCTGCCGACGGTGTCGGCGACCACCTCCATGTAGGCGCCGCGCACCGCGAGACTGTGTGCCGAGTGGGAACGCAGCAGCAGGGCGACACCGATGTTGACGATCAGTCCGGCGATCGCGACGACGATCATCGGCACACCGGGCACATCCGGTGCGGTGCCGAGACGCCGGATCGCCTCGGTGAGGATGAACGTCGCCACCCCGATCAGCAGCACCGCATTGGCGACCGCGGTGAACACCTCGGCGCGGTGCCAGCCGTAGGTGCGCGATGGTGACGTGCTGCCGCGCCGGGCCAGCATCACCGCCGCCACCCCCATGAACAGGGCGGCCAAGTCGGTGAGCAGGTGTCCGGCGTCGGCCAGCAGGGCGATCGAGTTGATCGTGATCGCGGTGGTCAGTTCGATGGCGAAGAACGCGGTCAGGATCACCGCCCCGATGGCCATCCGGGACAGCCGAGAGTCGGTGTGGTGGTGATTGTGACCGGTGGCCATGGCTAGTGAATATATGTCGCCCGCGGGTCGTAGGTGCCGGGCTGTCAGAACCAGGCGTTCCAGAACTGCGTCAGCGACATCCCCCAGCTCACCAGTAGCCGGGGCACGTCGAACAGGTCGAAGAACCACAGCACCATCGCGAAGAACTTCTGGTTCAACGCCGGAGACGAGATCAGCAGCACCAGCAGCACCAGCAGGCCCCACTGCGAAAACGGCGCCACCGCGCGCTGGGTGGCCGGGCTCAGATGCGGTTCCAGTGCGCCGTAGCCGTCCAGTCCGGGCACCGGCAGCAGGTTCAGCACCACCGCGGTGACCTGCAGGAAACCCAGGAACGCCACCCCGGACCAGAACACCGGGTGCGCTGGGTCGTAGAACACCCGGGTGACGCCCAGCAGCAGTACCGCCAGCACCAGGTTGGCCGTCGGGCCCGCGAGGCTGACCAGGGTGCGCCGCAGCGGCGTCATGAACGACGTCTGCACGTACACCGCCCCGCCGGGCAGACCGATCCCGCCCAGCGCGATGAACAGCATCGGCAGCACCAGTGACAGCCCCGGGTGGGTGTAACGCAGCGGGTTGAGGGTCAGATAGCCGCGCATCTGGGCGCCGTGGTCGCCGAACCGCCAGGCGGTGAAGGCGTGGCCGAACTCGTGCAGGCACAGCGACACCAGCCAGCCGGCGATCACGAACACGAACACCCCGGCGTACGCCAGTGGCCCGATGTCGGCGGCAGCCCGCCAGGCCAGCACGCCACCGAGGGCGGTCACGGCAACCAGCGC
Organism: Mycobacterium sp. IDUB_21; assembly: GCF_055419425.1. Lineage (NCBI taxonomy): Bacteria > Bacillati > Actinomycetota > Actinomycetes > Mycobacteriales > Mycobacteriaceae > Mycobacterium > Mycobacterium sp. IDUB_21. The sequence continues at coordinate 272,365 of NZ_JBVAXQ010000004.1, read as the reverse complement.
CAGGAAGACCGGGCTGGGCCGGACGGTCTGGCCGCGCAGCGGGTGGACGTTCACGCCCACGAACCTAACTGACGAGCAGCCAGTCCTCGATGTGCCGATAGAAGGTGGACCGCTTCACCGTCCGGCTGCCGTAGACCCCGTCACGCACCACCAGCGCACCGGTGGTGCCGAGTTGGGCGGCGCGGCCCGGCACCCAGCGGTGCACCCGGCCGCCCCGCGCCGGAATCCCGGCCCGCAAACCCGGTGCGGCGCCGATCGGTTCGATCAACACCTCGGCCACGTCGCCGTCGAAGAGGGCGGTGTCATCGACGATCCCCTCACCGCTGAGCGCTTCGGTGCCATCCACCGGCAGCCAACGGCCGGCGCCGGCCAGTGCGGTTCCGGCGTCGTCGCGGATCAGCGGCACCGGGCGGGCGGTGCCGCGTCGCGCACGCCGCGCCGCCCACCAGCCGGCCGGCAGTCGGTAGGCCCGGGTGGCGGGGGTGCGCCGCGGCGGGGCATAGCCCACTTCGACATCCAGCCGGCCGAGCCGCAGCAGCCGGGTCAGCACCCGTGCCAGGTCGGTGTCACCGCCCACCACCACCAACCGGCGGAATTGGTCGATCGCCGCGTCGAGTGCTGCCGCGTCGTCGCAGCCCGACAGCGCCGGCAGCCCGGCCAGCGGGCCCGGCAGCGGACGGTCGGCAAAGAGCAAAACGGCGGTTTCCGGGGCGTTAGTGGCGTTCAACGCGCTCCTTGGGAATCGCTTCGGATAGGCTCAGTCACCGGCTGGACCAGAGTAAGCCAGACAGTTAGCGAGAATTCCATGCCGGCAATCGTCGTCATCGGCGCCCAATGGGGTGACGAGGGCAAAGGGAAAGCCACCGACCTACTCGGCGAACGAGTGCAGTGGGTGGTGCGCTACCAGGGCGGCAACAATGCCGGCCATACCGTAGTGCTGCCCAGCGGGGAGAACTTCGCGTTGCACCTGATCCCATCGGGGGTGCTGACGCCGCACGTCACCAACATCATCGGCAACGGTGTGGTGGTCGATCCCGGGGTGCTGCTCGACGAGCTGGCGGGGTTGGAGCGGCGCGGTGTGGACACTTCCCGGCTGCTGATCTCCGCCGACGCGCACCTGCTGATGCCCTATCACGTCGCCATCGACAAGGTGACCGAGCGCTACATGGGCTCCAAGAAGATCGGCACCACCGGCCGCGGCATCGGGCCCTGCTATCAGGACAAGATCGCCCGGATCGGGATCCGGGTCGCCGACGTACTCGACGAAGCGTCACTCGCCCAGAAGATCGAGGCCGCCCTGGAGTTCAAAAACCAGGTGCTGGTCAAGATCTACAACCGCAAGTCGCTGGAGCCACAGCAGGTGCTCGAGGATCTGCTGGCCCAGGCCGAGGGCTTCAAGCACCGCATCGCCGACACCTCGCTGGTGCTGGGCGCCGCACTGGACCGCGGCGAGAACGTGCTGCTGGAAGGCTCGCAGGGCACCCTGCTCGACGTCGACCACGGCACCTACCCGTACGTGACGTCGAGCAATCCGACCGCCGGCGGGGCAGCCGTCGGCTCCGGCGTCGGACCCACCCGCATCACCACGGTGCTGGGCATCCTGAAGGCCTACACCACCCGGGTGGGCTCGGGGCCGTTCCCCACCGAACTGTTCGACGAGAGCGGGGAGTACCTGTCCAAGACCGGCGGCGAGGTCGGGGTCACCACCGGGCGCCAGCGGCGGTGCGGCTGGTTCGACGCGGTGATCGCCCGCTACGCCACCCGGGTCAACGGCATCACCGACTACTTCCTGACCAAGCTCGACGTGCTGTCCAGCCTGGAAACCGTTCCGATCTGCGTCGGCTACACCGTCGACGGCAAGCGCACCGATGAGCTGCCGATGACCCAGGAGGAGTTCGCCCGCGCCGAACCGGTCTACGAAGAACTGCCGGGCTGGTGGGAGGACATCTCGGAGGCCCGTACGTTCGAGCAGCTGCCGGCGAAAGCCCGCGATTACGTCTCGCGTTTGGAAGACCTTGGCGGAGCGCAGATCTCATGCATCGGTGTGGGCCCCGGCCGGGAGCAGACCATCGTGGTGCGTGATGTCGTGCGGGGTCCCGCGTGAGCGAACGCGGGCCGGAGGAAATCGACCCCGATTACGCCAGCCACGGCGGGTTCCCGGATTACGCGGTCGTCGATCCGAGCCCGGGCTTCGCGCGGTTCGTCACCACGATGCGGCGCCTGCAGGACCTGGCGGTGTCTACCGCCCCCGACGACACCACCTGGGACGACGCCGCCGACCGGGCTGAAGCCCTGGTGGGGCTGCTGGAGAAGTTCCCGGCGTCGCCGGCCGTCGCCCCGGCCGGGCGGGCGCCGTCACTGCCGGGCATGGGCAGCCTGCTGATGCCGCCGTGGCGGATCACCCGCTTCGAGCCCGACGGCGTCTCGATGCAGGGCCGCTTCAGCCGGTTCCATGTGGGCGGGAATTCCGCGGTGCACGGCGGAGTGCTGCCGCTGTTGTTCGACTGGATGTTCGGGATGGTGGTGCACGCCGCAAACCGGCCGATCAGCCGGACTGCGTTTCTGCACGTCGACTACCGCAAAGTCACCCCGATCGATACCCCGCTGCGGGTTCACGGCCGGATCGAGAAGGCCGAGGGGCGTAAAGCGTTCATCGGCGCCGAGCTCACCGACGCCGACGGTGTCGTGCTGGCCGAATCGCAGGGGTTGATGGTGCGGTTGCTGCCCGGCCAGCCCTAGGGGCGACGGGGCGGCTGCAGCGTCATCGCCGCGAACAACGCCAGAAACGATGCGGCCGGGACGGTGTTGGGGATGCTGTCGCGGACCCGGATGTGGGCGCCCACCGCGAGGACGAAATACAGCGTCAACGCAGCGGTGGTCAGCCGGGCCAGTACCGGGAACCGGTGCACCGACAGCAGGCCGATCGCCGAGGCGGCCTTGACGATCGGCAGGACCGGCCGGATCTGTTGGGGGACCTGCACGGTGTCGAGCGCTTTGGCGATGTAGGGCACCGGGATGGCGCAGGCCACCGCGTCGGCGGCCTGAAAGGCGGCCAGCCCCTGGTAGGTCTTCGGCGACGTCAGCACACTCATGGGTTCAACTCTAGGCGCGTCCGGCCGCTAATCCAGGTTGAGCGTCGCCTCTTCCAGATCCAACCCGTGCAGCAGGGTGCGCAGCACCTGGTCGTCGATATGGCCGATGTCGCGCTGGGAGATCAGCGCCGCACGCTCGGCGGCCAGCATCTCCAGCCGTAGCCGGCGAAAGGCCGTTGCCGCGGTCTCGTCACTGTCGTCGTTGTCGGGATCCAAACGGCGCAGCCGTTCCCGGGCCGCGTTTCGGCGCCGGGTGTTCCAAGTGCGCAGTGCCTCGGCGGCGCGCTCGCTGGCCGGTGACGGCTCGCTCGAGGCCAGCACCTCGTCGAGCCGGTCGGCGGCGGCCAGCGCGGCCTTGTCCTGCGCGGCCGCCGCGGCGACGGCGTCGTTGCGCTCCTGGTCGGTGCGAACACCCAGCCGCCGGATCAGCCAAGGCAGCGTCATCCCGTGCAGCAGCAGGGTGCCGACGACCACTACGAAGGTCAGGAACACCAATTGCGGACGGCCCGGGAACTGCTCGCCGGCCAGCGTCGTCAACGGCACACCGAAGGCGGCCGCCAACGACACCACGCCGCGCATCCCGGCCCATGCCAGGATGAACACCTGCCCGGGCGTGGGCGCGGGCTCACGGCGCCGGATCCCCGCCGACAGCATCCGGGGCAGGTAGGAGAACGTCACCACCCACACCGCCCGCACCGCCAACACCGTCGCGAACACCGCCACCGACGCGAGGGTCAGAGTCGAGAAGCGCACCCCGTGCATGTTCTGCACCACCGTCGGCAGTTGCAGGCCGATCAGCAGAAACGCCAACGACTCCAGCACCAGTTGCACCGCGCGCCAGACCGCCTGGTCCTGCAGCCGAGTGGCGTAGTGACTCCGGGTGAAGCGCTGCCCGAGGATCAACGCGGCGACCACCACCGCGAGCACCCCGGAGCCGTGGACTTCTTCGGCCACCAGGTAGATGACGAACGGGGCCACCAGCCCGACCGCGCTCTCCACCAGCGGGTCGGTCAGCCGGGCCCGGATGACCACGATGAGCGCCCCGAAGATCACCCCGACCAGCACACCGCCGACGGCCGCCAGGGCGAATGTCGCCAGACCCGTGCCCCAGCCGGTCGCGGCGCCGATCGTCGCGGCCAGCGCCACCTTGTAGACGGTCAGCGCGGTGGCGTCGTTGAGCAGGCTCTCGCCGCCCAGCAGGGTCATGATCCGCCGCGGCAGGCCGACCCGGCGGCCGATGGCCGTCGCCGACACCGCATCCGGTGGGGCCACGATCGCGCCCAGCGTCAGCGCGGCGGCCAAGGTGAACTCCGGCACGGTGTAGTAGGCGACCACACCGACCGCGACGGTGGTGGCCAGCGGCAGCCCGACCGCCAGCAATGTGATCGAGCGCCGGCTGCGGCGCATGTTGATGAAGGAGCTCTCCAGGCCGGCCGACCACAGCAGCGGCGGCAGGATCACGAACAACACCAGGTCGGGGCGCAGTTCGAACTCGGGCACCGCAGGAATCAGTCCGACCAGCAGGCCGGCGATCACCAGTACCAGCGGGGCGGACAGCTGGCGGTGCCGCGCGATGGCTGCCACCAGCACTGCGCCCACCAGCGGACCCAGCAGCACCGTGTTCACCGTCGTCGCACCCTTCGTCCGAATTCACCTTTATCCTTGAGCACCATGCAACATTGCCTTGGCGCGGGAGGGTAGGGCGGTGGACGGCGAAGCGGGTGAGTCGCAGACCGAGCGGTTGTCCGCTGACGGTCCCGGTCGCACCAGGGTGGCATTGCTGGGCTCTGGTGAGCTCAGTCGCGAACTTGTGACGGCGCTGCAGCGCCTGGGCGCCGAGGTGATCGCCGTCGACCGTTACGCCGACTCCGCGTTGCACGGGATCGCCGATCGCTCCGTGGTGGTCAACCTGAGCGACAACGACGAGTTGGCCGCGGCGATCAGGTGGTTGCAGCCGAAATTCGTGGTGGTCGCCTCCGACGTGGTGGCCACCGAGGCGCTGACCGCCGTGGTCGACACGGGATTCACCGAATTGGTGCCCGGCATTCGCGGCGCCCGGCTGGCCGCGGACCCGGAGGGGTTGCGGCGGCTGGCGGCCGACGAACTCGGGTTGCCGACCGCGCCGTTCTGGTTCGCCGGCTCGGTCGAGGAACTTCGGGCGGTGGCCGGGCACGCCGGGTTCCCGATGGTGGTCAAACCGCTGGTGGGTTCGCTGGGAGAGGGCCGCTCGGTGATGGTGCGGGACAGCGACATCGAGCCCGCCTGGCAACGGGCGGTTTCGGCGGCCGGTCCGGGGGTCCCGGCACGGGTGCTGGCCGAGCGGGTGGTGGAGTTCGACAGCGAGGTCACGCTGCTGGCCGTGCACCGCGACGGCAAAGACGGTCCGGCACTGGATTTCTGCGCGCCGATCGGGCACCGCACCGAGGAGGACCCGAACGGGCAACTGACGGTGGAGCTTTGGCAGCCGTACCCGATGAGCGCGGTGGCGCTGGACGCGGCCAAGTCGGTTGCCGCGCGGGTCGCGCGGGCACTCGGCGGCCGCGGCCTGTTCGGGGTGGAGCTGCTGGTTCACGGCAACGAGGTGTACTTCACCGGTGTCAACGTGCGCCCGTACGACACGGCGCTGCTGACGCTGCGTACCCAGCGGCTCTCGGGTTTCGAACTGCAGGCACGAGCGATCCTCGGGCTGGCGATCGACCCGATCATGGTCTCGCCCGGCGCGGCCCGGCTGATCTACTCGCGGCCCTCGGGGGCGGCCGCCACCGAGGCCACGCCCGACAGTGTGGCGGTGGTCGCCGATGCGCTCAGCGTGACCGAAAGTGATGTGGTGGTGTTCTCCCACCACGAGGGACACCCCCGCCGGCGGCTGGGTTTGGCGCTGGCCACCGGCCCGGATGTGGCGGTAGCCCGCGACCGGGCCGAGCAGGTCGCGGCTGTTCTGGGCAAGCTCTGGCCGTGACCCCCGCCGTGGCGTGAGCACTGCGCGGGTGCGAGACTTCCGCAGGTGAGCTACGCAGGAGACATCACACCCGAGCAGGCCTGGGCGATGCTGCGCGACGACCCCACGGCGACCCTCATCGATGTGCGCACCGACGCCGAATGGCGCTTCGTGGGGTTGCCCGACCTGTCTGTTCTGGGCCGCGAGTTGGTCTGCATCGAGTGGGTCCACTCCGATGGCAGCTCCAACCTGAACTTCACTCGTGAGCTGGCCGCCCGGGTGCCGGCCGGACCGGCGGTCTTCCTGTGCCGCTCCGGCAACCGCTCCATTCCGGCCGCCGAGACCGCAACCGCGGCCGGCATCGCCCCGTCCTACAACGTGCTGGACGGCTTCGAAGGCAACCTGGATGAGCACGAGCACCGCGGCGGAACCGGTTGGCGCGCCCTCGGGCTGCCCTGGAAGCAGTCGTGAGCGACCAGGACCGCATGACCCCGTCCGTTCGCGTCCCGAAACCGCTGCCCGACGGGGTAAGTCAGGCCACCATCGGGGTGCGCGGTGGTCTGCTGCGCTCGCAGTTCGACGAGACCGCCGAGGCGCTGTTCCTCAGCTCGGGTTACGTCTACGAATCCGCGGCCGCCGCGGAGCAGGCGTTCACCGGTGAGGTCGACCGGTTCGTCTACTCGCGGTACGGCAATCCGACCGTGTCGATGTTCGAGGAGCGGCTTCGGCTGATCGAGGGCGCCCCGGCGGCATTCGCGACCGCCAGTGGCATGGCGGCGGTGTTCGTGTCACTGGGAGCGCTGCTGGGTGCGGGTGACCGGCTGGTGGCCGCGCGCAGCCTGTTCGGGTCATGTTTCGTGGTCTGCAATGAGATCCTGCCTCGCTGGGGGGTGGAGACCGTGTTCGTCGACGGTGAGGACATGGCGCAGTGGGAGCAGGCGCTCTCGGTTCCCACCCAAGCAGTCTTCTTCGAGACGCCGTCCAACCCGATGCAGTCGCTGGTCGACATCGCCGCGGTTACCGAGCTTGCTCATGCCGCAGGGGCGAAAGTGGTGCTGGACAACGTGTTCGCCACTCCGCTGCTGCAGCGGGGTCTTCCGTTAGGGGTGGACGTGGTGGTGTACTCGGGCACCAAGCATCTCGACGGGCAGGGCCGGGTGCTGGGCGGGGCGATCTTGGGCGACCAGGAGTACATCGACGGCCCGGTGCAGACACTGATGCGTCACACCGGCCCGGCGCTCAGCGCCTTCAACGCCTGGCTGCTGTTGAAAGGCCTTGAAACACTGGCCGTTCGGGTTGACTACGCCAACGCCGCGGCAGTGCGGATCGCGGAGTTTCTGGAACAGCATCCCGCGGTGCGCTGGGTGCGCTACCCGTTTCTGCCATCGCATCCGCAATACGACCTGGCGCGCCGGCAGATGTCCGGTGGCGGAACCGTCATCACCTTCGAGCTCGACGCTCCCCAAAGTGCCGCCAAGCAGCGCGCTTTCGAGCTGTTGGACAAGCTGAAGCTGATCGACATCTCCAACAACCTGGGAGACGCGAAGTCGCTGATCACCCATCCGGCGACCACCACCCACCGGGCGATGGGCCCGGACGGGCGCGCCGCGATCGGCCTCGGCGACGGGGTGGTGCGGATCTCGGTCGGGCTGGAAGGGGTCGACGATCTGATCGCCGATCTGGATCAGGCGTTGGGGTAGTCGACCGAACTGAGCTGATCGAGCACCCGCAGGAAAACGCCTCGGTCGGCGGATGACAGCTGGCGGAGCAACCGTTCTTCGCCCTCCTGAATATCGTGCTGCACAGCGTTTTTCAGCGTGCGTCCTGCTTCGGTGATCGCCAGCAGGCGGACCCGGCGGTCGTCGGGGTCGGGTACCCGTTCGATATGCCCTTGCTGCTGCAGCTCATCGAGGGTGCGGATGATCCGCGTCTTGTCGGCGCCTATCGATTCGGCAAGAGCGGCTTGGGTTCGCACCGGCGCACCGTCGAGCGCGACGAGTACGACGTAGCCCCACATCGACAGCCGGTGTGCTTCCAGGATGGGCTGTTCGGCGGCCACGGTTTGGCGGGCCAGGCGGGTGAGCATGGCCGCAAGGTCGGGACGGGTGGGTTTCCGTGCCATCCCGCGATAATATAGGTTGACACATCATATGCGAACGCACATGATAAGTAGATGCCTACTGATACGGATCTCCGCCCGATCCACCGGGTTGCCGTAGCAACCTCGGTTGATGTCGTCTCCTTCGTGACGGCCGATGACCTGTCCAGGCCGACACCCTGTGCCGGCTGGGATCTCGCTGGTCTGCTCACCGATATGACGGTGCAGCATCGCGGATTCGCCGCCGCCGCACGCGGGGCCGATGCCGACCTGGGCATCTGGCGGCCCGAAACCGTCGCTGATGCCGTCGCAGCCGACCCGGTGGCCGCCTACGCTGCCGCCGCTGCCGACGTCATCGACGCCTTCGCCGGCGTGGATGTGCTGGAGCGAACCGTCGCGCTACCCGAGCTCGGGGCCGGGGCCGCGTTCCCGGCGTCCCTGGCGGTCGGCTTTCACCTGGTCGACTACCTGGTGCACGGGTGGGACGTCGCACGCACGCTGGGCAAGCCCTTCGACCCGCCGCCCGAGGTGGTCGCGGCCGCCTTGCCGCTGGCTTTCGCGGTGCCCGACGGTGGATTTCGCGCTGACGCGAAATCGCCGTTCGGCCCCACCATCCCGCCGTCGGCGCAGGCCGGCGACCTCGACCGGATGCTCGCTCAGCTGGGTCGCGATCCGCAGTGGAAACCGCCGACCCGGATCAGTCGTTCTCGATGACTCCGGTGGCGTGCTGGGCGCGGTCCTCGTAGGCCTGCCGGGCTTTGGTGTCCAACTGCAGGAACACCGTGTCGTTGTGGGTCTTCTTGTTGAGCCAGCGGCGGGCCCGATCCGGCAGCAGGGTCGCCAGGATCGCGGTGTGACGCCCGAAACCGGGCACCGACACCAAGGCCTTCGGCTTGTCGAGCACCTTGACCACCGCCGCAGCGATATCTTCGGGTTGCACCGGCTTCTGTGCCGCCGACGGCGTTGTGCCCGAGATCAATTCGGTGTTGGTGAAGGTCGGTAGCACCGCGGTGACCGCGACGCCCTGCGGGGCGAACTCGTCGGCCATCGCGGTGGTGAGGCCCACGACTGCGAATTTCGTTCCGGCGTAGAGCACTTGGCCCGGTACCGCCACGATCCCGGCCATCGAGGCGATGTTGATGATGTGGCCGCCGCGGCGTTTGACCATCTCGGGAAGCACCAGTTGGCAGCCGGTGAGCACACCGTAGAAGTTGACCTCGGTCGCCGAGTGAATGGACTCCGGTGTCTGGTCGAGGAACGGCCCGACCGGCATCACACCGGCGTTGTTGATCAGCACGTCGATGCGGCCGTCACCGTCGGCACGGGCCTTGTCCAGGAACATCGAGAACGACTCGCGGTCGGTGACGTCGAGGGGGTGGCCGGTGACCGGACTTCCCGGACCCAGTCCCGTTATCGCCTTGTCGAGCGCATGTACGTCGCGGTCGCCGATGACGACGCGGGCGCCGCGGCGCAGCAGAGCGGTGGCGGTCGCAAGCCCGATCCCTCGGGCGGCACCGGTGATGGCAATGGTCTTACCGCGGATGTTGTCCACCCGAGGAACTTAACAGGTGTCAAGTTCTTCCGTCGAGGGGTACGGGCCAGCGGGGGACTTCAGGCCCAGCGGCCCAGGATCTCGGTGGCGTGCTTACCCAGTGCGACCTGGAACAACGGCCCGAAGCTGACCCGCGCGATCCCGAGCGGGCCGAACAATGCCGGGTCGTCCTGGTCGGGCGCAGCCAGGGCGTTGACCGGCTTCGGCAGCCCGGCGGCCAGGGCGCGCAGGGTCTCGGCGTCGTGGCGGCCGACCGGGTAGAGCACGTCGGCTCCGGCCTGCGCGCACTCGGTCAACCGGGCGATGACGCGGTCGATGCGGTCGGCGTCGTCGCCGTCCTTGCGCACGAACAGGTCGGTGCGGGCATTGATCACCAGGTGGACGCCCGCGGCGTCGGCGGCTTTGCGCAGCGCGGCCACGTACTCGGCGTGCTCGGACGCCGACCGCAGGCGCTTGTCCTCGCTGTGCACCGAGTCCTCGATGTTGCACCCGACCACGCCGGCGTCCAGGAGACCCTCGACCAGTCGCTCCGGGGTTTCGGCGTAGCCGGACTCGATGTCGAGCGACACCGGCACGTCGACGGCTTCGGTGATCTGGCGGACCCGGCGCAGCACCCCGCCGAACGACATCCCTTCGCCGTCGCTCTTACCCCGCGACTCGGCCAACGGCTTGCTGCCGATCGTCAGGGCGGAGAAACCGGCGCCGACCGCCAGCTTTGCCGACCACACATCCCAGACGGTCGGCAAGATCACCGGATTGCCCGGCTGGTGCATCGCCAGGAACGCCGCCGCCCGCTGCCCAAGAACCTCGTGACTCGTCATTTTTCCAACTCTTCCATGTGGTATTTGCCGGTCGGTCGTCGGGGGCTGGACTCGCGGCTCCAACCCCTGGTGCCCAGGGCGTCGTCAGAGCCCCAGATCCTTGGCGATGATCGTCTTCATGATCTCGTTGGTGCCGCCGTAAATGCTCTGGATGCGGGCGTCGACGAACGCCCGGGACACCGGGTACTCGCGCATATAGCCGTAGCCGCCGAACAGCTGCAAACAGCGGTGTGCGGTACGGAACTGCAGATCGGTGCTCCACCACTTGAGCTTGGCGGCCCGCGCCGCGGTCAGCTCGCCGTCCAGGTGCGCCGCGATGCAGTCGTCGAGATAGGTTCGGGCGACGTCTAATTCGGTGGCCACTTCGGCCAGCACGAACTGGGTGTTCTGGAACGTGGCGATCGGGGAGCCGAACGCCTGGCGCTGCCGGACATAGTCCAGGGTTTCGGCCAGTACCCCTTCGGCGGCGGCGACGGCGCCCACCCCGAGCGAGAGCCGCTCCTGGGGCAGGTTGTGAATCAACTGGTAGAAACCCTGCCCCTCGGAGCCCAGCAGATTTTCGACCGGCACCCGCATATCGGTGAACGCCAACTCGGACGTGTCCTGGGCGTGCAGCCCGATCTTGGCCAGGTTGCGTCCCCGATGGAATCCGGGTGTGTCGGGCTCGACGACCAGCAGAGACAAGCCCTTATGCCGGTCTTCACCGGTGCGGACGGCGACCACGAACAGATCCCCGATCTGTCCGTTGGAGATGAAGGTCTTCGCGCCGTTGACCACGTAATGCTCGCCGTCGCGGTGTGCGGTGGTGGTGATACCGGCCAGGTCGCTGCCGGTACCCGGTTCTGTCATCGCGATGCCGAGCACCGTCTCGCCGGTCACCACCCCGGGCAGCCAACGGCGCTGCTGCTCTGGGGTGGTGAGATCGGTCAGGTACGGCAGAACGACGTCGTTCTGCAGGGAGAACGCGATGGCCTCGGCGGCAGCCCCGGCCCGCTGCAACTCGTCGACGACGATCGCGTGGTACCGGAAGTCTTGGACTCCTGCGCCGCCCAGGTCCTCTGATACCGGAAACCCGAGCAGGCCCAGCCGGCCCGCCTCGGTGAACAGCGAGCGATCCCAGCCGCCGTCGCGTTCGGCGTCTTCGTGGGCGGGTAGGACGGTGTTTCGTACGAAATTGCGGACCAATTCCCGGAATTGGCGGTGCTCCGAGCTGTAGCTCAGCATCAGCGGAAGGCGCCCAGACCCGTGAAGGCCTGGCCCAGCACGAGCTGATGCATCTCCGGGGTGCCCTCGTAAGTCAGCACCGACTCCAGGTTGACCATGTGCCGGATCACCGGGTACTCCAGCGATATCCCGTTGCCGCCCAGGATCGTTCGTGCAGTGCGGCAGATCTCCAGCGCGGCACGGGTGTTGTTGAGTTTGCCGAAGCTGACCTGCTCGGGACGCAGGCCGCCGGCGTCTTTGAGCCGGCCCAGGTGCAGAGACAGCAACTGCCCCTTGTGCAGTTCGACGGCCATGTCGACGAGCTTGGCCTGGGTCAGTTGGAAGCCGGCGATGGGCTTGCCGAACTGGGTGCGCTGCGTAGCGTAGTCGCGAGCCGACCGCCAAGCCGACCGGGCGGCACCCATTGCGCCCCAGATGATTCCGTAGCGCGCCTCGGACAGGCTGGCCAGCGCCCCTTTGACGCCGTGGGCCTTCGGCAGCATCGCCTCGGCCGGCAGTCGTACGTCGTCGAGCACCAGTTCACTGGTGATCGAGGCGCGCAGCGACAACTTGTGATGGATGGTGTTGGCGGAGAACCCCGGGGTGTCGGTGGGCACGATGAAGCCGCGGATGCCGTCGTCGGTGGCCGCCCACACCACCGCGACGTCGGCGATGGTCCCGTTGGTGATCCACATCTTGCGGCCGTTGAGAACCCAGTCGGATCCGTCCCTTTTCGCCCGGGTGGTCATGGCGCCCGGATCGGAGCCGACGTCGGGCTCGGTCAGCCCGAAGCAACCGATCACCTCACCGATGGCCATGTCCGGCAGCCACTGCTGCTTCTGTTCCTCGGATCCGTTGTTGTAGATCGAGAACATCGCCAGCGAACCCTGCACGCTCACCATGGACCGCAGACCCGAGTCGGCGGCCTCCAGCTCCACGCAGGCCAGCCCGTAATGCACCGCGGACGCACCGCCGCAACCGTAGCCGTGCAGGTGCATGCCGAGCAGTCCGAGTTTGCCGAATTCCCGTGCCAGTTCGCGGGCCGGCAGGTCGCCGATCTCGAACCAGTCGGCGATGTGCGGCATGACGTGTTCGGCGCAGAACTTGGCGACGGTGTCACGCAGGGCGATCTCGTCGTCGGAGAGCAGGGTGTCCAGGCTCAGCGGGTCGAGCGGGTCGAAGGCCGGGGTAGCAGAGGTGGAGCTGGTTGCCATCAGCTCATCCTGCCATCGTCAGGCCGCCGCTGACACTGATCACCTGGCCGGTGATGAACGACGCGGCATCCGAGGCGAAGAACAGCACCGGTGCGGCGACCTCCTCGGGGCGGGCCAGCCGCCGGAACGGGATCGCTTTGACCAGCGCCTCTTTGAGCTTCTCCGGTTGGGCGGCGAACAGTGGGGTGTCGGTGGGGCCGGGGCATACGCAGTTGACGGTGATCTGATGCCGGGCCATCTCCCGGGCCAGGGACTTGGTCAGGGCGATCACCCCACCCTTGGCGCCGGCGTAGATGCTCTCGCCGGCGCTGCCGACCCGCCCGGCGTCGCTGGCCAGGTTCACCACTCGGCCACCGCCGCCAGCTTCGATCATGCCCGGCAGGAACGCGCTGCACATGTGCACCGGGCCGAGATAGTTGATCGCCACCACCTTCTCGGCGAATTCTGGTGTGGCGTCCAGGAATTGGGCGGTGCGGTCCCAGCCGGCCGCGTTCACCAGCACGGCGGGCGCCCCGGCCTCGGCGAGCACCGCGTCGCGTAGTGCATCAACCCGGGTGCGATCGGCGACATCGACGGGCAACGCGGTGATGTGGTCCGGGGCTTGCGCGGCGGTGGCCTGCGCGGCCGCCTCGTCGAGGTCGGCGGCGATCACCCGGTCACCCTGGGCGGCGAAGCCCAGGGCGACGGCCCGGCCGATACCGGAACCGGCGCCGGTCACCACTGCGATCCTGTCGGTCATGTTCGGGTCCCCTGTCTGGCTTTTCTAGCAGGGTAGTCCCGACGCCGGGTCAGCCTGGCGCTAAGAATCCGCGCTGGGTGTCCCGGGTGCGCCGGGTGTTCCGTCCGCGCCGCCGTTGCCGCCGGAACCCCCAGCCTGACCGGTCATCCCGTCCGCGCCGCCGGCGGCGCCGTTGCCACCGACTCCGCCGCTGCCGTCACCGCCTCCACCGATCTGGCCGCCGTTGCCCCCCGCGCCACCGTCTCCTGCATCGCCGCCGGGGCCGGTCGCGCTGGCGTCGCCACCAGTTCCGCCGTTGCCGCCATGGCCGCCGTCGCCGCCGTCGGCGGTCGCTGTGCCGTCACCGCCGTTGCCTCCGTTGCCTCCGGCGCCACCGTCACCCCCGGGCACGACGGTGGCGTCGGTCGAGTCATCGCCCGGCGCAACGTATTCGGTGCCGTTCGTCCCGGCGTTGCCGCCGTTACCGCCGTTGCCGCCTGCGCCGCCGTTCAACCCGTTTCCGCCGGTGCCGCCGGTGCCGCCCTGCGCGACACTGCTGACACCGCCGTCGCCTCCGGTGCCGCCGATGCTGCCGTCCCCGATCCCGGCGCCGCCGTTGCCGCCGGTACCGCCGTTGGCGCCGCCGGAGATGTAGTTGGTGTCACCGCCCGCGGCGCCGTTGCCGCCGCTACCGCCGGTGCCGCCGTTGATGCCGGCCCCGCCGGCGCCGCCCTGGCCGCCGGCGGACATGCCGCCCGCACCGCCGGCCCCACCGTCGCCGCCGGTACCGGCGTTTGCAGCACCGCCGCCACCGCCGCCGCCACCGCCGGCGGCGCCGCCGCTGGGCGAGGTGACGGCGTTTCCGCCCACGCTGTTGAACAGGCCACCCAAGCCGGTGCCGCCGACGCCCCCGGCACCGCCTTGGCCGGCGACCCCGCCGTCGCTGGTGCCCCCGGCGCCGCCCGCTCCGCCGACACCGCCGCCGCCGCTGAACGGGCTGCCGGCTCCGCCGGTGCCGCCGCTGCCGCCGTACCCGGCGGATGCTCCGTCGGTACCGTCACCGCCCGCACCGCCGACTCCACCGGCACCGCCGTTGCCGCCGAGCGGGGAGGCAAAGGCGCCGTCGCCGCCGGTGCCGCCGTTGCCGGCGACGGCATCGGTGCCGTTGGCGGCACCACCATTACCACCGGCGCCGCCACCGCCGGGCGTACTCGTGTCGCCCAACATGCCGCCGCTGCTGCCGTCGCCTCCGTGGCCACCATCACCGGCCAGGCCGCCCGCGCCGGTTGCGACGCCCCCGGCCCCGCCGGAACCACCATCGGCGCCGCTGCCGCCGAAAATGGTGCTGACCGAGGTGAGCGAGGACAGCGGGCTTCCGGACAGGTTGGCGAGCTTGTCGAGGGTGTCCTGAATGTCCGCCGGGGTCTTTCCGGTGGCGGCCGCGATCTGGGTCAGGGCCGCACCGAACTGATCGGGTGAGCCGTAGAGATTGCCGATCGAACCGGCGCTGCCGCCGTCGCCGCCGGCGCCCGCGACGCCACCGGCTGCGCTGCTGGCCCCGCCCGTTCCACCGCTGCCACCGGCACCGGCGTTACCGCCGCTGATCAGGCCACCGACCCCGCCGTCGCCGCCGACACCGCCCGCTCCGGCGAGGCTGTTGACACCGGTGACAGCGCCGCCGACGCCGCCGGAACCGCCGGTCCCGCCGGAGCCGTCGAACAGGAATCCACCGAACCCGCCGGTACCGCCGTTGCCGCCCGCGCCCGCGGCGCTGCCGTTGCCGTCTGCGGCGCCTCCGGCACCACCGTCACCGGCCGCACCGCCGTTGCCGCCGAAGATCGCGACGGAGGTGCCGCCCATCCCGCCGGTGCCGCCGACCCCACCGGTGCCGGCGTCGTCGTCGACGGCACCCCCGGTACCGCCGTTGCCGCCCGCGCCCCCGGTGCTGCCGAAGATCGAGAAAGTGGCGCCTCCCATGCCGCCGTTGCCACCGGCGCCGCCCACATCGGCGCCGGCGCCGCCGTTGCCGCCGTCACCGGCCACCCCGCCGGCGACCCCGCCGAATCGCGTCCAAGACAGCCCGCCGCTGCCGCCGTGGCCACCAGCGCCGCCGGTCAGGCCGTTGCCGCCGGCCCCGCCGACCCCGCCGGTGCCGCCGATCTTGAACAGGTCGGCGCCGGTGGCCACGCGTGCTCCGGCGTCGGCCGGACCGCTTGCGACCGCGGTACCACCGTCGCCGCCGGTCCCGCCGGCCCCGCCGGTGCCATCCAGCTCGTCACCACCGGCCCCGCCGTTACCGCCGACGCCGCCGAAGGAGAACAGCTTTCCGGCGGCGCCGCCGCCGTCCCCGCCGTTGCCGCCGTCGGCGCCGGCAAGACCCGCGCCGCCGTCGCCGCCTGCGCCACCGATGCCGATCAGGGTTCCGCTGCTACCGCCGTCGCCGCCGTCGGCTCCGGCGCCACCGAACCCACCGGCGCCACCGTTGCCGAACAGGCCTGCCGCCCCGCCGTTGCCGCCGGCCATCCCGGCAACGTCGGAGGCATAGCCCGCACCGCCGTCGCCGAACAGCCAGCCGCCGGCGCCGCCGCCGGGGTCAGCCTCCGTGCCGGTGTCGCCGTTGCAGATCAGGCCGCAGATGGTGTCGGAGGCGAACAGCGGGTTGATCGCGGCGTCGAACTGCTGCCCGAACGAGCTGGTCATCCAGCCCTGCATGTCGGTGTGCCACTGCAAGTAGATGCTCTGGGCGAAGTCGGCGAGGCTGTCGCCCGAGAAGCTGAAGTCGGCGGCACCAGAACCGTCGAACCATGACGACACATCGCCGAGGCCCAGGGCGGCCGGGTCGAATACCGCGCTACCGATATCGGCGAACTGGCCCGGATCCAACCAACTGCTCGGGTCGAACCAGTTGCTCGGGTCGAGCAGGTCCTCCAAGTCGGCGTGGGCGGCGGGCGCGAATCCCAGGGGGCTCATTCCCAGTGCCACCGCGGCCACCGACGCGCCCAACGCGCGACTGCAGCTACGACGTTGCGGTGCAATGATTCTGCCTTGACGCGCCATGACGGGGAACCTCCCGGGGGACTGTTGCGACTGGAGCGCCGAACCCGATTCAGCGTTATCGTTTCCGGAATTTACCTTAACTTAAGGAAACCTGCAGTTCGCTGGACGACCGCTGTGGGTCTGATCGAAGTCTCCTGACGGTCCCTCAGTCGTTCTGCTGGTCTGAAATTACTTCGCGCAGCTGGTATTTCACGACCTTCCCGGACTGGGTGCGGGGCAGCGCGTCGATGAACTCCAACCGGATCGGCAGTTTGAACGCCGCCAACTTGTCCCGGGCGAACTCGAGCAACTCGTCCAGCGTCAACTCCGTACCCGGCCGTAGCGCCACCACCGCGGTCACGGCTTCACCCCACTTGTCGTGCGGGGTGCCCAACACCGCGACTTCGGCGACGGCCGGATGTCCGTAGAGCACGTCTTCGACCTCGGCGGGGTAGACGTTCTCGCCGCCGGAGATCACCATGTCCTTCACCCGGTCGATCACCCAGACGTAGCCGTCGTCGTCGGCCTGACCGATATCGCCGGTGTGAAACCACCCCTCGGCGTCGATCACCGCGGCGGTGGCCTGCGGGTTGCGCCAGTAGCCGGCCATCACCTGCGGTCCGCGCACGCAGATCTCACCGCGCGTGCCGGCGGGCACCGGGCGGTTGTTGGCGTCGACCAGCCGCACATCCGACAGCGGCAGTACCTGATTGCCTGCGGCGCCGATCTTTACACCGACCTCATCGGTGCGCAGTACCAACGCCAGCGGCGCGGTCTCGGTGAGCCCGTAACCCTGTGCGAACGGGATGCCCCGCTCGCCGTAGCGGTGGATCAGCGCCTCGGGTACCGGCGCCCCGCCGCAGACGAAGTTGCGGACGCTGGACAGGTCGGATTCGGCGAACTCCGGGCGCTGGCTCATGAACAAGAACATCGCCGGCACCCCGAACATGGTGGTGACCCGGTGCTCGACGATGAGCTTGAGGGCTTCGGCCGGATCGAAGGCGGGCATCAGCACGATCCGGCCGCCCTTCTGCAGGGTCAGCAGCGTGGTGACGTTGAGTCCGCCGATGTGAAACAACGGTGCGCAGACCAATGACACGTCCTGTTGGCTGGTGTCGAAGACCAGCAGGGCATTGATGTTGTTCCAGAACAGGTTTGCGTGGGTGAGCATGGCCCCCTTGGGCCGCCCGGTGGTGCCCGAGGTGTACATGATGACCGCGACCTCGTCGGGATCGGGAAAGACCGGGTCGGCCAGCGGGACGCGCCCGGCAAGCAGGTCGTCGGCCACCTCCCAGCCCGGAACCGGTGCCAAGGCGATCGCACGCTGCAAGCCGGCCTCGGCGCGAACCGGGTCGATCACCGCGGCGCGCTCGGCGTCGGCCACCAGCGTGTGCACCTGCGCGTTGCCCAGGATGTAGCAGAGCTCGTCGGCGGTGAGCCGCCAGTTGAGCGGTACGAACGCCGCACCGATCCGGGCGGCGGCGAACAGCGTGACCAAAAAGTCGGGGTGGTTGAGGCCGACATAGCCGACCCGGTCCCCGCGGCGCATGCCACCGGCGACCAGTTCGGCCGCCAACCGGTCGATGCGATCCGCGAAATCCCCATAGGTCCAGGTGTTTTCGCCAAACGTGATCGCCGGGAGCTTCGGAGTTGCCGCCGCCCGCCGGGCGATCCAGGAGCCGAGATCGATCGGAGCTGTGGCCACCCGGTGAACGCTAGCTCTGGATGCTTGGGCCCGGGGCACGATTCGCCGGGAGAGGCAGCCGGCCCCGCGGTTGGCATTTATCGCTCGCCCTGATTTTTTGTGCCGACGGACGCCAATCTTCAATAAAAGATGTGAGCGGCGGGCGCTTTTATACGAGTAATTGAATTATTCGTGGAGATTTTAACTGTGAGCCATTGTGACGATCGTCTCAATTACTGGCTTCACCTGGGAAAATGTCGGTCGATGTGGCTGTGGTGGCTTGACGGATGACGAGAGGTGAACGGCCATTGAACATTGTTGGACATTGTTATTCGACGGCCCTTTCGGGTCGCGTAATCGGACTTGAAGCGGCTAGGTTCGTCCTCGCTGAGCCGACCATTGCTCGGCGTGGTTATCGAGGAGGGGTTCGCAGATGAGCGGTCGCCGGCGTAGCGGTACGGGCCGAGGGGTAGTCACGGCGTTTCTGGCGCTGGGCTGCTGCCTACTGGCCGCACCGGCTGCGCACGCCGACTTCGACGAGCTGCTCGACACCGTTCTCGGCGCGGCGACCGCCACCGACGTGGACTTCGGCGGGTTGCCCGGTGACCCGGGTGATCTGGGTGATCTCGGTGTCCTTCAGGACCCGCTGGCCCAGCTCGACCAGCTGTTCCACGACACGTCGGGCTCCGCCGACGGCACTCCCGACGCGCCCGTCGGCTCCACTCCCGACACCCCCACCGACGGCACGCACGACGGCACGCCCGACGGCACCGGCAGCGCCGAACACGGCTCTGAGAGCGGCAGTTCCAACAACCTGCCCAGTGTTCCCAAGTTCAGTCTCCCCAGCACCGGAAGCGGCTCCGGCGGCAGCGGGGGCAGTGGCGGTGGTTCCGGTGGCTCCGGCGGCGGTGGCCCCGCAAACGGCGCCGCGAAGACCAAGGCGAACACCAGCGCCACCAACGGCGCTCCGACGACGGTGCCGGCGCCTTAAACGACATAGCCGGGCAGGTGGCAGGCTGAACCGGTGCCCGGTTCGATCTGCGACATCCTGCCGTCGGCGGCCGCATTGCTCGGGGTTCCCGGCGCGACCGACACACTCGGCCTGGGTGAACGGATCGGCGATGCGCGGCGGCTGGCGGTGGTGCTGGTCGACGGGCTGGGCTATCACCTGGTGCCGCAGCTGGCCCGGGACGCGCCGCTGCTGGCCTCGGTCCTGGCCGGCGAGACCGGGCAGCTGACCGAGCTGGCCTGCACCTTCCCGTCAACCACGCCGACCAGCCTGGTCTCGCTGGGCACCGGCGCGTTACCGGGGGAGCACGGAGTATTGGGCTTCACCGTCAATGTCCCCGGAACCGATCGGGTGTTGACCCACATCTTCTGGGGAGACGACCCGCCGCCGGCGACCTGGCAGCCGGTGCCCACCTGGTTCGAACGACTCCGCGATGCCGGGATCGGGGCCCGGGCTGTGCTGCCGGAGATGTTCATCGGCAGCGGATTGACCGAGGCTGCCTACCGCGGTGCGGACTTTCGCCCAACCGCCAAGGGTGAGCACTACGCGGCTCGGGTCGCCACGGAACTCGCGGCGGCACCCGGCCTGGTCTACGGCTATACCGCGGCGCTGGACCATGCCGCACACGTCTCGGGCATCGGCTCACCGCATTGGCGGAGTGCGGCCGGCAAGGTCGACGCACTGCTGCGTCATCTCCTCGAGCAGCTCCCGGGCGACGCCGCGCTGGTGGTCACCGCCGACCACGGCGGGCTCAACGTGCCTGATGACGCCCGCATCGATCTGGATGCCGATCCGCGGCTGCGCGCGGGTATCCGGGTGGTCGCGGGCGAGCCGCGGGTGCGCTACCTGCACACCGAGCCCGGCGCGACGGCGGATGTGCTGGCCGCCTGGACGGACCTGCTGGCCGGGCGGGCCCGGGTGCAGAGCCGCGAGGCGGCCGTCGCCGCCGGCGTGTTCGGACCGGTGCGCGAGGAGCACCTGGCCCGCATCGGCGACGTCGTGGTGACCTGCGTCGGCGACACCGCGATCTTGGCGACCGACCACGAGCCGCCGCAGACGGCGCAACTGGTGGGTTTCCACGGCGGACTCACCCCGGCTGAGACCGCGATCCCGCTCATCACCTTCCGTTGACTCTGCGCTCACCAGGCGGGTCACTCGCACTTTTGCCTGGTACACGCAGAGTCAACGGGGCGGAGTTACTCCGAGTCGCCGTACTCGTCGAACCAGTGGGCCAGTTTGCCCCGGCGGCTGACCGCCCGCAGCCGGCGTTCTGCGGACGCGCGGGTCTTGCTGGTGGTGACGATGAGCAGTTCGTCGCCGACGGTGATCCGGGTGTCGGGCTGAGGGACGAAGGTGTCGCCTTTGCGGATGATCAAGGTGATGACGCTCGGATCGGGCAGCCGCAACTCGAGCACCGAGACGTTGTGCAGCTTGGATTCCGGCTGCACCGTCATCGTCAACAGCTCGGCTTCCAATACGTCCAGCGGTGCCGCCTCGACCTGGATCTCGCGGGTGGCATCCCGTGAAATCAGCCCCAGCCAGTGGGCGAACAGGCCGAGGCTGGGACCCTGCACCACCGTGTAGACCACCACCAGGATGAACACGATGTTGAGCAGTCGGTAGCTGTCCGGCACGCCCTCGACGATCGGGAATGTCGCGAGCACGATCGGAACCGCGCCGCGCAGGCCGGCCCAGGACAGGAAGATCTGTTCGCGCCACGGCACTTTGAACCAGATCAGTGAGGCCACCACCGACAGCGGCCGGCTCAGCAGCAGCAGCACCGCCCCGATCACCAGCGCCGGGACCAACTCCCCGGACAGCTGGCTGGGGCTCACCAGCAAGCCGAGTAGCACGAACAGCCCGATCTGGGCCAGCCAGCCCAACCCCTCGGCGAACGAGCGGATGGCCGCGCGGTGCGGCAGGCCGGAGTTCGCCAGCACCACCCCGGACAGATAGGCGGCGATGAACCCGCTGCCGTGCGCCGAAGCGGCCGCGGCGAACGCCACCATGGCCAGCCCGAACGTCGCCAATGGGTATAGGCCGGACGCCGGAAGTGCGGTGCGCCGCAGCGTGATCGCCCCGAGCAGCCCGACGACCAAGCCGATCGCCGACCCGACCACCAGCTCGAAGGCCACGTTGGCGATGGCGTGGACCGGTTCGATCGCCAGCGGTGTGGTGCTCAGCATCAGCACCACGATCGCGGCGGGTGCGTCGTTGAAGCCGGACTCGGCCTCCAGCAAGCCGGCCACCCGCCGCGGCAGCGGCAGCACCCGCAGGATGGAGAACACGGCGGCCGCGTCGGTGGGCGAGACGATCGCGCCCAGCAGGAAGGCCAGCTGCCAGCTGATGCCCAGCAGCAGGTGTGCGGCCACTGCGATCACCGCCATGCTGACCACGACGCCGACGGTGGCCAGCACCGCCGCCGGCGCCAGCAGCTTGCGGATGTTGGCGAACTTCGTCGTCAAACCGCCTTCGACCAGGATCACCGCCAGCGCGGTGGTGCCCAGGTCGCTGGCCAGTTGCACGTCGGAGAAATCCAGCCCCAGCCCGTCGTTGCCGATCGCCACACCGACCAGCAGGAACAGCAGGAGGCTGGGCAGACCGACCCGATCCGCGGCCCGGGTGGCGATGATGCTCGCCAGCAGAACCAGGCCCCCGATCAGCAGGGCCAGGTAGAGCTGTTCCAGGCTCATCTGATCCCCATTCGGGCCGGCGGTGGTGGTCGGACACACTCGTGTGATTCGCTCAAAGTCAGCGGGTTCGTGTTATCTGTCAGTAAATCAGTACTGCCGTCACGACTGTGGTACACCCGGAGCAGCCGGGGTCAATGCGGGGATGGGGTGAGCGATCATGCGCATCGGGATCGCCGGTGCCGGCGCAGTCGGGCGATCTGTCGCACGAGAACTGATCGGCGACGGCCACCGGGTGCTGCTCATCGAGCGCAACCCGGCGCACTACGACCCTGCTTCCGTCCCCGAAGCCGAGTGGCTGCTGGCCGACGCGTGCGAGCTGTCCGCGCTGCAGGAATGCGGCATCGAGATCTGTGACGTGGTGATCGCCGCCACCGGTGACGACAAGGCCAATCTGGCCACCGCACTGCTGGCCAAAGCCGAATTCGGGGTGGCCCGGGTGGTGGCCCGGGTCAACAACGCCCGCAACGAGCGGCTGTTCACCGAGGGATGGGGCATCGACGTGGCGGTCTCCACCCCGCGCGCGATGGTCGCCGCGGTGGAGGGCGCCATCGACGTCGGCCACCTGGTGCCGTTG
The DNA here is from genome assembly GCF_055419425.1 of Mycobacterium sp. IDUB_21. Lineage (NCBI taxonomy): Bacteria > Bacillati > Actinomycetota > Actinomycetes > Mycobacteriales > Mycobacteriaceae > Mycobacterium > Mycobacterium sp. IDUB_21. The sequence goes on along the minus strand of NZ_JBVAXQ010000004.1, from coordinate 249,733 downwards.
ATGGGCTTGCGGCGTGGTCAGGCCAGCCTGACGAAACTGACACTGCCCGAAGATAATCCGCTGATCGGTCAACAGATCTGCGACATCGCGCTGCCCGAGGGCGCCGCCCTGGTAGCGGTGCTGCGCGGCGACGCGGTCATCCTGCCGACGGCGGCCGACGTGCTGCAGGCCGGCGACGAGATGCTGTTCGCCGCGGTCAGCGGGATAGACGATCAGGTCCGAGCGGTCGTGCACGGGGTGCCGACCGGCAGAAGAACGCATTGACCCCGCGTTGGACACCGATGAGCACGGCACCTGCTGACCGCGACGACACCGGGAGCCTGGCCGCCGGTGCCGGGGTCATCGCCACCGTGCTGGCGTCGGCGCGGGCCGCGGCGACGTCTCGCGGGCTGATCAACGACCCGTTCGCGGCGCCGCTGGTGCACAAGGTGGGCCTGGAGTTCTGTATCCGGGTGGCCGACGGCGACCTTGACATCAGTCGGCTCGGCAAGGACGGCGGATTTCCCCGGCTGGCGGAGTTCTCCGCGGCGCGCACCAACTTCTTCGACGCGTTCTTCACCGACGCCGCGCGCGGCGGAATCCGCCAGGCGGTGATCCTGGGGTCGGGCTTGGACACCCGCGCCTACCGACTGTGGTGGCCGGCCGAGACCACCGTCTACGAGGTGGACCACCCCCCGGTGGTCGATTTCAAGGCCGCCACCATGCGGGCCTGGGGCAGCACGCCGAGCGTCAACCGTCGCGCGGTCGGTGTCGACCTGCGCGGCGACTGGCCGGCGGCGCTACGGCGGGTGGGTTTCGACGCCGCGGCCCCCACCGCATGGGTGATCGAGGGCCTGATGGTCTGGTACGTGCCCTCGGATGCGCAGAATCGCCTGCTCGACGGCGTCACCGCGCTCAGCGCACCCGGTAGCCGGCTCGCCGCCGACCACGCGGTACCGCCGAGCCGTCCGCAGGCGGTGCACCACGAATCCCTCGTCGAGCGGTGGCGGCGGCGCGGGCTGAGTCTGACCGGGCCCGGACCGTTCTATTCCGGAGAGCACACCGACGTGGTGCGGCATCTGGCGGACAGCGGTTGGGCGACCGTCGATTCGGGAATTGCCGACCTGTTCGCCGCCGCCCGGTTGCCCCGGCTGACCGCCCGCGAACTCGACGGCGCCCCGGCCGCGATCCGCTACGTCGCCGCGACGCGCAGCAGCTAGCCGTCTCTTTCTCGCGGTCTATCCGGTTCCGGTTGCCGGAATCACCCCGGCTCGGGGGGCGACGAAGAGCGTGGCGGAAGGCGTTGCGGCGGTTATGGCCTCGAATCACGTCATGATCGGACCCGAATTCTTCCGGACCGGACTTCAATTACCTCGTATCACGTCACAGTGAACTACATCTTTGATGTACCACCCGACGCAAACCAGTCTCATTGGGGCGCAACGTAGTTGACTGTTCGCATTCCAGGCGAACCCCCCGGCGTCAGGGTGTTCTGAAACATGATCAGCACTATTTATTTTGTCCAACAGGAGCTTTCGAAAACTACTTTCCAGTTCCTGCACAGCCAATTCCCGGAAACTAGCTCTAGCTTGAGAACCGCCAGTCGAGGACATCGCGATGATGACCCGAAAGACGCTTATTTCCAGGAGGTTACGTGGCAATCACACCTCGCAACTTGATCTGTGCGGTCACCGCGGACCACATCTGGCGCAGACACGTTCGCGGGGTGACTCGTAGCTATCGAGACCGTTTGTAAGGGATTGGGTGAAAATGGATTTCGGGACATTGCCGCCGGAGGTGAATTCCGGTCTGATGTATTCAGGGGCCGGGCCCAGCCCGCTGCTGTCCGCGGCCTCCGCATGGAGTGAGCTGGCCGCCGAGCTACATTCGGCGGCAGTGGGTTACGGTGCCGTTGTATCGGGCCTGTCCGGCGACTGGCACGGGCCATCCGCGGAGGTCATGTCGCTGGCAGCCGCGCCCTACGTCGAGTGGATGAGTGGGATCGCCGGCCAGGCCGAGCAGGCGGGGGCGCAGGCGGCTGCGGCTGCGGCTGCCTATGAGACGGCGTTCGCCGCGACGGTTCCACCGCCGGTGATCGCTGCGAACCGGAGCCTGCTGATGATGTTGATCGCAACGAACATATTGGGGCTGAACACGCCGGCGATCGCGGCTACCGAGGCGCATTACGCGGAGATGTGGGCTCAGGACGCGGCAACCATGTACGGCTACGCGGGCGCCTCGGCGGCGGCCACTCAACTGCCACCGTTTGCCGAGCCCCCGCAGACGACCGACCAGGCCGGCGCCGCCGATCAGGCAGCTGCAATCGCGCAAGCCACCAGTAGCTCGGGAAGCTCTGTTGGGCGGGAGATTTCACAGGCGCTGACCACGGTGCCGAATGCGCTGCAGTCGCTGACGGCGAACCCCGCAGCGGCAGGGTCAGTGATGCCAGGAGGCCTCGGCACCGACCTGGCCAACTGGAACACGATCATGTCAGCCCTCACCGGGGCGTATGACCCGGTCTTGGGAGCGTCATCTCTCGTTGGTGGTCCGTTTCTGTCGTTCGGACAGATATGGGGCTGGCCGATCAATGCGATGGGAGCTACCTCGTTCTTGGCCGGCCCGAAGGCCATCACCGGCGCGTTGGCGCCCCTGGTCAACCAGGCCATTCCGGCGGCAGGGCTCGGTGGGGTGCCCGCGACCGGCGCGCTCGGCCGTGCGGCGCTGATCGGGAAGCTGTCGGTGCCGACGGCGTGGGCCACTTCTGCGCCGGCGATCCAGCCGATGGTCTTGTCGCTGCCGGCAAGCGCAGCCGCTCCAGTGGCCGCGTTCGCCGGCGAGGACGCGTTGTTCAGTGAGATGGCGCTATCCAGCCTGGCGGGTCGCTCCATCGGTGCCACAGCGGGCCGCACCGTCAGCGCGACGATGACCCGTGCCGGTGGCTGCGGAGTGGGCGCCGATGTCGTCGGCGCCATGGCCGGTGAGGCTGACCCCGCGGCAGCCACGATCGTTGTGATTCCGGCACTCGATGACGAATGACGGTGTGAAACAGGCATGTAGCCCAGCTGACGCAATGTAGGCGTGCATAGATGAGGGATACCGAATGTACTTTTCTTTGATACCGCCGGAGATCAACTCGGGAAACATGTACACCGGTCCGGGGTCCGGACCGCTGCTGTCGGCGGCGGCGGCGTGGAACCGGCTCGCCGGTGAACTACATTCTGCGGCAGCCGATTACAACACGGTGGTGGCGGGGTTGGCCACCGAATCTTGGGTTGGCCCGTCGGCTGCGTCGATGGCGGCCGCAGCTGGACCCTATACGGCCTGGATGTCGGCCACCGCGGTGCAGGCCGCGGAAGCGGCCGCGCAGGCGCAGGCCGCTGCTGCTGCCTATGAAACCGCCTACGCGGCCATCGTGCCACCGGAACTCGTGGCGGCCAACCGCACTCAGTTGACGTCGTTGGTCGCGACGAACGTGGTCGGCCAGAACACTGCAGCGATCGCGGACACCCAAGCCCAATACATGGCGATGTGGGCCCAAGATGCAGCGGTCATGCAGGACTATGCGGTGTCCTCGGCGGCCGCCACGAAGATCAGCGCCTTCGCCGACCCGCCGTCGACCACCAACGGGAACGCCGGGGCCGTCGCGTCAACCGCGGCCGCGTTCTCAGGCGGCAACCCCATGCTGCAGATGGGCGCCGATCTCGCTAACGAGTACACCGCATTCTTCAACAACATGCTGAATACTCTCACCGGCTCACCAGATGCCGGCTCGACGTTTTCGGCTCTCTATTCGGCTCTCAAGGCTCCACTCGGCATTACCACCCAGTTCAATGCCACCTCACTGGCCTCCAACTTCCCCATCCAGAACCTGCTGAAGTTCGCTCCGCCGCTCGGACGGGCTCTCGTCGACATCCCGGCGGCACGACTGGGGGCTGGACTCGGGCTGCCGTCGTCACTGTCCGGCGGACTGGCATCGACGGTGTCGGCGGGGATGGGCGAAGCCAACATGGTGGGATCGCTGTCAGTCCCGCCTGCGTGGGCCGGTCAATCTCCGGCGATCAGGCTGGCGATCAGCGCGATGCCGCATACCGGCGTGGCCGGTGCGCCCGCAGCCATTCCCGGCAGTCTGATGAGTCAGATGGCCCTGGGCGGTATGACCGGCGGTGCTGTCGGTGGTTCGGTAGCCCGGGTTGCCGGTACAGCGGCAGGACGCACACGTGTCACCACCGGCATGGGGCGAAAGACGCCCGCCAGACTCGACCAGGTGATCGCGAGGCTGCGTCATCAACCCGAATCAGTGCAGCACTGGAATACCGACCAAGCCGGATTAGACAGTTTGCTTGACGAGCTGTCGAGGAAGCCGGGAATACACGCCGTGCACCTGAAGGGCAGCAAAACGAAGGCGTCACAGGAATCCGGCACCTGACGCCCTCCATCTCATCGTGATCCACGGCATCGGAACAGGAGAAAACAATGCACATGTTTTTGGAGTTCTGGCATAATTTCACCCATAATCTCTTCAAGCCGCTATTGTTGTTCTTCTACTTGGGTTTCCTGTTGCCGATCCTGAAAGTGCCGTTCGAATTTCCACCGGCGATCTACCACGGACTCACCATGTACCTACTGCTGGCCATAGGCTGGCATGGCGGCGAGGAGCTCGCCAACATCAATGTGTCCAATATCGGTGAGATACTCGGCTTCATGCTGATCGGCTTCGTCTTGAACTTCGTCATCGGCGCATTGGCATATTTCATCTTGAAGCGGACCACCAAAATGCGAGAAGTGGACCGGGCTACCGTCGCCGGCTATTACGGCTCGGACTCGGCGGGCACGTTTGCCACGTGCATCGGCGTATTGGCCACCGCAAACATTGCTTTCGACTCTTTCATGCCGGTCATGCTGGCCATCATGGAGATTCCCGGCTGCCTGGTCGCGCTGCTCCTGGTCGCCCGGCTGCGGCGGAGGGGAATGGACTCCGCCGGCATGATGCCAGGTGAGACGGGCTATGCGGGATCGACATTGCCGGTAGTGCGGGCTGCTCGCCAGCGTAGTGCGGCTACCACCCGCCCAGTCGCCCTCGCGGATCTCCCAGAGTTTCTGGGAGCGGAATCCGCGAACACTGCCACGTCCGGCGGGGAACCCGCGTTCATTTCCGGGAAAATGCTTCGCGAAGTTTTTCTCAACCCCGGACTCTGCCTTCTTATGGGCGGTATAACGGTCGGCTTGATCAGTGGGCTACAGGGGCCGAAGGTGACTGCTGTCGACGACCCGGTTTTCTTGACGGCTTTCCAGGGCGCGCTATGTCTGTTTCTGTTGGAAATGGGGATGACCGCGTCCCGCAAGTTGAAAGACTTGAAAGCGGCGGGCCGAGGCTTCATCTTTTTCGGGGTGCTCGCGCCGAACCTTTTCGCGACGATTGGTATCGCGGTGGCCCACTTATACTCCCAGGCTACTGGCTTTCATCTGGAGACGGGAACCTACGTGCTCTTCGCGATCCTCTGCGGTGCGGCATCGTATATCGCCGTTCCTGCGATCCAGCGGTTGGCTATTCCTGAAGCCAGTCCCAGCCTGCCGTTGGCCGCCTCGCTGGGTCTGACATTTTCCTACAACGTGACGATCGGCATACCGCTCTACATTGAGGTGGCCCACATGCTGGCGGGGGCGTGAGCATCGGATGACGATGATGACTTTGCGAAAGATCTTCGTGCTGGCGAGCCTGGCGTTCTCGGTTGGATATGCCTTTCCAGTTCAAGCAGACCCCGACAGCGCGGATAACGATCCTGCTTTCATCGCATCCTTGCGGCAGTCGGGCCTGACGTTCGCCAGCGAAGGGCAGGCGATCGCGGCCGCTCGGGCGGTCTGCGGCCTGATCAACAATGGAGAATCCGGGTTGCAGGTCGTTCGCGAACTGCAGAGTGATAATGCTGCGCTGACACTGGACGGTGCCGGGCAATTCGCTGCCATCGCCGCGAACGCGTATTGCCCTCAGCAACTGAAGAGTTCCAAGCAGTGATGCACCGCGTCGCGGCCCGCTCGTACGGTCCCCGGACTTGGGGCGGCTGACTAACCGGCGTTATCCCGCCATGAATTCGGAGTAGGCAGAGGCCAATTCGGGCGGAAGCACCACCGTCTGGCACTGCCGTTGCTTCTCGCCGATCGGGGCCAGGATGCCGCGCAACTCCAGGTACTCCTGGGGGTGAGCGGTGAAGTAGCTGCGCACATCGGCTGCGGCCTGGGGCCGCGGCTGGCTGATGGCCTGGTTCACCACCGCATTGGCGCCGGGGTGAGCGCCCAGGTACTGGCGAGCCGAGCCGGTAACCGAGTCGACGGTGTTGGTCACCGACTCCTGACTGCAGTCCGGCGCCGCTGATGCCGATGGCGCGGCGATCAGGCTGGCTGCTGTGGCACCCAGTACTCCGGCGCCGAGGCCGAATCGCTGAATCATGGTGATGCCAAGGGGTTTCGACATGGAGGTTTCCTTCCGGGTTGTGAATCAAAATCCCGTCCGGAGCCCAAGGTACGCGCGGCCGCAGTGGGCGCCTGTGTCCTGGAACACAGCTGAAAGTGCTCTGCGACAACCGGTTCTGCATCCGCCGGTCGATTCCGCGAAGGAGCTCCGCAAATGCGGGCCCGGTTAGTAAGGCCGTTCTTAAACTCCGAGATCGGCACTTATCGGATCGTGACCTTAAAGTTTGCCCGCGCGGTCGATTGCGGCCTCGGCGGCCTCCCGAATCGGCCCGCGCCACACGTCGCCGTGGCCGGGCGCCAGGAGGTCTGTCTCCAGTAAGGCCAGCGCCGCCAGGCTGCGGATGCAGTCGTCCTGGCGGTAGCTGAACATTGCCGGCAGCAGCTGCGGACCGGTCCGCGCCAGCACCGGGTGCCCGGTGATCAGGGCGTCCCCGCTGGCCAGGACGCCGTCAACCAGATATGAGCAGTGACCGCGGGTGTGGCCCGGGGTGGGGATGGCCACCGGCTGGCCCGGCAGGCTCGCGGCGATATCCCCGGTAAGCGGCTGGACGGACGGGATGCCCTCGCGGTTGAGGCCGCCGCTGCGCACCACATGCACGGTCCACCGGGCCCAACTCGGCCGCCACAGCTGCGGAGCCAACGCCAGCGGCGAGACCTGCTCCAGATACTCCCGCTTGGCATGGCCTACCTCGTCGGCATGGCAATAGACCGGTGTTCCATAGGTTTTGGCGAGCCAGATCGCCGCACCGAAATGGTCGATGTGGGCGTGGGTGAGCAGTACCGCGCGCACGTCAGCGGCGTGGTACCCGAGCGCACCCAGCGACGCCAGCACGTCGGTGCGGTCACCGGGGTAGCCGGCGTCGATCATCAGTACGCCCGTGTCATCGGTCACCAGCAGCCAGTTGACCGCCTCGCCGCGGGCCAAGTGGACCCGCTCGGTCACCGGAACCACCTCGACCAGCCTCTCACCCATGCCCGTGAGTCTAGGAAGACCACGGGAGAGTAGAAAAGGTGGAATGGCGGAATTGAAACTCGGATACAAGGCGTCGGCGGAGCAGTTCGGGCCTCGGGAGCTGGTGGAGCTCGGCGTGGCCGCCGAGGCACACGGCATGGACAGTGCCACGGTCAGCGACCACTTCCAGCCCTGGCGCCACGAGGGCGGGCACGCCCCGTTTTCGCTGGCCTGGATGACCGCGGTCGGAGAACGCACCGAGAGGATCGCGCTGGGCACCTCCGTACTGACCCCGACGTTCCGGTACAACCCGGCCGTCGTCGCGCAGGCCTTCGCCACGATGAGCTGCCTGTATCCGCAGCGGGTCTTCCTCGGTGTGGGCACCGGCGAGGCTCTGAACGAGATCGCCACCGGCTTCACCGGCCAGTGGCCCGAGTTCAAGGAACGGTTCGCCCGGCTGCGTGAGTCGGTGCGGCTGATGCGCGAGCTGTGGCGCGGCGAGCGGGTCGACTTCGACGGCGACTACTACACCCTCAAGGGCGCCTCGATCTACGACGTGCCCGACGGCGGCGTGCCGGTCTACATCGCGGCCGGAGGGCCGGCGGTGGCGAAGTACGCCGGGCGGGTCGGCGACGGCTTCATCTGCACCTCCGGCAAGGGCGAAGAGCTCTACACCGAGAAGCTGATGCCGGCCGTGCTGGAAGGAGCAGCCGCCGCCGAGCGGGACGCCGGTGGGATCGACAAGATGATCGAGATCAAAATCTCCTACGATCCGGACCCCGACTTGGCGCTGAACAACACCCGGTTCTGGGCGCCGCTGTCGCTGACCGCCGAGCAGAAGCACTCCATCGACGACCCGATAGAGATGGAGAAGGCGGCCGATGCGCTGCCGATCGAACAGATCGCCAAACGCTGGATCGTCGCCTCGGACCCCGACGAGGCGGTGGAGCAGGTCGGCCAGTACGTGAAGTGGGGCTTGAACCACTTGGTCTTCCACGCCCCCGGTCACGACCAGCGGCGTTTCCTGGAGCTGTTCAAGACCGACCTGGAGCCGCGGCTGCGTCGGCTGGGCTGAGTGGCGTCTGCCCAACGCCGTTTTCGTTGAGTGTGCGTCAGCGGCGGGATTTCAGCGAAACCTCCGCCCGCGATGCACGCTCAACGCCGTCACGGCACACTCAGTCGGCGGAAGCCCCATGCGCGCCGCACCCGATGCACGACCTCGACGCTGCGGTGGTCGGCGACGACCCGGATCACCAGCCACCCCAGCGCCGCCAGGGTCTCGGCCCGTCGAATCTCGTAGGCGTACCGCGCGCGGTCGGTTCGATGCTGGTCACCGTCATATTCGACCGCGAGCATCTGGTCTTCCCAGCCCATATCGAGGTAATACGTGTCGTGATCGGTCGTGACCTGGATCTGGGTTTGCGGGCGCGGAAAACCCGCTTCGATGAGAAGCAGTCGCAGGTAGGTCTCGCGTGGTGATTCGGCGCCGGCATCGACGAGGTCCAGCGCCTGCTCAAGCCGGCGCAGCCCGCGGGTGTGCGGATGCTGCCGGGCGATGATGCCAACGTCGTCGACCTGGAGATCAGTGGCCCGGGCCAGCGCGTCCAGCCGGGCGATCGCGGTGCGAACCGGCCCGCGCCGGCCGATATCGAATGCGGTGCGGATTGGCGTCGTCACTCGGATTTTCCCAGCGGGCAACGCGAGGGTTTGTACTTCGTCGTCGAGCACGGTGTCGCGGCGGGTGATCACGCCGCGCGGGGCGCGCGGGTTGGCATGAATGAGCTCCACCGGGGTGTCGTCGTCGATCCATTTCGTCCGGTGCAGGGCTGCGGCCGCCGAGCCCGCGACTATCGCCTGCCGCCCCGACCAGAGCCACGCGCCGACGGTACGTTGCTCCAGCGATGCCGGTGTGTGCTTGGGCAGGTAGATACCCGGCAGTTGCGCGAGGTATCGCGTGCGCAGCTGATGCCGGTTCAACGCACCGTCGGCCAGCGCCTCGCTACCGATGAATGGTTCCGGTTCGGCGGGCATGCCGGCAAGCCTCTGTCAGGCGGGCCGGCAGCACAATTCAGGTGTCCACAGGGCCGACCTCAGTTTGACTGTGCGTCTACGGCTTTGAGTGTGCGTCAGCGGCGGGGTCTTATCGAGAATTCCGCCCCTGACGCACACTCAACGCCCGGGGGCAGAAACCCTCAGAACGTGCTCATCGGCCGCACCGCGTTGGCCATGTCGACCAGCGCGTAGCGGTGTGCCTGGGTGGGCGCCAGCCGCGCCAGCGCCCGCAGCGCCATCTCGACGCCCAGCCGCAGTCCGTGTTCGGTGAACGGGAATCCGAGAATATGGTTTGTGCTGGCCTCGTGCTCGGTCAGCCAGTCCATCGCCGCGCCCAGCACCAGCGCCCGGATCTGCAACACCCGGGGTTCGGTGTCCGGCAGCGCCTCCACCCGGCGCGCGGCGTCCCGGATCTGGGACTCGGTGATCTCGTTAGTCGAGCGCCCCGACAGCAGCGTCACCGCGCTGGTCAACCGTGCGGTGGTGAAATGCCTTGAGGTAGCGGATACTTCGTCAAGCGTTCGAACCGCCGCGGTGCGGTCACCCTCCACTGAGAGGGCGCGGGCCAGGCCGAAGGCGGCCGAGATCACGCTGTCATCGGTGCGCCAGACGGTCTCGTAGAACTCGCGTTCGTCTTCGGTTCCGGCCAGTTCGGCGGTGGCGGCCAGCGCCATCTTCGGCGCCAGCTCGCCCGGGAACATATCGAGAACTTCCATGAAGTCCTTGCGCGCCGCCTCGTAGTCGCCGGTGAGCAGCTCGGCCACGCCCCGGAACCAGACCAGCCGCCAACGCCAACCGACCTGCTCGGCCAGGTCGTCGAGCTTGCTCGTGGCCTTGGCGACGTTGCCGAGATCCAACAGTGCGCGGATCTCCATCAACGGCAGCGAGACGGACTCGGACAGGTCGATACCCTCGGACTCCAGCGCGCTGTTCCGCACCGCGCGCAGCGAATCCAGCGTCTGCACCGGTTCGCTCAGCTCCATCGACGACAGCAGCGGGGCGGCGACGTCGCTCGGATCGATGAGCGGCACCTGCAGCGCGGTGATGATCTCGCGCGCGGTCAGATTCTGCGAGTGCACATGCCCGTCCAGGTAGACGTCGGTGTGCGCGACCAGCAGGTGCTCGCCGAACGTGGACCGTGACCGGGTGAAGACCGTCGACAGGCCGGGCCGCGGTGTGCCGGTGTCCTCGGCGACCACCTCGCGCAGCACACCCATCAGCTGCGAAGACATCTCCTCTGCGGAGGCGAACCGCCGGCGCGGGTCCGGGTCGATGGCACGGCGCAGCAGCCGGCGGTAGGAGTCGTATTTCTTCAGGACCGGGTCGTCGTCGGGCAGGCCTTCGACGTAGCGGCCTTCGCGGGCGCGCAGCTTCAGCGTCAGCGCGGCCAGGGTGCGGCCCACCGTGTAGATGTCGGTGGCCACGGTCGGGCCGGTTCTCACGATGTCCGGTGCCTGGTAGCCCGGGGTGCCGTAGAGGTACCCGAACGAGTTGATCCGCGAGACCGCCCCGAGGTCGATCAGCTTCAGCTGCTCCTCGGTCAGCACGATGTTCTCCGGCTTCAGGTCGTTGTAGACCAGGCCGAGGGAGTGCAGATACGCCAACGCCGGCAGGATCTCCAGCATGTAGGCGATGGCCTGCGCCACCGGCAGCCGACTACCGCGGCGCTGCTTGAGTGACTGCCCGCCGACGTACTCCATCACGATGTAGCCGACCGGATCGCCGTGGGAATCCGGGTGCTGGACGAAGTTGAAGATCTTCACGATCGACGGGTGGGTCACCTCGGCGAGGAACTGGCGCTCGGCCATCGCGATCGCCTGCGCCTCGGCGTCACCGGAATGCACCAGGCCCTTGAGCACCACCGGGCGCTCGTTGACGTTGTGGTCGACCGCCAGATACACCCAGCCCAGGCCGCCGTGAGCCACGCAGCCTTTGATCTCGTACTGACCGGCCACCATATCGCCCGGTTTGAGTTGTGGCAGAAAAGAATACGGACTTCCACAGTGTGGGCACCAGCCTTCGGAGGCGCCTCGTTTTGTTTCGGAGTCGTCCGGACCGGACCGGCCCACCGGCCGACCGCAATTCCAGCAGAAGCGCTTGGACTCGGCGACCACCGGATCGGCCATCAGCGCCTCGAGCGGGTTGATCTCGGGAACCCGGGGGACCTCCACCAGGCCACCGCCCAGCCGGCGCCGCGGAACGGCGGTGCGCACCACCGTCGCCTCGCGGGATTCGTCGTCGTTTTCTACCGCGGAGTTCGAACCCTCGCGGGGGCGGAAGATGGCCTGGGTCGACATGGGCCGGCGCACCGACGACGATTCGGCCAGTACGTCGGCCCGTTGGGTGGCCGGGCCATTGTCGTCGAAGTCGTCGAAGTCGTCGAAGTCGTCGAATTCGCCGGTCGCCTCCAGCCCCATGTCGGGATCTGAATCGTCGCTTGCCATCAGTCCGAATACCTCGGCGTAGGTGGCACCGGCGCCGGACCGAGCACCGTCAACCACTTGCGGTACAAGGTGTTCCAGGTGCCGTCGCGGCGAATGCGCTCCAACGTGCCGTTGACGAAGCGGACCAGCCCGGTGTTGTCGAGGTTGATCCCGATGCCGTAGGGCTCCTCATCCATGCTCGGCCCGACGATGTGCAGATATGGGTCTTGGGCCATCAACCCGGCCAGGATCGAGTCGTCGGTGCTGACCGCGTCGACCTGACGCTGCTGCATCGCCACCAGGCAGTCGGCCCAGTTCACCACCGAGACGATGATCGGCGCCGGTGAGATGTGCCGGATGCGCCGCAGTGAGGTGGTGCCCTGCGCGACGCAGACCCGCTTGCCCGACAGATCGCCGGCCTGGCGGATCGAGGAGTCACGCGGCACCAGCAGACGCTGATTGGCGACCAGATACACCGTCGAGAAGTTCACCAGCTTTCGTCGGCCGCAGGTGATGCTCATGGTCTTGACCACGATATCGACGTCGGATTTCTGCAGCGCCGCAATGCGTTCGGCCGACGCCAGGATCCGATACTCGACCTGCGACGGGGTGCCGAAAATGTCACGGGCCACCTCGCCGGCGATATCGACGTCGAAACCGGTGATCTCACCGGTGATCGGATCGCGGAAGCTGAACAGGTTGCTGCCGATGTCCAGTCCGACGATCAGCCGGCCGCGATGGCGGATCTTGGCCACCGCCGCGTCGGCCTCGGCCTTGCTGCGGAAGGGCCGCAGGCTGGCGGTGGCGTCGCAGTTCTCGGTGCCCGGGTCGGGCGGTCGCGGCGCCTCGGGGGTCAGCTCCTCCATCCCGGCCGGGGTGGGCGGCGGCAGCGTCGGCACCGCTGTCGGTGTCACGAACTCCGAGTGGCCGCATCCGGTCAGTCCGGACAGCGCCAGCACCGCGCTGAGTGCGCACAGGAGCAGTCGGGGCCGGTGGTAGGTCATCATCTGTACTCGTTCAGTCGTGGCCACAACCCGAGCGCGACCGCGATTGCGGCCCCCATGCTGAGCACCGCGCCACCGACGGGGGCCACCGACAGTACCCGGCGGGCGTTGAGGACGTCGCTGCGCAGCTGGTTGCGGCTGTGCTGCAGCGCCTTGTCCAGGGCCGCGTCGAGCTGGTCGAACGCGGGAGTGGAGTCATCCCCGCTGCCGCCCAGCGCCACCTGGGTGGCGGCCCGGTAGTTGCCGACGCCGATGTAGGCGTTCATCCGGTCGTTGGCCTGCCGCCACCGGGCCAGCAGCTGCCCGGCGTTGGACAGGTCGGCCTTGTCGACGGCGTCGCCGCGGTCCAGGTAGCCCTGCAGCTGTTCCTGCATGGTGTCGATGCGCTGGTAGAAGGTCTGCTTGCGGGTTTCCTCGTCGCCGCGCCGGATCAGCGACAGTGTCTCGTCGGCACGCGCCTGCTGCGCGGTGATCGCCAGATTGGTGATCGCCTTGAGGGATTCGGCCCCGGTGTCCTTGGCGGTGCGGCTGCCCGCGGTGGAGATCACCAGCACGGTGCCGACCCAGATCACCATCAGCAGGATCGCCAACCCGCCCGCGATGAGGCCGGGGTTGATCCGGCGCCGGGTGTGGCGGGCCAGCCAGCGGTGCGCGAACGCACCGAACAACACCGTGGTCGCCACCACCAGGATCACCGGGGCCGGCACCCGGGTCGAGGCGGTGGTCTGGCTGTCCACTGTCGCCGAAGTGGCCTGGTAGAGCCGCTGGGCGTCGGGCAGGATCGTGTGCTGCATCAGTTCGGAGGCTTCCGACAGGTACGACGAACCGACCGGGTCGCCCGACCGATTGTTGGTTCGGGCGGTCTCGATCAGGCCGGTGTAGACGGCCAGCCCGGTGTTGATCCTGCCCAGCAGCTGCAGCAGCGGCTCGTCGCTCAGGCCGCCGGACGCCCGGGTCACCGCCACCGCGGCGTCGGTGATGGCCTGTTCGTAGCGTTCCCGCACGGCTCGCGGCTCACCTTGGGCGATGAAGGCGGTGGCCGCCGCGGCGTCGGCGACCGACAGTGTGGTGTAGAGCTGGCCGGCGGCGTAAGCCAGCGGCTCGGTGTGGTCGAGCACCGCGGTCAGAGTGTTCTGCCGGTTGTTGATCGTGGTGGCGGTGGCAAACGCGCTGATGCCGCCGAGTGCGGCCAGGATGAGGCCGATGGCCAGGATTCGCCCCGGGGTGGTGGTGAAGAACCACCAGCGGGGTCGGGCCGATTCGATCGGCGACCGTAACCCCGCCGGCTCGGTTGACGGATGCGCCAACTCAACGGTCACGTCTGTTCTTCACTCCATCCTGGTGGCTGCTCACGTCACCAACGTCGTGTCGCCAACGCGTCACCAACGATAATAAAGAGATTCTAAGAGCCCGGGGGCCGTCCGCGCCGACCTGCGCGGCGGTTGTTGCCGAAATAGTCGCGCGATCTAACCACAACCGAGACATTGCTCTCCCGATACGCTTCCAGGCGTGCGTGGTGACGGCGATGGATGGGCGTTTTCCGACACCGGCGTTCGCTTCTGGGGCCGGCACGGCGCGGCGGGCCTGCTGCTGCGGGCGCCCCGGCCCGACGGCACCCTTACCGTGCTGCTGCAGCACCGCGCCTGGTGGAGTCATCAGGGCGGCACCTGGGCGCTGCCCGGCGGCGCCCGCGACAGCCACGAGACCCCCGAACAGGCCGCGATCCGCGAGGCGCAGGAGGAGGCCGGCCTGCCCGCGGACCGCATCGTCGTCCGCGCGGCCGTCGTCACCGCGTCGGCCAGCGGCACCACCTGGACTTACACCACCGTCGTCGCCGACGCCGACGAACTGCTGCCGGTAATCCCCAACCGGGAGAGCACCGAGCTGCGTTGGGTGGCCGAGCACGAGGTGGCCGCTCTGCCGTTGCATCCCGGTTTCGCCGCCAGTTGGGATTCGCTGCGCGGGTTCAGCCTGCCCCGCTGAGGCCGGATTTCGACCCAAAACGCGCCGAGTGTGTGATTTGGCATGCTGAACGGCCGTTTTGCGTACCAAAACGCTCACTCGACGGGGAGGCCCGTCACCCCGTGGCGGTGCCAAGTTCGGCGCGCAGTGCGGCAGCCGCGGCCCGCGGATCCTCGGCGGCGGTGATCGCCCGCACCACCACCACCCGGTGCGCGCCGGCGGCCAGCACTTGCGGCAGCCGCTGTGCGTCGATCCCACCGATGGCGAACCACGGCTTGGCCTCTACTACCGGGCCCTGATCCGCGGCGAACCGCAGCAGCTCCAGCCCAGGTGCGGGCCGGCCGGGTTTGGTCGGGGTGGGCCAGCACGGTCCGGCGCAGAAGTAATCGACCGGTTCGCTCAGCGCCGTGCCGACCTGGTCGCTGTCGTGGGTGGATCGGCCGATCAGCACGTCGGGTCCGATGATCTCGCGCGCCATCGGCAGCGGCAGATCGTCCTGGCCCAGGTGCAGCACGTCGGCACCGGCGGCGCGGGCGATGTCGGCGCGGTCGTTGACCGCCAGCAGCGCATCGTGCCGGCGGGCGGCCTCGGCCAGGATCTCAAGCGCGGCCAACTCGTCGCGGGCCTCCAGCGGACCGAACCGCTGCTCGCCGGGCGAACCCTTGTCGCGCAGCTGGATGATGTCCACCCCGCCGGCCAGTGCGGCGTCGGCGAACTCGGCCAGATCACCGCGTTCCCGGCGGGCGTCGGTGCACAGATACAGCCGGGCATCAGCGAGGCGGGACAGACGGTCGGAGCGTTTGTGCACACCGCGACGCTAGCGGCTAGCTTGGTGAGTTGACACAGAGGTGGAAGGGAGCAGCAGCAGATGCCCGGAACCTCGCTCGGTTCGCTGGCCGTGATCGGCGGCGGCGTCATCGGGCTGTCGGTGGCCCGCCAAGCCGCCCGGGCCGGGTGGGCGGTGCGGGTGCACCGCACCGGTGAGCACGGCGCGTCCTGGGTGGCCGGCGGGATGCTGGCCCCGCACAGCGAGGGCTGGCCCGGTGAGGATCAGCAGCTGCGACTGGGGCTGCGTTCACTGGAGCTGTGGCAGGACTTCCTCGAAGGGCTGCCGGCCGACGTCGTCACCGCCCGCGAATCGCTGGTGGTGGCCGCGGACCGGGCCGACGTCGCCGACCTGCGCACCGTCGCCGATTGGCTTTCCGCGCAGGGACATCCGGTGATCTGGGAATCGGCCGCCCGCGACGTCGAACCGCTGCTGGCCGCCGGTATCCGGCACGGCTTTTTGGCCCCCACCGAACTGGCGGTCGACAACCGCGCGGTGGTCAGCGCCCTGGTCGCCGCCTGCGAGGAGCTCGGCGTGACGTGGGCCGGACCCGTGCACGATCTGGCCGAGGTGACCGCCGATGCGGTGGTGATCGCCAACGGCATCGACGCTCCGGCGCTGTGGCCCGGCTTGGCGATCCGGCCGGTCAAGGGCGAGGTGCTGCGGTTGCGCTGGCGCAAAGGCTGCCTGCCCGTACCGCAGCGGGTGATCCGGGCCCGGGTGCACGGCCGGCAGGTCTATCTGGTGCCGCGACCCGATGGCGTGGTGGTCGGAGCCACCCAGTACGAGCACGGCCGCGACACCGCCCCGGTGGTCTCCGGGGTGCGAGATCTGCTCGACGACGCCTGCACCCTGGTACCCGCGCTGGGCGAGTACGAGCTGGCCGAATGCGGCGCGGGGCTGCGGCCGATGACGCCGGACAACCTGCCGCTGGTACGCCGCCTCGACGAGCGGACATTCGTCGCTGCCGGGCATGGCCGCAATGGTTTTCTGCTGGCGCCGTGGACCGCCGAACATGTTGTGTCCGAACTACTTCCGGTTGGAGTACGGGGATGATCATCAACGTCAACGAGAAACAGGTCGAGGTTTCCGAGGCGACTACGGTAGCGGCGCTGCTGGCTTCGATGGGCTACCCGGACCGCGGTATCGCGGTGGCGGTGGACCAGGCCGTTCTGCCGAAATCACGTTGGGCGACCACGCTTTGCGATGGCGCCCGCCTCGAAGTGGTGACGGCGGTGCAGGGTGGTTGACGACGCGAAGCTGACCATCGCCGGGCGGGAGTTCGGTTCCCGGCTCATCATGGGAACCGGTGGGTCGCAGAGCCTGGCCGTGCTCGAAGAGGCGCTGGTGGCATCCGGCACCGAGCTGACCACGGTTGCGATGCGCCGGGTCGACGCCGAGGGTGGGACCGGGATGCTGGATCTGCTGAGCCGGCTGGGCATCACGCCGCTGCCCAACACCGCGGGGTGCCGCAGCGCGGCCGAGGCGGTGCTCACCGCGCAGTTGGCGCGCGAGGCGCTGGGCACCGAGTGGGTCAAGCTGGAGGTGATCGGCGACGAGCGCACCCTGCTGCCCGACGCCGTCGAATTGGTTCGTGCCGCAGAACAATTGGTGGACGACGGGTTTGTGGTGTTGCCCTACACCAATGACGACCCGGTGCTGGCACGCCGGCTTGAGGACGCCGGGTGCGCTGCCGTGATGCCGCTGGGCTCGCCGATCGGCACCGGACTGGGCATCGCCAACCCGCACAGCATCGAGATGATCGTCTCCGCCGCTGGGGTTCCGGTGGTGCTGGACGCCGGCATCGGAACCGCCAGCGATGCCGCGCTGGCGATGGAGTTGGGCTGCGACGCGGTGCTGTTGGCCACCGCGGTGACCCGGGCGGCCGACCCGGTGGCGATGGCCACGGCTATGGCGGGGGCAGTCAGCGCCGGCTATCTGGCGCGCCGCGCCGGGCGTATCCCGAAGCGATTCTGGGCGCAGGCGTCCAGCCCGGCGCTTTGATCGGCCGCCCCTCGCGCGAGGGTGCGTGTCCCCGGTCCGACACGCCGTTCGCGGACCGGGAATACGCACACTCGGCCAAGACTGAGGCACTGTGAGCAATCGCTATGTCGCCCTGGGCAGTTCGATGGCGGCCGGCCCTGGTATCCGGCCTGCTGTCGACGGCGCGCCGCGGGCCGCGGGGCGCTCGGTGCGCAACTACCCGCACCTGCTCGCGGACGCACTGCACGTCGATCTCGTCGACGTCACGTTCTCCGGCGCGACGACGGCCCATCTGCTGACCGAACGCCAGCACGGCGAAGCACCCCAGGTCGAGGTGTTGGACGGCTCGGAAACGCTGGTGACCATCACGATCGGCGGAAACGACGTCGGCTATGTGCCGCTGCTGATGGCCGCGATGCTGCCCCGGGTGACTCGGTTGGTGCCGGCGATCGGTGCGCTACTGGATCGTAGCCAGCGCCAGCAGGCGCTCAACGAGGTCGAAGCCGCGCTGCGGGCGGTCGGCGCCACGGTGCGCGACCGCGCGCCGCGTGCTCGGGTGCTCTTCGTCGACTACCTGACCCTGATGCCACCGGCCGGGGCCCGGGCCGGGCGACTGCCCGAGCACGTGGTCGATCTGGCCCGCCACGTCGCGCAGGAGTTGGAGCGGCACACCGCAGCGGCTGCGGGCGCCACCGGCTGCGAGATCGTGCGCGCCGGGCAGGCCAGCCGCGGTCACCACCCGTGGTCGGCGCAGCCGTGGACGGTGGGCCCGGGCCTGCCGCTGCCGTGGCGGCCGTGGCCGCTTCACCCCAATGCCGCCGGGATGGCCGCGGTCGCCGAGCTGGTGACGGCGCAGTGGGTTGGGGCCGGTTAAGCGGGTGTGGTGACGCCGGGTTCGCCCGGTTTGCCGGGTGTACCCGTGCTGCCGTGGACGGTGCCGGGCCCGGCGTTGCCCGCCGGTCCGCCGAGACCGCCCGTTGCGCCGTCGCTGCCGGTACCGCCGTTGCCGCCGTTGCCACCCGCGCCGCCGTCGCCGCCGAAGCCGACGCCGTGCCCGCCACTGCCGCCGTGGCCGCCGGTCCCACCGGTGCCGCCGTCGCCGCCGGCCGCGCCGCCGACTCCGCCGTCGCCGCCGTCGCCGCCATTGCCACCCAGGATGCCGAGGACGATCGGAGTGCCCCCGCCGCCCTTGCCGCCGTCGCCACCGGCGCCGCCCTTGCTGCCGGTCCCGGTGGCTGCGCCGCCGTCGCCTCCGGCCCCGCCGTGGCCGGCGCCGGCCGGGTCACCGCTGCCACCGACGCGACCCCCGTTACCCCCGTCGCCGCCCGCACCGCCGGTGCTGCCGGGCCCGGTGGCCGCGCCGCCGGTGCCGCCGTGGCCGCCGTGCCCGCCGCCGCCGAACAGCTGGCCTGCGTCACCGCCGATTCCGCCGTCGCCGCCCGCGCCGCCGGCACCGGTTTCGGCTGCCGCGCCATTCCCGCCGTTGCCGCCGGCGCCGCCGTTGCCGAACTGCGTCCCTCCGGCACCGCCGTCGCCCCCGCGACCGCCGTCGATACCGGCCGCACCGTTACCGCCGTCGCCGCCGTTGCCGAAGAGCCCGGCGTGCCCGCCGTCGCCGCCGGCCACACCGGCCTCGGTGGAGGTCCAGCCGTCGCCGCCGTCGCCGAACCACACGCCTCCGTTGCCCCCGTCGGGGTCGGCTTCGGTGCCGTCGGCCCCGTTGCAGATCAATCCGCATGCGTCGGGGTAC
Organism: Mycobacterium sp. IDUB_21; assembly: GCF_055419425.1. Taxonomy (NCBI): domain Bacteria; kingdom Bacillati; phylum Actinomycetota; class Actinomycetes; order Mycobacteriales; family Mycobacteriaceae; genus Mycobacterium; species Mycobacterium sp. IDUB_21. Next base: position 230,334 of record NZ_JBVAXQ010000004.1, on the reverse strand, counting down.
AGCGGCGCGAACATTTGGTTGATCGGGGCGAGGGCTTGTTCGCCGAAGTCAGAGGTGAGCCAGCTCTGCAGCGCCGCGTGCAGCGGTGTGTAGAAGTCGAAGACGACACCACTGCCGGCGGCCGAGCCGACCAGCTCGTCACCGGACAGATCCAAGCCGGACGGGCTGAACAGACTGTCGAAGTCATTCGACAGGTTCCCCCATGCGCCGGGATCGAACAGGTCCGCCAGCAGGTCTTCGAAGTCGGCATGTACGCCCGGGGCTGGAGCCAGAACGCCGATGCCGATTGCTGTGAACAGGGCCAGCGGTACCCGAGCTGTCCTCAGTATGAGGGCGCCGCGTCGCGGGGCCTTTTTCCGGGGTCGCCGTGTCATCGGAGGGCCTTTCTGTGACTGTCGACGCAACAGTAGACGAGGCGGGCCCGCAACAGTAGACGTAAGACGACCAAACATTCGATGATCGCCACAGAATCATACCGAACGACTTAATTGGGATCGATTTCCGTACTATCGGTAGACAATGGCCAGATTATTAGCTAACGTGCAAAATCTGAAGGAAACGTTAAGGAGAATCGGCGGATCGGTATCGGCGACACCGACGGCGCGGGCGGTGCCGGTGGTGCCAGCGGTACCACCGACCTGAACGTCACTCCGCTTCCGCCGAACCCGGTGGCCACCCATGGTGGCGTGGGTGGCAGGCCCGGTGCCTCTGGGTAGGGCGGGGGCTGGGGAGGCGGCAATGCCGGATCGGCCGGCAGCAACGGCGGAGCGGACGGCAGTGCCGGTGCCGGCGGTGCCGGAGGCACTCCGTAGTCCTTCTCCGATACAGCAGGAATGCCCCGCACACCTCCCCGTGCGGGGCATTCCGCTGTCCGCGGTCTCCAGATGCGGTCGGCGCGGGCCCTGCCTGACTTCGCGCGCGTCGCACACCCACTAACGTGGACGCGGTGGATTACCAGAAGAAACTGATGCCTGTCCTCGGCACCGCGCTGGCCGCTGTGCTGCTCGCCGGCGGGTGCAGCAGCACACCGCGCACCGCCGAGCAGGCACCCGATGCCGCCGCAGCCGCCGAGTTCGCCAACACGCTGCGCGACAAGGTCACCATCGAGGCGATGATGACCCACCTGCAACAGCTGCAGCAGATCGCGGACGCCCATGACGGCACCCGCGCCGTCGGCACCCCGGGATACGACGCCAGCGTCGAATACGTGGCCAACGCGTTGCGCGACCACGGATTCGACGTCGAGACCCCGGAGTTCACCGCCCGGGTATTCAAGGCCGAGAAGGGTTCGGCGCAACTCGGCGACAAGACCGTCGAGGCCCGCGCACTGCAATACAGTCTCGGAACGCCACCGGACGGCGTCACCGGTCCGTTGGTGGCCGCCCCGGCCGCGCCGGCTGACGACAGCCCGGGGTGCAGCGCAGAAGATTACGACGGCCTGACGGTCAAGGACGCCGTCGTGCTGGTGGACCGCGGTACCTGCCCGTTCAAGGAGAAGATGGCCATCGCCGTCGAGAAAGGCGCGGTGGCGCTGATCGTCGCCGACAGCGTCGACGAGGAGAAGATGGGTGGCACGCTCGGGGAGAAGACCGAGGTCAAGATTCCCGTCGTGAGCGTGACGAAGGCCGATGGCGCGATGCTGCGCGGCGGGCACGGCGCGATCACCGTCAAACTCGACGCGCACACCGACGACATTCCCGCCCGCAACGTGATCGCCCAGACCAAGACCGGGTCGACCGAGAACGTGGTGATGCTCGGCGCCCACCTGGACAGCGTCCCGGAGGGTCCCGGTATCAATGACAATGGCTCCGGGGTGGCTGCGGTGCTGGAAACTGCTCTGCAACTGGGGGATTCACCTCAGGCGCACAACGCGGTGCGGTTCGGGTTCTGGGGTGCCGAAGAGCTCGGCCTGATCGGCTCGAGGAAGTACATCGAGTCGCTCGACGTCGAGCAACTCAAGAACATCGCGCTGTATCTGAACTTCGACATGCTCGGCTCGCCGAACCCGGGCTACTTCACCTACGACGGCGACCAGTCGCTGGACGCGGACAAACGCGGTCAGCCGGTGGTGCCGGAAGGCTCGGCCGGCATCGAGCGGACTCTGGTGGCCTACCTCAAGTCCGCCGGCAAGGAAGCGCGCGACACCTCGTTCGACGGTCGCTCCGACTACGACGGGTTCACCCAGGCCGGCATTCCGTCCGGCGGGCTGTTCTCCGGTGCCGAAGTGAAGAAGACGGCCGACGAGGCCAAACTGTGGGGTGGCGCCGCCGATGAGCCGTTCGACCCGAACTACCACCAAAAGGGCGACACCATCGACAACATCGACCGCGACGAACTGGCCCTCAACGGCCGGGGGGTCCCCTACGCCGTCGGGTTGTACTCCCAGGATCTCAGCGGCCGCAATGGAGTTCCGGTTCGGGACGACCGCACCCGCCACGTCGTCACCACCCCGTGATTCGTCCGGCGGGCGCCCTGCTGGTAGTGACCGCCTTGCTGGCGGGCTGCTCTCAGGAGCCGGCCGCCGTGCCGCCGCTGTCGAATCGGCTGGCCGGTCAGGTCACGGTCGATGCGATGCTGGTGCACCTACAGCGACTGCAGGAGATCGCCGACGCGCATCAGCATAATCGGACCGACGGCACACCCGGCTTCGACGCCAGCGCGGAATACGTCCTGAATGCCCTGCGGGACAAAGGTTTCGATGTCGAAACACCGGAGATCACCCGGCTGGAGACGACCTCGCCGGGCAAGCCCACCTTGACCGTCTCCGGAGTCGGCTACTCCGTGGACCAGGCGTCGCTGCTGGTGCGAACACCGGCAAAAGGGGTGACCGGCCCGGTGATCCGCCCGGCCCGGTCAGCCGGCTGTGCGCCGGCCGACTATCCGGCCGCGGTGCCCCGCGGCGGCATCGCGGTGGTCAGCGACGCCGGCTGTTCGGTGGTGGACAAGCAGAACGTGGCCGCGCAACGCGGTGCCGCGGCACTGATCGTGGTCAGCCTGCCGAGTCGCAACGGTGCGCCGGCCGGCCTGTTCACGCCGGACTACTACGACCAGCTCACCATGCCGGTGGCGGTGGCCGGTCGCGACGGCGACCTAGCGCTGCGTCGCGCCACGGGCGCGGTGCGGCTCGTGTTGGACACCACCATCGTCAAAATCACCTCACGAAACATTGTGGCGCAGACCCAAACCGGCTCCGAGCATGACATCGTGATGGTCGGTGCGCACCTGGACGGGGCAGCGGGCAGCCCGGGAATCAACGACAACGGTTCCGGGGTGGCCGCGGTACTGGAGACCGCCCTACAACTGGGCCCGTCCCCCGAGATCACCAACGCGGTGCGGTTCGTGTTCTGGGCCGCCGAGGAACAACAGCTCGGCGGCTCCGCCGACTACGTCTTCGGACTCGACCGCGACCAGCTCAACGACATCGCCGTCTACCTCAACTTCGACATGCTCGGCTCCCCGAATGCCGGATTCTTCACCTACGACGGTGACCAGTCCGCGATGCCGAGCCGCGACATCGCCCCCGGCGACGTCCCCGTCGGATCCGCCGGCGTCGAACGCACGCTGGCCGGCTATCTCAACTTGGTGGGCGTACGGCCCGCCGATATGCCATTGAGCAGCGATACCGACTACAGCCCGTTCGTGGTGGCCGGGGTGCCTGTCGGTGGCATCACCACCGGGGCGTCCCAGCTCAAGACCACCGCTCAGGCCCGGCTGTGGGGCGGCAAGCCTGGTGCCGCGTTCGATCCGAACTATCACGGCCCGGGCGATACCGTCGACAAGATCAACCGGCATGCGCTGGCGCTCACAGGTTCGGCGGTTGCGTTCGCGGTGGCGAACTACGCGCAGTCCATCGGTGGCCCTAACGGAGTTCCACTCCGCGACAAGCGGCACCGGGTGCCGCTGAACCCGTAGCCGCCCACACCAGGCATGCAGGTAAGCGGGCCACCTGGCACTGCGTCGTTCACCTAAGTGTGTTAATAATGCTCTGCAAGTGACGGAGCTGGTCTGAGTTGACAAGGGGTGGTGGTTATCACGCTCGGTGCCACGAACGACCCGGCCGGACGCGCGGGTGCCCGCATCAGGCGGCGCCCCAAGGACCGCAAAGCACAGATCACGCGTGCGGCTGCGGAGGCCTTCAGCGCGCAGGGTTACCACGCGACCAGCATGGAGGCGATCGCCACCAGAGTTGGAATTTCGGCGCCGGCGCTGTACCGGCACTATCCGAGCAAGTACCACATGTTCGCCGTCGTCGTCGGTGCGCTCGGTCGACAGTTGGTCGACTGCACGGACTTCATCGACGAGGTGTCCGACGCGGAATTGGAACAGGACGCCGCGGCGGTACTGGACCGGATCGTTGACACCCTCATCACGTCAGCGATCGCCAACCGCGAGGCCGGCGGGCTGTACCGCTGGCAGGGCCGCTATCTGCAGCCCGATGGCAAGGCCACGCTGATGGCGCAGATATACCAAGTCAACCGGCGGGTACAACGTCCGCTGGAAGTACTGCGTCCGGAGTTGACGTCCACGGAGCGGTGGGTTCTGTCCGCCGGTCTGCTCAGTATCGCGGGCAGCGTCGTCGGGCACCGGCTGCCGATCCCGGACGACGAAGTCAGGCCTTTGCTCCTGGACGCGGCGCGGGCTCTGGCCACCACACAACTGCCCCAACCGGCTGATGTCGGGGCCAACCGCCCGTCGGTGTGGCGCATTTTCACGCCGGACGCCGGGCCGTACGAGGCGCTGCTGAGCTCGGCGATCCTGCTGTTCGGCAGGCAGGGCTATACGGAAACCAGCGTCACCGAGATCGCCGACGCCGTCGGCGTGCCCGCCTCCGGTGTGTATCGGTATTTCTCCAGCAAGAGCGACATCTTGACGACGGGTCTTCAGCGTGCCGTCGACCGGATTTCCGGAGAGATGTCGGCAATCGCGGGCGTCTTCGCCGACCCGCGCGAGGTAGTGGCCCGTCTGGTCGAGGCGTTCGTGGCCACCATCTTCGCCAATCCCGAACTGGCGGCGGTCTATGACACCGAGCGGGTGAATCTTAGTTCTGCGGAGCGCGAGCTGTTGCGGACCTCGGAGCGCGCCTTCATCGAAACCTGGGTGGGACCACTGACGGCGGTGAGGCCGGACCTGGACGCCGTGCACGCAAGGTTCCTGGTGCACGCCTTGGCGGCGCTGGTCGACGACCTGGGCAGGTTGGAGCGGGAGGGCAGATCGTATGGCGACGGGCCCGCCACCGTGGCGCCCGGTTACGCACAGGCCTGCCTCCGCAAACTCCTGGAATCAGTCGTGCTGGGCACCAAAGAATTCTGACGCCTGCTGCCGAACGAGCCTACAGATCAGGCGATCTGGTAGTCCTCCAAGGGGAACCGGGAGCCGTCGCGCACAGCATTACGCACCGACGTGGGCCGCAGCAGCGATGCTTCGCCGCTGGGGTTGAAGTAGTAGGACCGTGACGTGGCGCAGTCGCCCGCGTAGAACACCGAGCGGTCGAGCCGCTTGGTCATCTCGTCGAGGAAGCGGTCGTTGGCGGCCTCGGTGACCTCGAACGTCGTGGCGCCGCGACGTTGCACTTCGCCGAACAAGCGGCCCATGTGCCGCATCTGGTATTCCATCGTGTTGAAGAAAGACAGCCCACAGAACGCGTAGGGGCTGGCCAAGCTCAGGAAATTCGGGAAGGCCGGGATCGATACGCCCTGGTAGGCCTGGAACCGGTTCTCCCGCCACCACTTACCCAGATTGCGCCCGTCGCGTCCGACGATTTCGATGGCCGGGAAGTTGGCTTCCCACAGGTCGAAGCCGGTGGCCAGCACCAGCGTGTCGATCTCGCTCTTGCGTCCGTCGGTGGTGACGATTCCGTCCGGCTCGACCCGCTCGATCCCGGCCGTCTCCAGGTGCACATGCGGCTTGTTGAAGCTGCGGTAGTAGTCGTTGGACCAGCTGGGCCGCTTGCAACCGATGTCGTAGCTCGGGGTGAGCTTGTCCCGTAGTTCCTTGTCGCGGATCGAGATGAAGCGGTGCATCTTGCACAGGTCCATCGCGCCGATCGAAAGCCGACGGAAGTACGGAAAATTGAGCACCCCGACGAACGTCATGAACTCCAACAGGCCGTCGGTCACCCACCGCAGCGCCCGCTGGGCCAGCGGCACCCGGGCGAACAGTCGCCGCACGACGGGAGAGAACGTGAAGTCCAGCTTGGGGGCCACCCAGATCGGTGTGCGCTGGTAGACCGTGAGGTCGCCGACCGTCTTGGCCAGCTCCGGGATCAGCTGCACCGCGGTGGCGCCGGTGCCGATCAGGCCGACCCGCCGACCATTGAAGTCGTGGTCAGCGTCCCACGCGGTGGTGTGCACCACCTTGCCGGCGAAGCCGTCGATGCCGGGGATGTCGGGGGCTTTCGGCTGGGACAGGAATCCGGTCGCGGTTATCAGGTAGCGGGCGCTCAGCGTCGCACCATCGGCCAGACTCACCTGCCAGCGCTGGGCTTCCTCGTCCCAGCGGGCGCCCTCGACGGTGGTGTTGAACCGCATGTGGCGGCGCACGTCGTACTTGTCGGCGACGTGCTCGGCGTAGCGCTTGAGTTCCGAACCGGTGGCGAACAGCCGCGTCCAGTGCGGGTTGGGCTCGAACCAGTAGGAGTAGGTGGTCGACGGGATGTCGACGGCCAGTCCGGGATAGCGGTTGACGTGCCACGTTCCGCCCAGATCGTCCTCGCGCTCCAGCAGGACGATGTTGTCGTAGCCGAGCTTCTTGAGCTCGATCGCCGCGCCCACCCCGCCGAAGCCCGCACCCACGATGACGACGTCGAAAAGCTCGGTACTCATGAAAATTACGGTACCTGACTCACCAGTAACCAGCGAAGCTCACCGGGCGGCGCGGACCAGGCGAGTTGAGCCGGCCTCAGCCCAGCAGTCGCAGCGCGGCGTCGACCGCCAGCGCCGGCACGTCCAGTGTCTTCGAGGCCAGGTCGTGGCGGGCGCCGGTGACTTCGACGACCTCGTGCGCAGCCGGCACCAACGCGGCGGCGGCGTGAATCTCGGGCAGCGTTGCGAAGGGGTCCGAACTGCCGTGGGTGAACACGGTGGGCACGCTGATATCGGGCAGGTGCTCGGTGCGGGCGCGTTCAGGCTTGCCGGGCGGGTGCAGCGGGTAGGAGAACAATGCCAGCAGGTCTACCGCTGCGCCCCCGTCGGCCACCACCATCGAGGTCTGCCGACCGCCGTAGGAGTGCCCGCCGGCGATCAGCGGACCGTCGGTCAGTGAGCGGGCGTAGCCGATGGCTTCGACGATGCCCTCACGATCGCCGACACCCGAACCCGAAGGTGGGCCCTTCGGGCGGCGCCGGCGGAACGGCAGGTCGTAGCGGATCGCCAGAAAGCCGCGCCGCGCCCATTCGTCGCAAAGTCGTTGCAGCATGGGCGAGTCCCGGCTGCCGCCGGCGCCGTGGGCCAGCAATACCACCCCGGTCGGTGTGCCCTCGGGGTGATGGGCGATGCCGGCGATCGCGTCGAGGATCATCGCTCCAGCCGGAACAGCGGCGAGACCGGGCCGTGCCCGTGACCCAGCGGGTAGGCGGCGCGCAGGCACTGCGTCACCCAGCGTTTCGCGAACCCCACCGCGTCGGGCACGGTGAGCCCGTGCGCCAGCGCGCACGCCGTCGCCGCGGCCAGCGTGTCTCCGGCGCCGTGGTCGTGTGCGGTGGCCACCCGCGGACCGGGGAACTCCTGAAAGGCGGTGCCGTCATAAAGCAGATCGGGGCTGTGCTGCGCCGACGGTAAGTGCCCGCCTTTGACCAGCACCCACCGCGGCCCCAGGCTGTGCAGCTCGCGCGCGGCCGCCCGCTGGCTTTCGGCGTCGACCACGTCGATACCGACCAGCAGTCGCACCTCGTGCAGGTTAGGCGTTACCAGGTCGGCCAGCGGAAACAGCTTGTCGCGCAGCGCGTCCAGCGCCGAGGCCGCCAGCAGCGCATCGCCGTGCATGGACGCCGACACCGGATCGACCACCAGCGGCACCTTCAGTCCGAGTTCCTGCCAGGTCGTGGCTACTCCTGTGATGATCTGCGCCGACGCCAGCATCCCGGTCTTGGCGGCCTGGATCCCGATGTCCGGCACCACCGCGCTGATCTGGGCGGCGACGGTGTCGGTGGGAACCTCATGAAAGCTCTTGACTCCCATGGTGTTCTGCACCGTCACCGCCGTCACCGCGACGCACGCATGGACACCGAGCAGCGCACACGTGCGCATGTCCGCCTGAATGCCCGCGCCACCGCCCGAATCCGACCCGGCGATGGTGAGCACCCGCGCCGGTGTCGATCCGGGCGGGGGCAGCGGCAGGAACTCCACTAGGTGGAGATGGGGAGGTACACCCGGTTGCCGTGGTCGGCGAACTCGGCTGACTTCTCGTCCATGCCCTTCTGAATTGCGGCGTCGATGTCCTCCTGGGTCTCCAACCCATGCTCGGTGGCGTAGTCGCGCACATCCTGGCTGATCCGCATCGAGCAGAACTTCGGGCCGCACATGGAGCAGAAGTGCGCGGACTTAGCCGGCTCGGCAGGCAGCGTCTCGTCGTGGTACTCGCGAGCGGTGTCGGGGTCCAGAGACAATGCGAACTGGTCATACCAGCGAAACTCGAAGCGCGCCTTGGACAATGCGTTGTCGCGATCCTGGGCGTGCGGGTGCCCCTTGGCCAGGTCGGCGGCGTGTGCGGCGATCTTGTAGGCGATGACCCCGTCCTTGACGTCCTTGCGGTCCGGCAGGCCGAGGTGTTCCTTGGGGGTCACGTAGCACAGCATCGCGGTGCCGGCCTGGGCGATGATCGCCGCTCCGATCGCCGAGGTGATGTGGTCGTAGGCCGGTGCGATATCAGTGGCCAGCGGTCCCAGGGTGTAGAACGGCGCCTCGTCGCACAGTTCCTCCTCCAGTCGCACGTTCTCGACGATCTTGTGCATCGGAACATGCCCCGGACCTTCGATCATCACCTGGGCGCCACGAGCTTTGGCGATCTTGGTCAGCTCGCCCAGGGTGCGCAACTCGGCGAACTGGGCCTCGTCGTTGGCGTCAGCGATCGAACCGGGCCGCAGCCCGTCGCCCAGGGAGAACGTGACGTCGTAGCGGGCCAGGATGTCGGCCAGCTCTTCGAAGTTGGTGTAGAGGAACGATTCCTGGTGCCGCGACAGACACCACGACGCCATGATCGAGCCGCCGCGCGACACGATGCCGGTGACCCGCTTGGCCGTCAGTGGCACGTAGCGCAACAGCACCCCGGCATGCACGGTCATGTAGTCCACACCCTGCTCGCACTGCTCGATCACGGTGTCGCGGTACAGCTCCCAGGTCAGCTTTGTCGGATCGCCGTTGACCTTCTCCAGCGCCTGGTAGATCGGCACCGTGCCGACCGGAACCGGGGAGTTGCGCAAGATCCACTCCCGGGTTTCGTGGATGTCCTTACCGGTGGACAGATCCATGATGTTGTCGGCACCCCAACGGGTAGCCCACACCATCTTGTCGACCTCTTCGGCGATCGAGCTGGTCACCGCGGAGTTCCCGATGTTGGCGTTGATCTTCACCTTGAACGCTTTGCCGATGATCATCGGCTCCAGCTCGGGATGGTTGTGGTTGGCGGGAATCACCGCGCGGCCGCGGGCCACCTCGTCACGCACCAACTCGGCGGGGAAACCTTCGCGGGCGGCGATGAACGCCATCTCGGCGGTGATCTCACCGGCGCGGGCGCGCTGCAGCTGGGTGCCGCGGTCGCGCACCACGCCCGGCCGGGCCGGCAGACCGCGGTGCAGGTCGATCACCGCGTCGGAGTCGGTGTACGGGCCGGAGGTGTCGTAGAGGTCGAAGTGCTCGCCATTGGTCAGATTGACCTGGCGGAACGGCACCTTCATGGCCACGCCGCCGGGGGCTTCGATCTCGCGGTAGGACTTCTCGCTGTAGGGGATGGGCCCGGTGGTCACCCGCGGCTCGATGACGACATCAGTCATGTTCTTCCTCTCCCTTTCCGGCATGACCCGGTCAGGTTCGTACGGTCGACGGCCCCGGCCGTCCTCTCAGCGCACTGGTTGCGCTCCCGCGGTTTGGATTTCTGCACTGGCATTCCTGCACTGCCACGCTAGCGCAGCACGGCAGCCGGCGTAAGGCATCAGCTGCGCGGGCGGGCATCGCAGATTAGGTATCCGATCCTTTGCATAGCTAACATATGTGCTTTGGGTGAGAAGACGCAGGAGAGTCAATGACGGCGCAAGTCGAGAGGGCTAACAGCGACCTCGGCGCCGTGGCGACCGCCGGTCGCCGCTTGCGCTACGGCCGCGATCACCCGCGCTACAAGTGGATCGCGCTGTCCAACACCACCTTGGGCGTGCTGCTGGCCACCATCAACGGCTCGATCGTGCTGATCTCTTTGCCGGCCATCTTCCGCGGCATCGGGCTGAATCCGCTGGACCCGGCGAATGTCAGCTACCTGCTGTGGATGCTGATGGGCTACCTGCTGGTGTCGGCGGTGCTGGTGGTGTTCTTCGGCCGACTCGGTGACATGTTCGGCCGAGTGCGCATCTACAACGCCGGCTTCGTGGTGTTCACGGTCGCGGCGATCGCGCTGTCGATCGACCCGTTCGACCTCGGTCCCGGCGCCCAATGGCTGATCGGCTGGCGGGTGGTGCAAGGGATCGGTGGCGCGATGCTGTTCGCGTCGTCGGCGGCGATCCTCACCGATGCGTTCCCGGCCAATCAGCGCGGCATGGCGCTGGGCGTCAACCAGGTAGCGGCGGTCGCCGGGTCCTTCGTCGGTCTGCTGATCGGTGGGCTGCTGTCGGAATGGGATTGGCGGGCGGTGTTCTGGGTGGGGGTCCCGATAGGAGTGCTGGGCACCATCTGGTCGATGCGGTCATTGCACGAACTCGGTGAGCGGGCACCGGCCAAACTGGATTGGGCAGGCACCGTGACACTGGCGCTCGGCCTGACGGTGCTGCTGACCGCGATCACCTACAGCATTCAGCCGCACGGGGATTCACCCACCAGTTGGACCAGCCCCGCCGTACTGGGTTCGTTGGCGCTCGGGGTGGCGCTGCTGGTGCTGTTCTGCGTCATCGAACTGCGGGTGGCCGCGCCGCTACTGGATGTGCGACTGTTCGCGATCCCGGCATTCGGGATGGCAAACGTGGCCGGGTTGCTGTCGGCGGTCGGGCGCGGCGGCCTGCAGTTCATGTTGATCATCTGGCTGCAGGGCATCTGGTTGCCGCTGCACGGCTACAGCTTCGAATCCACCCCGCTGTGGTCGGGTATCTACCTGCTGCCGATGACGGCCGGCTTCCTGCTGGCCGGACCGGTGGCCGGGTTGCTGTCCGACCGGCACGGCGCCCGGCCGTTCACCGTCGGTGGGATGGTGCTGATGGCTGCGACGTTCGTGGCACTGGTCTTGCTCCCGGTCGACTTCGACTACCGGATGTTCGCGGCGCTGGTGTTCCTCAACGGGCTGGGCGGCGGAATCTTCACCGCGCCCAACAGTGCCGTGATCATGTCGAGTGTGCCGGCCGATCAGCGCGGAGCGGCGTCGGGTGTGCGGGCCACGTTCTTCAACGCCGGCACGTCGCTGTCGATCGGCGTGTTCTTCTCGCTGATGGTGATCGGGCTGGCCAACACGCTGCCCGCGGCGATGGGCGCCGGGCTGCAACAGCAAGGCGTGTCGGCTGCGGTCGCCGATCAGGTGGCCAATACCCCGCCGGTGGGCAGCCTGTTCGCGGCCTTTCTGGGTTACAACCCGATCGGCGAGCTGCTGGGGCCCTTCGGCGCCCTGGATCAGCCGGGTGTCGATGCCCAGGCGCTGACCGGGCACAGCTTTTTTCCGCAGCTGATCTCCGGGCCGTTCCACACCGGGTTGGCGGTGGTGTTCGCCGCGGCCGCGCTGATGATGGTGCTCGGCGCGCTGACCTCATGGATGTCGCCGGGGCGCTACGCCGCCGAACCCGTCAACCTGAGGGACTGAAACCCGACGTGCGTTTCGGGCCGGTCGTCGCCGTTGGTGTTGCGGGGGCGCCGGCTTGGAGGGATATACGTTGAATGCGCCTGCAGTGCAGGCATATTCGCGCGGAATCCACCCTGGCCTCAGAGCCGCCGGCATCGCCGCAGAATCAACCAGCCGGGCGTCCGCGCCGGGACGACACGCCCGGGTCGCGATGGAGTTGACCCGTCCGCCGTCCTCGGGCACTATGGAGCCTGCAAGCACCTCGTTAGGTGAGGCGTCTGCACGGACATAGGCCACTGACCCCGAACGTCGAAAGACGCCCCTGGTCAGGACAGCTCCTCCCGGCTTAAGGGTTGAGCCCAAGTGGCTTCCGGCCTGTTTTTCAGGCCAGGACACGCCGTGCAGTGCCAAAGCTTTTACGAGAGGGGTGCGGTCTTCCGACGTTCTGTCGGAGCTGCCTCCAAGCATGCGGTGGAATTGGTACGCACAAGCGTGCCCGCGACCGAGAGGGGGTGAGGGACAAATGAGTTCCGGTGATAGTCCGAGCCGATATTTGACTTCAGTTCCGTCCCCATCCGCACGGTCGCATACCGCCTCCAGCTGAGCCACGATCTGGCCTCCAGTTGAGCGCGTAGCGACGTTACGCGACTAGGAGGCCATCATGGTTGCGATCGCTTACACCGACATCACGACGCCGGCTCCGCGTGCCATCAGCACCGCGAAGAAGCTGGACCGCCGTCCTGCCGCGCCTACTTCAGACCCGGTGGTCGACATGACCACCCGGCTGCTCAGCGGTCCCTTGAACCAGATGTACGCACTCCTGTGGCGCGTCGGGGTTCTGACCGTAAACGACTGAGGTCAGGCGTCTACTCGGCGTCTTCCAGTGCCTCACCGAGGTGCTCGAGGACTTCGCTGCGGTGGTTGTTGGCCAGAATGTGGCCGGCAGCCACCGCGGCAGCCACTGGCCAGTCGATGATTTCGAACGCCGCCAGCAGCGCCAGCCCGCCGTAGTAGGCCAGCTGCTCGGGACGCGGCACCGTTACCTTGCCGAACAGAGGCAACTCGATCGCGAAGCCCTCCGCGTCGCGGATGTGGGCGACCGCTTCCCGTTGCGATGCGGTGCGCCGCGGCTTGTCCGCCATCATGAGCCTCCTGGTGGCGACGGGTCGCCGGATGATCGGGCCGCGGCCGTTCCGCGGCGAGAGTCAGTGTCCCCATTGTGCACAAGTCGCAGCCGCGGCGCGGCGTGGCCGTTCGACATCGGGGTACCGTCGGGCCGGCGCGGCCCGGGCACCATGTACTCGGTGGGCTTGGCTGCGGTGCCCTGCGAACCGGACAGCAGCCTGGGCACCACCGCCGCGCCGACGGTGGCCACCGTCGCCGTACCCAGTGCCTGCGCCCAGCCCAGCGGGCCCAGCGGGGTGCAGCCCAGCAGCTGACTGACACCCGGGATGGTAATCAACGTCCCCATCACGCCGAGCGAACCGACCGCGGTGAGCACCACCAGGGGATCGTGCGAATCGAGCAAGGTCTGGCCCAGCTGGGCGGCGACCAGTGACACCAGGGCGACGGTCGAGGCCCGCTGCTGCCGGCCGGTGAACGACGCCAGCGCCCAGGCGCCCACCGCAGCCGACGCTGTGGTCACCCCGCGCACGGCCACCGTGCGCCACAACGCGTCGGGGTCCGGGCCGCGAGCGGTGGAGGCCGCGGACTCACTCAGCTCGCTCACCGCCAGCGCGGTCGCCGGCAGCGCATCGGTGAGCATGTTCACCAGCAGCAGCTGGCGGGCATTCAGCGGCGAGCGCCCGGTGATGGCGCTGCCGATGATCGCGAAGGCCACCTCGCCGGCGTTGCCGCCCAGCAGCACCGCCACCGCCGCCTGCACCCGCTGCCAGAGCTCTCGGCCCTCGTCCAGGGCGTCGAGCAGCGTTTGGATCTGTCCGTCGAGCAGCACCACGTCGGCGGCGCTGCTGGCCGATTCACTGCCGTGCGCGACGACGGCCATCCCGACGGTGGCGGCCCGGATCGCCGCGGCGTCGTTGGCGCCGTCGCCGACCATCGCCGACACCTTGCCGGTGCGTTCCAGGGTCTGCACGATCTGCACCTTGTTCTCCGGTGACATCCGGGCGAACACCACCCGCTCGGCCACCGCCTGCTCTTGACCCTTGCGGGACAGCGCGTCCCAGTCCGTTCCGCTCATCACCTGCTCGGGGCCGACCTCCAAACCCAGCTCGCGTGCGATCGCGGTGGCGGTGACGGGATGGTCGCCGGTGATCAACCGCACCGGAATCTGGCGGCGGTCCAGCTCGGCGAGCAGTTCGGCAGCCTCGGGCCGCGGCGTGTCGGCGATCCCGAGCAGTCCGACGAAAGTCAGCCCGGCGCGGCAGAATTCGCCGATGTCGTCCGGATCCGGGTCATCGCCGAGGGCTGCCACCTGAGCGGCGGAGAGTTCGCGTCGGGCCACCGCGATCACCCGCAGGCCCTCGCCGGCCATGCCCAAGACCGTTTTGCGGATCGCCGGATCGCCGCCACAGGCGGGCCCCACGACCTCCGGGGCGCCTTTGACGGTCAGCTCGGCGCCGTAGACCGAAGCCGAGTAGCTGCGGCCGGACCTGAACGGCAGGTGGGCGACCTCTCCGCGATCGGGGTCTACCACGTCGGCCGCCACCGCGGCCTCGACGATCGCGGCGTCGGTGGCGTGCACCTGCCGACCGTTGGTGGTCGGGGCGGCCTGGGCCGCGAACGCCAACACCTGATCGGTGGAGTATCCCGGCGCCGGCTTCACCTGCGTCACCCGCAGCCGGTTCTGACTCAGTGTTCCGGTCTTGTCGAAGCACACCACGTCGACTCGGCCGAGAGCCTCGACTGAGCGTGGGACCCGAACCAGCACACCAGATTTGGACAATCTGCGGGCGGATGCCTGCTGTGCCAGGGTGGCCACCAGCGGCAGGCCCTCGGGAATCGCCGCGACGGCGATGGCGATCCCGGACGCCACCGACTGGCGCAGGCCGATCCGCCGGATCATGCCCAAGCCGGTGACCAGGCTGCCGCCGGCCAGGCTGATCCGCCAGGCTCTGCCGGTCAGCAGGCTCAACTGGTGCTGCAACCCGACCGCGGACTGCTCGCCCGCGACCAGGTCGGCGGCCCGGCGACTGTAGGTGTCGGCTCCGGCTGCGGTCACCAATACCAGTGCGGTGCCGGTGATCACGGTGGTGCCCGCGTAGATCATGCACTCCCGGTCGGCCAGATCCGCTCCCGGCGTGGCCTCGACCTGCTTGACCACCGACAGTGATTCGCCGGTCAGCGACGACTCGTCGACCTCGAGGTCATCGGCGTCGACCAGTCGACCGTCGGCCGGCACCACCTCGTGCGAGCGGACTTCGATCAGCTCCCCGGGTTGCAGGTGCTCGGCGATCACGTCGCAGTAGGTCCGGTCTTCGGGTGTGGCGCCCAGGATCACTTTGTGCGCGGGCGCCACCTGGTCGTCGAGCAGGACGCTGAGCCGACGCTCGGCCACCAGTCGCTGCGCGGCGGCCAGCATCGCGTTGCCGCCCAACACCGAACCGACCAGCATCGCGTCGACCGGTGAACCCAGCACGGCGCTGGCCGCGGCCCCCAGGGCCAACACCGGTGTGATCGGGTCGGACAGTTCACCGCGGACGGCCTGGGCGAACTGCCAGAACAGTCGGGGCGGTGCGGTCCGCTGGGCGCCGCGGCGGGCCAGGTCGACTGCCGCGAGCGCGGCCGCCGCCGCGGGAGCGTGGTGGGCCTCAACCGGGATCTCCAAGTCTGGCGGGGGAAGTACCGCCCGGACCTGGTCGACCGACATCGCGTGCCACTCGTGCACGGCCGCCGGGCGGGGCGTCGCGGCGTCCACGGCGCGCCGGGCCAGCCAGTAGCCCGACAGCGCGCCGGCCGCCGCTCCGGTGGTAACCGGGCCCGGCCCGCGACCTCGCACCCCGGGCAGCATCAGCAACGAACCCAGAATCGAAGCACCGGTGGAGATCTCCACGCCACGGCGGCTGGCGGAGCGGGCCGCCGGCAGCGCGTGCAGCACCCGCCACACCGCAGCCAGGTCGGTCAGCAACACGTCGGCACACCACGGTGGAGCACCCTGTCCCGGGAGCATGCCCAGCGCCACGTCGGCCGCTGCCAGTGCCTGCACGGCGGCCGTCGACAGCACCGCGACGTCGTGACCGTCGGCCTGATAGGCGGTCACCGCAGCGGCCAGCGCCTCGTCCACCGACGCCCCGTCCAGCGGACGGATGTCATCGAAGATCGGCCGCAGTTCGCCGAGCATCTCAGCCTCGATCGAGACCACCTCGACGTCGGCCTGCCGGGCTTCGGTCACCACCGCGGCGGCCAGCGGCAGCAATGCGGGCTGGAACGACGCCTGCACGCCGGCGCGCGGGCCGACCCGATGCCAGCCGGGTTTGAGTCCGGCGTCGCTCAACCGGGCTTGGGCTTGCACCCACACGGCGCGCAGCTCGTCGTCGTCGGCACCGCGCACCTGCATCACCCGCAGGGTTTCGCCGCACAGCACCCGCGGGTCGATGACCACGGTGTCGACCCGGTCCAGCTCACGCAGGCTGCCCGGCCGCAACACCACCACTCCGTGCTGATCGGCCAGACCGCGGCCCAGAGTCGCCGCGAACGATTCCCGCGCGGTGCGGGTCGCCTTCGGCGCCATCACCGTCGCGGCGGTGCCGGCCAGATCCGGGCTGCGGGTCGCCGCCCAGATCACCCCGGCGCCGGCGGCCTGCACCACAGAGGTCCGGTCCAGATGCCGTTCGATCGGACCCGGCGGGCGGGGTGCCGGCCGCCGCGGGGCGACCACCGGCGGATGCTCGGCGTACTCGGCGAGCTCCGGTTCGCGGCGGCGCCAGGCGCGCTCGGCGGCACGTTCCTCCCCGGCGCGCATCGCCTCCACCGACAGGTCCACCGCCAGCGAGGTGGGCGCGGCGTTGAGGGTGTGCACGGTGGCACTGGCCAGCGACAACAGCGCGTCGGTGGCCTGTTTGCCGATGTTGTCCTCCAGCAGTGCCCGCAGGCGCGGCTGGTAGTTGACGACGGTGACGCCGGCTTCCAGTCCGAGCGGCAGGCCCGGCAGGCGCAGCAGCCGGCCCACGGTCGCCAGGCCAAGACCTGCGACGTTGGCGCCGACCGTCAGCGCACGCAGCATCTGCGTCATGCCGTCGCCGGGCAGGCTGGTGGGCGCGCTGCGCTGGCGGGGGGATACCCGCCGGTACTGGATCTCGACGTCGGTGACCACCCGCAGCAGCTCGCGCATCGACACCACGCCGGGATCGGCCGAGTCGAGACCGACCACCAGGCGCGAAAGCGGGTGGTTCAGCCGGACCGAGGTGACCCCCGGCAGGCTCCGGGCGGCGGCCAGCACCGTGGTCGCCACCTCGTCGCCGGCGGCTCCGTCAAGCCCGCGAACCTCGACCCAGGCCCGCTCCGGGCTGCGAAAGCAACGCCGGTTCAGGGCTGGGCCGGTGTCGTGAGCTGGGCTGAATGTGCCAGCCACTCCGGCTGCGGTCTGGACCGATGCGCCGACCAGGGCGGACGTGAGTTGGACACCGAAGTTCGCTGCGCGCAGCGCAGGAGAGTGCCTGATGGCACGACCTAAATCCACTCGGGCCCGATCAGTGGCGCGCGCGAGCGCTGCTGCTGCGGGGCGACCGCGCTGTTGACTTCTTGGGCTGCGGGCTGCGCCGCGAGGCTGCCGAGCTCCCTGAGCCCGCCGGCTTCACCGACTTCAACGGCCGGGCCGCCGAGGTCTTCGAAGTCCCCGAGGTCTTCGAGGTCCCCGAGGTTGAAGCCTTCGCCGGAGCCTTCGCCTTCGCCTTCGACGGTGCACTGCCATCGGACCGGTTCAGCTGCCTGAGCACCAGTGCGGTGCCCCCCACCGCCACTAGGAGTGGCCATTCGACCAACCCGGCGACGCCGAGGGCGCCCAGGGTCAGTGCGGCTGCGGGGGTGGAGTGGCTTCCGGTGCTCAGACCGCGTTGCGCGCCGCCGGCCGCGCCCTTCAAGCCGCCGATCGCCCCGTTGAGTGCAGCCCCGCCGATCGCGCCGGCCGCCTCGGTGGTCATGGTCGCCGCGCGGGTTGCCGCCCCGGCCACCTTCCGTACCGTCACTGCGACGGCGTTCATGGGTATTCCCTGCCCTTCAAATGAGCAAATTGGTTAACCCGATCCATCCTATGCGCATTTCGGCGGACCCCGCCGAATCCACAAGGAATTCATATAACTGGGGTTGTGCGAGCCGGTTGAATGTCCACCAGTACCGGCGCGTGGTCGCTGGGCGACTTGCCCTTGCGTTCCTCCCGGACGATCTCGGCGTGTGAGACCCGGGTCGCCAGCGCGGGGGAGCCCAGGATGAAGTCGATGCGCATGCCCTGCTTCTTCGGGAACCGCAACTGGGTGTAGTCCCAATAGGTGTAGACGCCCGGGCCGGGCGTGAACGGCCGCACCACGTCGAGGTACTGCGCCTCGGACAGCGCGCGGAACGCCGTGCGCTCCGGCTCGGAGACGTGCGTCGCGCCGTCGAAGAACTCCATGCTCCACACATCGTCGTCCTGCGGGGCGACGTTCCAGTCGCCCACCAGCGCGATCGGCGCCGACGGGTCGTCGCGCAACCAGCCTTCGGCGGTATCGCGCAGCGCGGCAAGCCATTCCAGCTTGTAGACGTAGTGCGGGTCATTCAGGGCGCGTCCGTTGGGCACATACAGACTCCACACCCGCACCCCGCCGCAGGTGGCGCCCAGTGCCCGCGCCTCCACCGCGGGGTCGGTATCCGGCTTGGCCCAGACCGGTTGGCCGGCGAACCCGACCTCGATGTCGTCGAGGCCGACCCGGGAGGCGATCGCCACCCCGTTCCACTGGTTCAGGCCCACATGAGCCACCTCGTAGCCCAGCTCGTGGAACGGCAGCGTGGGGAACTGCGCGTCGGTGCATTTGGTCTCCTGCATGGCCAGCACGTCGACCTCGGCGCGGGCCAGCCAATCGGTCACCCGGTCTACCCGGGTGCGGATCGAGTTGACGTTCCAGGTAGCCAGTCGCAGCGCAGTCACGCAGCCACCCTAGATCGATGGCGGCGACCCGCGGCGCCCGACTTCGTCGTGCTTGCGATCACCGCTAGATCGATGGCGGCGACCCGCGGCGCCCGACTTCGTCGTGCTTGCGATCACCGCTAGATCGATCGCCGCTACGAAAGCAGTCGGGCATCGAGGTAGCGGGTGCGATGCTGGCCGGCGAATCCGACGGCCTCGCAGAACGCGAACGCGCCGGCGTCATCGCTCGGCACCTGGGCGTAGCCGCGGGTGGCGCCCCGGTCGAAACCCCAGGACTGCAACGCGGCACAGATCGCCCGCCCATGACCCTGCCGACGCCGGTCGTCGGAGACCCGCAGCGCCGACGCACCCAGCCAGCGGGTGCCGTCCGGAGCCTCGGTGACCGCCGCCCGCCCGACCGCAACCCCCGGAATCGAGGCGAACACCACCTCGCCGTCGCTCACGGCGGTCAGCGCGTCGACCGGCTCCACAGCCTCGCCGGACGACGCCAGCCAGCCGGCGTCGGGTTCGGCGGCCAGCACCACATCGCCGGCGGGCGCGCCACCGGGCAACTCGCGCACCAGGGTGCGGGTCTCATACCGCGTCGGGATGTCCTCCGGCAGCCGCAGCAGCCGCTCCGGCACCGCCAGGCATGGCGGCAAGCCGCGCTGCGCATACCAGTCGATGATCGCCGGCACAGTATTGGTGTGAGCGAACATATCAAGGGGCACAGCGGAATTGGCTTCCAGCCCGGCGCCGGGTGTGGCCCGCAACATCCAGCCGTCGAGCCACTGGTGTTCGCGGCCCGGCCAAGCCAGCGCGGCAGCGTGCTCGACGGACCGGATCGCCGAGTTCTTCACCGGTCGATCGGTCAGTCGGCGCACATAGAGCACGTCGGAGTGCCGGCAATCGTGGATCGCCCCGTCCGAGGAGCGGACCCGCACCAGCGGCCCGGTCTCCACCAGGTGCCCCACTACGTCGCCCATCGGCGGTTCCGAACCGGGCGGACGCAGGTAGCGCAGGCTCACCCGGACGCCGATCGGGGGCAGTTCGGGGGGCAGTTCGGGCGGCCGGTTCATCCCCGGCTCGTCAGTGGCCGAACGGATCGGGCACGTCGCCCGGCATCCAGGACAGGCCGGGCGTCCCCCAGCCGTTGGACTTCACCGTCCGCTTCGCCGCGCGGGCATGCCGGCCCACCAGCATGTCCAGATACAGCAGGCCGTCCAGGTGCCCGGTCTCGTGCTGCAGCATCCGGGCGAACAACCCGTTGCCCTCCAGTGTGACCGGGTTGCCGTCGGCGTCCAGGCCGGTGACCCGGGCCCAGTCCGCCCGGCCGGTCGGAAACGATTCGCCAGGCACCGACAGGCAGCCTTCGTCGTCGTGGTCGGGGTCGGGCATGGTCTCCGGCCGCTCGGAGGTCTCCAGCACCGGGTTGACCACCACACCGCGGCGTCGCACGGTCTGGCGGCGGTCGTCGGCACAGTCGTAGACGAAGACCCGCAGCCCCACGCCGATCTGATTGGCGGCCAAGCCGACCCCGTTGGCGGCGTCCATGGTGTCGTACATCGTGGCGATCAGCTCACCGACGTCGGCAGGTAGCGAGCCGTCATCGGCGACCTGTACCGGGCTGGTCGGGGTGTGCAGGACGGGATCGCCCACGATGCGGATTGGTACGACGGCCATGACCGAAAAGCTTAGGTGGGCGGTTTAGCGAGGCTCGACGGAGGAGAGGCGAAGCTGGAACCGCCGGGTTGGTGGCCGCCATCGGGCCACTGCAGCGGCCACGGCGACTCGCGGGACCGGCTCCCGGTTCAACACCGCCTGCCGTGATTGAATATTCGCTGACACGCCGCCGAAAAACGCAACGAACGTTTCAACCAAAGAATTTTCCGGAAGGGTCCAGGAAACGATATGGACGGCGCCATGGCGCAAGCGAATCGATCAGGGGACGATTCGGAGCCTACTGACGGCCTGAGCCGTCGCGAACACGACATCTTGTCCTTCGAACGGGACTGGTGGAAGTACGCCGGCGCCAAGGAAGAGGCCATCAAGGAGCGGTTCGCGCTGTCGGCGACCCGCTACTACCAAGTGCTCAATACGCTCGTCGACCGGCCCGAGGCACTGGCCGCCGACCCGATGCTGGTCAAGCGGCTGCGCAGGCTGCGGTCCAGTCGCCAGAAGGCGCGCGCCGCGCGGCGTCTCGGTTTCGACATCACTTGATTCATCTGGAACCCGTGCTTGCTGGGCGTTTATAGGTGATGGCCCGCTCCTGGATACAGTGGTCGCAATGAATGACCACGTTCCCGACTCCTCCCGACTCCCGCTGCGGGCCATGGTGATGGTGCTGCTGTTCTTGGGCACCATCTTTCTGCTGGTCGGGTTTCAGGCGCTCGGGTCGTCGGGCGACGACGACGACGCGGCCCATTCGCCGACATCGAAGCAGGCCGTGAGCACCAGCTCGGCGGAGGCCAAGCCCGAGCATCCCGCTCACAAGTCCGACGTGCGGGTCTACAACATCTCCGAACAGGCGGGACTGGCCGGGCACACCGCCGACCAGTTGCGTGAAGCCGGCTGGAACGTGACCGACGTCGGGAACCTCGAGCTGCCCGAGGTCACCGAGACCACCGTCTACTTCGGCGAGGCCCAGGGTGAGCACGACTCGGCCAATACGGTGGGCGAGGTGCTGCACGCTGCCGTGCAACCTCGTATCCCCGAGGTGGCCGAGCAGCCACCGGGCGTCATCGTGGTGGTCGCGGGTTAAGCTTCCTCGCATGGTCAAAGGTCACCGCAGAGCTCTCGCCACCGCCGTCTTCGCCACCCCGGTTGTGCTGTTGGCGGCATGCAGTCCCCCCAACGAGGCGCCGTCGGACACGCCGGGTACGACGCCGGCCATCTGGACCGGGTCGCCGGCGCCGTCCGGCGCGGCCAGTGAGCCGGGTGGCTCGGGCGGCTCGGAGAGCCTGGTGGCGCGCCTGACGACCCCCGACGGCGGCCAGGTCGGCACCGCGACGTTCGAGTTCAGCCAGGCCGGCGGCAAAGAATTCGCCACCGTCACCGTGCAGACCACCAGCACCGGCATCTTGACGCCCGGCTTCCACGGCCTGCATGTCCACAGCGTGGGCAAGTGCGAAGCCGACTCGGTGGCCCCCGGCGGCGGGGCGCCCGGCAACTTCCTGTCGGCCGGTGGTCACTTCCAGGCGCCCGGACACAATGAGCATCCGCAGAGCGGCGACTTGACCTCATTGCAGGTGCGCTCCGACGGCAGCGGGCTGCTGGTGACCACCACCGACTCGTTCACCAAGGCGGAACTGCTGGCCGGTGAAGGCACGGCCATCATCGTCCACGCCGACGACGACAACTTCGCCAACATCCCGGCGGACCGCTACACGCAGGTCAACGGCACACCCGGCCCGGACCAGACCACGCTGACCACCGGAGATGCCGGCAAACGGGTTGCCTGTGGTGTCATCGGCGCCGGATAGCCAGCCGAACAGCAGGGCAGTGCCCCGCGACCGGGAGGGACCGCCGGCCCGGATCGAGTTCGCCCACTGCGCCCGGCCCACCCTCGGCGTGGAATGGGAGTTCGCACTCGTCGACGCGGCGACCCGCGACCTGAGCAACGAAGCCAACGAGGTGCTGTCCGAACTCGGCGAAAACCCGCGCGTACACAAGGAATTGCTGCGCAACACCGTCGAACTCGTCACCGGGATCTGCGACACCACCGGCGAGGCGATCGATGATCTGCGCCAGACCCTGGCGACCACCCGGCCCATCGTGCACGGCCGTGGCATGGAACTGTTCGGCGCCGGCACGCATCCGTTCGCGCAGTGGTCCGCGCAGAAACTGACCGATGCGCCGCGCTACGCCGAGCTGATCAAACGCACCCAGTGGTGGGGCCGGCAGATGATGATCTGGGGCGTGCACGTCCACGTCGGGATCTCCTCGGCGCACAAGGTGATGCCGATCATCTCGTCGCTGTTGCTGTACTACCCGCACCTGCTGGCGCTGTCGGCGTCATCGCCGTGGTGGGCTGGTGAGGACACCGGCTACGCCAGCAACCGGGCGATGATGTTCCAGCAGTTGCCCACCGCGGGTTTGCCGTTCCAGTTCCAGACCTGGGCGGAGTTCGAGGGTTTCGTCTATGACCAGAAGAAGACCGGGATCATCGACCACACCACCGAGATCCGTTGGGATATCAGGCCGTCCCCGCATTTGGGGACCATCGAGGTCCGAGTCTGCGACGGGGTGTCCAATCTGCGCGAACTGGGCGCCCTGGTTGCACTCACCCACTGCCTGATCGTCGATCTGGACCGGCGACTGGACGCCGATGAGGCACTGCCCACTATGCCGCCGTGGCATGTGCAGGAGAACAAGTGGCGCGCGGCCCGCTACGGGCTGGACGCGGAGATCATCCTCGACGCCGACAGCAACGAGCGGTTGGTCACCGATGACCTCGACGACCTGCTCAACCGGTTGGAGCCGGTGGCCGCGCGGCTGCACTGCGCCGACGAGCTGGCGGCCGTCGCCGGCATCTACCGAACCGGCGCGTCGTATCAGCGCCAGCGCCGGGTGGCCGAGGAACACGACGGCGACTTGCGTGCGGTCGTCGATGCGCTGGTCGCCGAACTGGATATCACCTGATGGAACTGCCGATGTTCCCGCTGGAGTGGGTGCTGCTACCCGGCGAGGAACTGTCGTTGCGGATCTTCGAGCTGCGCTACACGGTGCTGGTCGGCGACCTGATGCGCAGCGGTGATCCGCGATTCGGAGTGGTGCTGATCGCCCGCGGCCGTGAGGTGGGCGGCGGCGAGCAGCGCAATGACGTGGGCGCGATGGCCAGCATCACGCAGTGCAGCGAGCTCGGCGGCGGCCGCTACGC
Organism: Mycobacterium sp. IDUB_21; assembly: GCF_055419425.1. NCBI lineage: Bacteria > Bacillati > Actinomycetota > Actinomycetes > Mycobacteriales > Mycobacteriaceae > Mycobacterium > Mycobacterium sp. IDUB_21. Next base: position 206,437 of record NZ_JBVAXQ010000004.1, on the reverse strand, counting down.
GCTGCGCTGCCTGACCGGCGAGCGGATCCGGGTCAGCGAGTGGCTCACCGACGATCCCTATCCACGGGCGATCGCCGAGGTGTGGCCCGACGAGCCGGCAGAACCGGTGAGCGACGGTCAGTTCCGCGAGTTGGAGGACCGGATCGTGGTGCTGCACAAGCGGATGGCGGCGGCCCGGCGGCGGTGGGTGATGCCGGGGCGTAACTCTATGCTGGGTGGCCGTCGGCTGCGTTCGCTGGATCCGGGGCAGCGGCTGTATTCGCTGGCCTGCCGCGTCCCGATGGGGGAGGCCGACCGCTACGCGGTGTTGGCGGCACCTTCGCTGGCCGGCCGGATGGCGGCGCTGCACGAGGCGATCGAGAACGTCACTGCCCGCGTCGAATTCGACGTGCCGAGCTGAGACGTGGACGCAGAGTCAGCGGGAAGTCACTTCAGGCAGCTGCCCGCGTCGACGGTGAGCGGAAGCCCGGTGACGTACCGGGATTCGTCTGAGGCCAGGAACAGCACGGCGTTGCTGATGTCCACCGGCTCCACCCAGCCGATCGGCAGCACGTGCATCAGCTGCGCGACGACGGCCATGTCGTCTGGACCCGGGTTCTCCAGGTCTGGGCGGAACAGCTTCATCGTCCCCTCGTTCATGAACAGCGGGGTGTTCACGTTGGTGGGGTGCACCGAGTTGACCCGGATGAAGTGCTGTCCCAACTCGACGCCGAAGGTGCGCATCAGCCCGACCACGCCGTGCTTGGCCGCGATGTAGTGACCGGTGTGCGGGTAGGCCTTGAGCCCGCCCACCGAGCTGGTCAGGATGATGGATCCGCCGTTTCCGCCGGAAATAAGGTGTGGCACTCCGGCTTTGACGGTCTTCCAGACGCCCGACAGGTTGACGTCGATCATGTCCTGCCAGTCGGCTTCGCTGGTCTTGTCCAGGGTCTCGCCGCCGTTGCCGATCCCGGCGTTAGCGACGATGATGTCCAGCCGGCCCAACTGCTCGACCCCGCTGTCGACCGCTGCTTGGAGCGTGTCGAAGTCACGCACGTCGACCTGTGCCGTCACGATACGGCGGTCCAATCCCTTGACCAGGTCGGCGGTCTCCGCCAGGTCGTCGGGTGTTGCCGCCGGGATTTCCTTGCTGCTGCTGATCCGAGCGCAGACATCGACCGCAATGATGTCCGCACCTTCCTGCGCGAGTCGCACCGCGTGACTGCGGCCCTGACCGCGTGCCGCGCCAGTGATGAGCGCGACCTTTCCTTCGACTCGTCCACCCATGTCTGCACCTCGTCTCGTGTTGGTCGATCGATCAGCAAGGCTGGCACCAAAGGGCAGCCTTGTCAACCAGTTGTTGCTAACGGGTGGAAGCGGGCGGTGTCGCCAGCCGGCTCAGCTCACGCTCGACGAGTGCGCGCAGTTCGTCGTGGCCGCGGGTGACGCCGACGGCCTCCTCGTTGCACAGGCTGCGGGCCGTCTGCGCAATCAGCATGGCCATGGCGACGGGGGGATACACCGCCAGGTCGACACCCTCGGCGCGTAGTGCCACCGTGACGGCCGCGGTCTCGATGTCGCGGACCCGCTCGGCGTAAGCCTTGAGTTCGGCCCGGATGGCCTTGCGATGGTTGGCCAGCGCCATGAACTCGGTATTCAAGCCGGTCACACGTGCATCGCTGTTGATCGTCCACAATGTGCGGAGTGGGTCGTCATCGGTCAGGGCGGCCCGCATCCGGTCCAGCGCGACGTCGGCGCCGGCGCGCAGCACCTCGACGAAAAGATCGTCCATGGTGGGGAAGTAGTAGTAGACCAGGGCTTGCTTCACCCCGGCCTCGGCGGCCACCCGCCGCGAGGTTGCCGCGGCGTAGCCTTCGTCGCGCATGACCCGGGCCGTCGCCTCGATCAGCCGGCGCCGGGTGGTGCTGTCGGTCGATTTGGCCTTGCGCGGCGCCGCCATTCAGGATGTCCTGGCGCTGCGATTGCTTGACCATCCGTCGCCGCACATGGTAGGCATGACGCATTCTAGCAATTTGATCTATCGATCAGCGCGACGAGGTCGTGATACGAGGGAAAGGGCGCATCGCGTGGTGATGGATCTCGCGGCGGTGGACTACTTCTCCGACCAAGGCGTAACGCAGAATCCCTACCCCTATTACGAATACCTGCGCGCAAACGGGCCCGTCTTCGCCGAGCCGCACCACGGCGTCGTCGCCGTCACCGGCTACGAGGAGGTGCACGCCGCGTTCAAGGACCACGACTCGTTCTCGGCGGTGAACGCCATCGGCGGGCCGTTCCCGCCGCTGCCGTTCGAGCCCGAGGGTGACGACATCACCGAGCAGATCGAGGCGCACCGGCATCTGTTTCCAATCTTCGAGCACGTCGTCGTCCAGGATCCGCCGGCGCACGAGCGGACCCGGGCGCTGCTGGGGCGCATCCTGACCCCGGTCCGCCTCAAAGAGAATGAGGACTTCATCTGGCGGCTGGCAGACCTCCAGCTCGACGAGTTCATCACCGGCGGCCGCTGCGAATTCCTCCTCGATTACGCGAAACCGTTTGCGACGCTGGCGATCGCCGACCTGCTCGGGGTCCCCGATGACGACCGCGCCGAGTTCCGTCGGGCGCTCGGCGCCGACGCGCGGCCGGGCACCCGCGTCGGAGCCCTGGACGGAGAGCCGGTGGGTCTCAACCCATTGGAGTACCTCGATGACAAGTTCAACCGCTACATCTCCGATCGGCGAGGCAATCCCCGGGCCGACGTGCTGACCATGCTGGCCGAGGCCACCTACCCCGACGGGTCGGTACCGGACGTGATGGAGGTGGTGCGTCCGGCGACCTTCCTGTTCGGCGCCGGCCAGGAGACCGTGACCAAGCTGCTCGGGACGATGGTGCAGATCCTCGGTGAGCAACCCGAGCTGCAGCAGCGACTGCGCGAAAACCGCGATCTGATCCCGCGCTTCATCGAGGAGTCACTGCGGATCCAGAGCCCGACGAAGATCGATTTCCGGCTGACGCGCAAGTCGACCACGCTGGCCGGAGTGCCGATCAAGGCGGGCACGGTGCTGATGCTCTGTCTGGGGGCGGCCAACCGGGACCCGCGCAAGTTCGACAATCCCGACGAATTCGACCTGGACCGCAAGAACGTTCGCGAACACATCGCCTTCGGCCGCGGGATCCACACCTGCCCCGGCGCGCCACTGGTGCGTGTCGAGGGCCGGATCACCGCGAATCGGATGTTGGACCGGATGCGCGACATCAGGATCAGCGAGAAGCATCATGGGCCGGCCGGCGAGCGGCACTACTCCTATGAGCCGACGTTCCTGCTGCGCGGTCTGACCGAGCTGCACATCGAATTCGACCCGGTCTAGGGCTCGCCGTCTGAGGCCCACTCGGCGGTGACGCGCTGCTTCTGCTCCTCGATCACCTGGATCAGTCGCGAGGCCTTCGGCCATCCGTAGTAGGCGCCGAACTGTAAAGCGATCTCGTCCATTTCGTCGAACGACACGTCGCGGCTCTTCAACGCGGCGTAGACGTGGCTCAGGATCGGGAGCGGCGCGTCCTGGAATGCCACGCACGCCACGGTCACCAGCCTCCGCTGCTTCATACCCAGACCGGGTCGCAGCCACATCTCGCCGAAGACGAAATTCAGAATCCCGGCACCCGAATACGGGTCGTCGCGCGTCGGGGCGTAGGGCAGGCAGTTGACGTCCCGGAAGGCCTGCTCGCCGACGACGAGTCGCGCCTCCGGGTCGCTGGGGGTGTCCAGCGGCAGCAGCGGTGGTGGCGGTGGGACCGGCTCGCCCCGGTCGGTGTGGATACGTCTCCACTGCTCGTCGACAATCATGTTGAACAGCGATGCCTTCGGCCAGCCGGCGTACACCGCGAAATGCAGTACTGTTTCCCGCATTTCGTCAATCGCCACGTCACTGCTGGTGAGCGCGGCGTAGATGTGCTCGCGTAGTGGATCTTCGGTGTCGGCTGCAGCGAGGCAGGGCAGCGCGACGAACCATCGGTCGCGGCGGCTCAACCCCGGGCGCTGCCAGACCTGGGCGAAGACGAAGTCGAGCAGGGTTGCCGCCGTGGGCGTGCAATGCGGCGTGGGCTGAGTCATCAACTCGGCGAAGGCGCGCTGACCGCACCCCGCCTCATCGGAGGGTGACACCGGCGTCAACCTTGAATTCCAGCCCGGTCACGTGCCGGGATTCGTCGGAGACCAGGAACAGCACCGCGTTGCTGACGTCGCGCGCCTCGGTCATCACGATCGGCAAAGCGTTCATGAAGATCGGGCCGAGGTCGGCTCGGGTCTCGTGGAGCAGGCCGTGCAGGGTGTCCGGTCGCATCCCGGTCTCCACCCCGGTGGGGTGCACGGTGTTGACCCGGACATTCACTGCGGCAAGCTCATTGGCCAGGGCACGGCTCATGCCCACCACGCCGTGCTTGGACGCCGTGTAGGGGGTGTGCAGCGGGCTGCCCTTCAGCCCGGCCACCGAGCTGATGTTGATCAGGCTGCCGCCGCGCTCGACCAGATGCGGTAACGCCGCCGAGCAGGTGTTCCACGCCCCGATCAGGTTGACGTCGATGACGGTCCGCCACTGCTCGGCCGTGGTGGTGTCCCAGGTTCCGGCGGTCAGCACCCCGGCGTTGGCGACCGAGGCGTCCAGGCCGCCCAACTGCGCGACACCGTCGTCGACCGCCGCGGCCAGCTCGGCGGCGTCGCGCACGTCGACCACATGGGTGACCGCACGGCGACCGAGGTCTTCGACCAGTCGCGCGGTCTCCTCAAGGTCTTCGGTTGTGGCCAGCGGATATTCGACCTCCGGCAGCGACGCGCAGATGTCGACCAGGATCAGATCGGCGCCTTCTTCGGCCAGCCGCACGGCGTGGCTGCGACCCATGCCCCGTGCGGCGCCGGTCACCAGGACCCGCTTGCCGGCTGCTCGCCCGTTCATAGCTTGTTGCAGAAGCCGGCGTCGACGGGGAAGGTGACCCCGGTGACGTACTGGGCGGCGTCGGAGACCAGGTAGGCGATCGCGGCGCTGATGTCGTCGGGTTCGAGCATGCCGACCGGCATCGGATTCTGCAGATGTGGTCCGCCGTCGGGATAGTGTTCCAGAAACGATGTCATCGCCGGATTGACCGCCATCATGGTGTTGACCGCGGTCGGGTGCACGGTGTTGACCCGGATGCTGTGCGGCGCCAGGGCGTTGGCCAGCGTGCGCATCAGCCCGACGATGCCGTGTTTGGATGCCGCGTAGCCCAGGCCGCCACCCTGCTGGCCGCCGAAGCCCTTCAGGCCAGCGGTGGAGCTGGTGAACACGATCGACCCGCCGCGGCCACCGGCGATCAGGTGCGGTATGGCGGCCTTGGCGGTGTGGAACGACCCGACCAGGTTGACGTCGATCACGTCGGTCCACATCTGCAGGTCCTCGTCGTCGGTCAACTCGCGGAAGGCCATCGCGGCGATACCGGCATTGGCGCAGACGATGTCGAGGCGGCCGAAGTGCTCGACGCCGGCGTCCAGGGCCGCCTTCAGCGTGGCGAAATCGCGGACGTCGGCAATGGAGGCGATCATCTTGCCGCCTTGGGCCTCCACCAGCGCGACGGTCTCGTCCAGCTCCGCACGGCTTGCCATCGGATAACCGTTGGACGCGATGTCGGCGCAGATGTCGACACCGATGATGCCGGCGCCGTCGGCCGCCAGCCTTACGGCATGGCTGCGCCCTTGTCCGCGCGCTGCCCCGGTGATGAACGCGACTTTTCCGTCCAGAGAACCCATGAGGGGTACAGTAACCGTGTTACTGTCCGGCAGCAAGGGGTGGATCAATGGCTGATGCCGAAGACCGGATCCTGGCCATCGTCGTCGAGATCCTCGAAACGCAGGGCTATGACGCGGTTCAGCTCCGCGAGGTCGCCCGCCGCGCCCGGATGTCGCTGGCGACGATCTACAAGCGATATGCCACCCGCGACGAACTCATCCTTGCCGCGCTGGATGCCTGGATGGCGGAGAACCGCTACTCAGGGGTTGTCCCGCATTCGCGTGAGCCCGGAGAATCACTGTATGGGGCGCTGATCGGCTTGTACCGCACCATCTTCGAGCCGTGGGAGCGGCATCCGGCGATGCTGGCAGCCTACGTCCGGGCCCGGTCCGCGCCGGGCGGAGACAGTCTGGCGCGCCGGGGCCTCGACGTTGTGGGTCCCGCGATGCGGGCGGCTCTCTTGGGTGTCGACGAAGGCTTCATCGCCGACCTGGACGTCGTCATCTCGAACCTGGTGTACGGGCTTTCCGCCCGGTTCGCCGCCGGCGAGATCGCGATCACCGACATCCTGCCCGTCCTGGATCGGACGGTGTACTGGCTCACCAGCGGATACGAGATGACCACGGGCCGTTAGCGTCTGGCCAGCGCGAACACCTTGATCTCGCGGCCGGCCCGGTGCTGGTAGGTGTCGTAGTTGCTGATGTAGTCGATGAACTTCTGGTAGATGCGGGCGTGCTCCTCGCCGACGACCTCGCTGGCAAGCACCGGTATCTCCTTGCCGCCCATCGTGACCCACGCGTTGGGATCAGAGACAAGATTCAACACCCAAGCCGGATGGTTCGCCTGTCCGAAGTTGCTGCCTACCAGGAACAGTCGGTCACCCTCGCGCATGTAGGCCAGCGGGATCTGCCGACGCTGACCGGACTTGCGGCCGGTCGTGGTGAGCAGCAGCAACGGGACGGCCATCGGCCCGAAGATGGTGAGCCGACCGCCGCTGTGGTCGAGCAGCCAGCGGTCCAGCGGAGTGCAGTGCCGGATGAGCCAGGCGCCGGGTTTGGATCCGGCGACCGCCGCGATCGCTCGCCGCGCCCGCGGCCCGGGGTCGCGGCCCCACCGCACCTCGGGAAAGGGGTTCTCGGTCATGCTCAGATCTTGCCATTTCCACCGGGCAGGCCGTGTGAGACTGACGCCATGCCGAATATCGGGTTCACCGCGGTCTCGCCGATCATTCCGGTGCGAGACCTTGACGCCGCGCTGGACCGCTACCGCCGGCTCGGGTTCACCGTGCACGCCTACGACGGACCGGCCCGGTACGGCTTTGCCGACCGCGGCGTGGTGTCGTTGCATCTGTCCGAGTGGGCTGAGCACGATCCGCTGCGGACCGCGGCGAGCGTGTATCTGTACGTCGATGACGCCGATGCGCTCTACGTGCAGTGGGCGGCATCGGGAGTTCAGGGACGCCTGGTCGAACCGGTTGACACCGACTACGGGCTCCGGGAGTTCGCCTACGTCGATCCGGACGGCACCGCGCACCGGGTCGGTTCGCCGCTGCCGGCCAAGATTGTCAGCGCCAGCCGGGAGATCGCTGCGCCGGCCGGGCGGATCTTCGAGCTGATCGCCGACCCGGCTCAACAGCCGCGTTGGGACGGCAACGACAATCTGGCCGAAGCGCCTGCCGGACAACGGGTGCACACGGTCGGCGCGATGTTCACCATGGCGCTGACACTCGGTGTCGTCCGCGAGAACCACGTGGTGGAGTTCGAGGAGGGGCGTCGTATCGCTTGGCGACCAGCGGAACCCGGCCAAATGCCACCGGGGCACCTGTGGCGGTGGGAACTCGAGACGTTGGATGACGCGCACACCCGCGTCACCCACACCTACGACTGGTCACAGCTGACCGATCCGAACCGCTTGCAGCGCGCGCGCTGGACCACCGCGGACAAACTGGCGGGCTCACTGACCCGGCTCGCGGCGTTGGCTGAGGGTGACAACTAGTCCTCACCGGTTGTCGGCGAAGGAACGCAGCGCGGCGACCTGATCCGGATCCAGTGAGGGCCGGACGTTTTCGCGTGCCGCGGTGACGTCTGCCGCGGTGACGTCGGCGGCGTCGATGCTACGGCGCATCGCGGTCAGAGCCGCTTCGCGCAGCAGCGCCACGCAGTCGGCGGCGCTGTAGCCGTCCAGATCGGCGGCCAACGCGTCGAGGTCGACGTCGTCATGCAACGGCACCGACTTTCCGGCCACCCGCAGGATCTGTCGGCGGGCGTCGGTGTCGGGTGGCTCGACGAACACCAGCTTCTCCAGCCGGCCCGGCCGGGTCAGGGCCGGGTCGATCAGGTCGGGTCGGTTGGTGGCGCCGACCACCACCACGTCGCGCAGCGGGTTGGCGCCGTCGAGTTCGGTGAGCAGGGCGGCCACCACCCGGTCGGTCACCCCGGAGTCGAAGCTCTGCCCGCGCCGCGGGGCCAGGGCATCGATCTCGTCGAGGAACACCAGCGACGGCGCGGAATCGCGGGCGCGCTGAAACAGATCCCGCACCGCCCGCTCGCTGCTGCCCACCCACTTGTCCATCAGCTCAGCGCCCTTGACGGCGTGCACGCTGACCCGCCCGGAGCCGGCCAGGGCGCGCACCACGAACGTCTTGCCACAACCCGGCGGACCGTAGAGCAGCACGCCGTGCGGGGGATCCACGCCGAGGCGGGTGAAGGTGTCCGGGTGCTGTAGCGGCCACAGGATCGCCTCGGTCAGTGCCTGTTTGGTAGCCACCATGTCCCCGACATCGTCGAGGGTCACCGAGCCGACCGAGACCTCGGCGGTGGCCGAACGCGACAGCGGACGGATCACGCCCAACGCCCCGACCAGATCATCCTGGCTCAGTACCGGTTCTTCACCAGTGTCGCTGGCCCGCGACGCCGCCCGCAGCGCCGCCTCCCGAACCAGTGCCGAAAGGTCTGTGGCAACGAAACCTGGTGTACGTTCGGCGATCTCGTTCAGATCGAGGCCGCCGCTGGGCACCGACTTGAGCAGTCCGCCCAGCAACGCGGCGCGGGTCGCCCCGTCGGGCAGGCTCAGCCGCAACTCCCGGTCGCACAGCTCCGGGGCCCGCAGCCGGGCGTCGACCCGGTCCGGCAGCGCGGAGGTGGCGATGAACGCCACCCCGTCCGAGGCGACCGCGGTGCGCAGCTCAGCCAGGATCAAGGTGCTCACCGGCTCGGGCGGATCCGGCAGCAGCGCGTCGATATCGGTGATCAACAGCACCCCGCCGCCGTCGCACACGCCCGTCACGGCCGAGTTCACCCCGGCCAGCCGCTCGTCGGCGACGCGGGCCCCGATCTCGGGTCCGTCGAGCTCAACCACCCGCCGCGGCGCGCACACCGCCCGCACCATCGTGGATTTACCGACCCCGGGCGGGCCCGACACCAGCACGCCGAGATTGGTACCGGCGTTGAGCGTCTTGAGCAGGTGCGGTTCGTCGAGAGCCAGCTTGAGCCATTCGGTGAGTTTGTCGGCTTGTGCGGCGCAGCCCTTGAGGTCGTCGACGGTCAGCGGTGCGGTGTCGGCCGCGACGCTCTGATTCGTCGGCGTGGCCGGTGCCGTGCCATTGCCCCAGGTCACCGAGGAGTTGGGTTGCACGCTGACCGGCCCGGCCGGGTCGGCGCCGGTGACGGTCAACAGCTCCGAGGTCCAGCTGATCCCCACCGCGGAGGCCAGTGCGGCGGCGGCCGCTGACGTCGAGGTGCCCGGACCCAGGTCGCGGGGCAGCAGCGACACCGCGTCACCCACGGTCAGCACCTTGCCCAACAGCGCCTGACGCAAAGTGGCCGCCGATACCGATTCGGAGGCCAGCCTCGACCCGCTCAGCGTCACCGAGCGGGCGCCGTAGACGGTGACGGCGGCCACCACCACCTCGGTTCCGTCGCGCAGCCCGGCGTTGGACAGCGTCACGTCGTCGAGCAGCACCACACCGGCCGGCGAATCCGGCCCGGCCAGCCCGGCCACCGCGGCCGTCGTCCGAGACCCGGTCAGCGACACCGCATCCCACTCCCGGATACCCAGTGCGGCAATCGCTTCCGCGTGCAGCCGGACCACGCCCCGGCGAGCGTCGACGGCCGATGTGTTCAGCCGGGCGATCAGCGTCAGGTGCCGGGAGGAGGTCCGGGAGGCATCGTCACCGCGGTGCTCTTCAATAGAACCCATGCGGTCATTATCGACACACACCTCCGCCGGGATGTCGGCGATCTGCGCGGTCCTGGTGCTGGCGGCCGCGCCCGCGGCTCGGGCCGACACGGTAAACCCGCTGGCCGACTTGGTCGACGCGGCCGCCGGGCGGCTCCAGGTCGCCGACGACGTGGCGGCCAACAAGTGGCTCACGACGGCCGCCATCGAGGATCCGGCCCGGGTGGAGCAACAACTGGCCGCTCTGGCGGCCGCCGCCGAGACCGAACACCTCGACGCCGATTACGTGACCCGAGTGTTCACCGACCAGATCGCGGCCACCGAAGCCGTAGAGCACTACCGGTTCGCCCAGTGGAAGCTGAACCCGGCCACCGCGCCGGCCGCCGCACCGGACCTGGCGTCTTCACGTGCTCGCATCGACGGCTTCAACCACGAGATGCTCAGCCAGATCGGGCTGCAATGGCAGCAGTTGCATGCACCGGAGTGCGCCGCCCAACTCGGCGAGGCGATCGACGGTGTCAGCGCCGGGCGCCAACTCGACGGGTTCGACCGGCAGGCGCTGTCGTCGGCGACGCGGGAGTACTGCTCCGGGTAGCTCAGCGGCCCGGCTTGCGCAGCCGTAGCCGTGCCATCGACTGCCCGCTGGGCCGACGGATGCCCCGCCGCACCCCGGGCCTGCGACTCGGCTGCGACCGGCGGATCGCCCGGCGCGCGGCCCGGCGCTCCCGGGGGGCGTCCTCCCAGGCCTCCGGGTGCGCGGCCACCCAGCGCTGGCTGCGGAACGAGAACGGAATGGTGCACAGGTACGCCACGATCAGCACCAGCACCAGCACGTACGGGAACAGGAACGCCGCCGCGGCCACCAGTGCAAGCACCGCCAGCAGTACCGCGGCCAGATGCGGCGGAACCGACACGGCATGCATCTTGCGCATCGGGATCCGGCTGACCAGCAGCATCGACGTGCCCACCACCCAGGCGCAGGTGAACCACTGCGAAGTCCACCAACCGTCACCGAACTGCAGCTTCGCGGCCAGCAGGCCCATCAGCGTGATCGCGCCGGCCGGGGCGGGCATCCCGACGAAGAACTCGCGGGTATAGGCCGGCAGGGTGGCGTCGTCGAGCAGGGTGTTGAACCGAGCCAGCCGCAGCACCACACACACCGCGTAGAGCAGTACCACGATCCAGCCCGCCGGTTGTGTGGACAGCAGCGACACGTAGACCACCACTGCCGGCGCCACCCCGAAGTCGACCGCGTCGGCCAGCGAGTCGATCTCGGCGCCCATCCGCGACTCGGCGTCCAGGATGCGGGCCACCCGGCCATCCAGGCCATCGAGGATGGCGGCCGCCCCGATCAGCGCCATCGCGACGTGCGGCTGACCGTCCAACGCGTACTTGATCGAGGTCAGGCCGGCGCAGATGGCCAGCACCGTCATCGAGCTGGGCAGGATGTGCAGGCCCACTGGGCGCCGGGAGGAAGTCGTCATGGCAGCTGCGCCAGCACGGTCTCACCGGCGACCATGCGCTGGCCGACGCCGACCAGGGGCTGCGTCCCGACCGGCAGGTAGGTGTCCAGCCGTGACCCGAACCGGATCAGCCCGTAGGTGTCGCCGATCGCCAGATGATCGCCGGGCCGGGCATCGCAGATGATGCGGCGCGCCAACAACCCGGCGATCTGCACGGCGATCACTTCGGCGCCGTCGGCGGTGCGGATCCGCACACTGTTGCGCTCGTTGTCCTCGCTGGCCTCGGTGCGGTCCGCGGATCCGAATCGGCCGGCCCGGTGCAGCACGTCGAGCACCTCCCCGCCGACCGGAGCCCGCTGCACGTGCGCGTCGAACACCGACATGAAGATGCTGACCCGCGGCAGCGGGGTGTCGGGCAGGTCCAGTTCCGGGGGCGGGGTCGCGGTGTCGACCAGGCAGACCATGCCGTCGGCGGGGGCCACCACCGCACCCGGGCGCGTCGGCGGCACCCGGCGCGGGTGGCGGAAGAACCCGGCGCTGGCGCCCGCGGCCAACAGGCCGGCTCCACGCAGCCAGCTCTGCTTGCGGCCCAGCACCGCCAGGCCCAGCCCACCGGCCACGAACGGCAAGCCGGCGTGGTGCATCGGCGGCACCGTCGAGCGCAGCAGCTCGATCAGGTGTCGCAGGCCGCCGGGATCATCTGCTGCACGGGGTCGTCTGGCCATCCGGCCATCTTAGAAGCAGTCGGGTTCACCCGGTCAGGTCCCAGACCTCCACGTGAGCGCCCACCGGCAGTTCGGTCACGTCGTCGGCGATGTCCAGCAGGCAATTCGCCGACGCCAGGTAGCGCAAATGGTGTGAGGCCGGCGGGCCGTAGTTGGTGACGGTCCCGGTTTCGTGGTCGAACAGGCCGCGCCGGAACTGCCGCCGGCCGGCCGGCGAAGTCAGCTTCTCGCTCAGGATGGCGGTGCGACGCGGCCGATCCGGTGTGGGCAGATCCATCGCGCGGCGCAGCGCGGGGCGTACGAACACCTCGAAGGACACCTGCGCACTGACCGGGTTGCCGGGCAGCGTGATGATGGCGGAATCGGACCCGGGCTCGCCGATCCTTCCGATGCCCTGCGGCATTCCGGGCTGCATCGCCACCTTGACGAACTCCACGCCCTGATCGCCGTCCCGGCCGAAGACGTCCTTGACCACCTCGTAGGCGCCGGCACTGACACCGCCGCTGGTGATGATCAGGTCCACCGCGCCGTCGCGCGCGCCGTAGCGGTCGAGCACCGCGTTGAACTCGGCGGTGTCATCGGAGACGGTGGCCGCGGCCACCACCTCGGCGCCGGCCTCGCGTACCGCGGCGGCCAGCATCACCCCGTTGGACTCGTAGATCTGTCCGGGCGCCAAGGGCGTGCCCGGCTTGACGAGTTCGGTGCCGGTGGAGATCACCAGAACCCGTTGCCGGGGCCGCACCGTCAGCTCGGCCAAGCCCAGCGCCGCGGCCAGCCCGGCCGCCGGTGGGCTGATCACGTGGCCGGCCCACAGCACGGTGGCGCCCTCGGCGACGTCCCCGCCGGCGCGGCGGATGTGGCGTCCCCTGGCGGTGGGGGCACTGATCTCCACCAGGTCGACGCCGCCGTCGGTGGCCTCGACGGGAACCACCCCGTCAGCGCCGAACGGAATGGGTGCGCCGGTCATGATGCGGTGTGCGGTACCGGGTTCCAGCGAGGGGATGTCGGTGCGGCCGGCCGGTATGTCCTCGGGCACCGGCAATTTCACCGGATTCTCGGGTGTGGCCGCGGCCACGTCGTCGGCAAGCACGGCGTAGCCGTCCATTCCGGAGTTGTCGAAGACCGGCAAGGAGATCGGCGCGGTCACATCCGCGGCCAGTACCAGGCCCTCGGCGTCGGACAGCGGAACCGTGACCGGCGGGCGGGCGCGGATCAGCCCGGAGACGGCGCGCTGATGCTCCTCGACAGATCGCATTCGGCCATTATTGCGGTGATCGAAAGCGCGGCGGAGCCGGGTGCAGCGGGTCGCCGCCATTGAGCCGGGCGGACTAGACCGGAAAGCTGACCCCGGTCAGCTCCTGCGAGACCTCCCACAGCCGCTGCTGCAGCGCGACATCGTGTGCCTGCTTACTGGCGTCGACCAGTTTGGGGTAGCCGCGCTGCTCACCGATGCCGGCCGGGCCGTAGTACTGCCCGCCGGTCACCTCGGTGTCGGTGGCTGCACGCAGCGTCGGCAGTGCGCCCATCGCCGCGCTCTGGACCACCAGCGGCAGCAGCAATCGGTCGGCCGGACGCAGGAACGGCGGCAGGTAGCGGGTCAGTTCGGTGTTTGCGGTGCCCGGGTGCGCGGCGACGGCGATGGTCGATTTGCGTTTGGCGGCCAGCCGGCGCTGCAACTCGTAGGTGAACATCAGATTGGCCAGCTTGGACTGCCCGTAGGCGGCGATCCGGTTGTAGCCGTTCTCCCACTGCAGGTCGTCGAAGTGGATCGCCGCCATGATCCGGTGCGCCATGCTGCTCACAGTCACCACGCGGGAACCCTTCACCCGCATCATCCGGGGCAGTAGTAGACCGGTCAGCGCGAAATGCCCCAGATGGTTGGTGCCGAACTGCAGCTCGAACCCGTCGACGGTGGTCTGTTTGGGGGTGTACATGACACCGGCGTTGTTGATCAGCAGGTCGATTCGGGGGTGGGCGGCGCCCAGGGCCTCGGCGGCTTCGCGGACTGACGCCAGCGAACTCAGATCGAGCTGCCGCACCTCGACGGCCGCCTGCGGGCAGTCCCTGTTGATCCGCTCGGCTGCCGCGTGGCCCTTGTCGAGGTCGCGAACCGCCAGCACTACCAGGGCGCCGCGCCCCGCGAGCGCCGCGGCGGTGTGATAGCCGATTCCGGTGTTGGAACCGGTGATTACCGCGACGCGCCCGGTTTGATCGGGTGCGTCCTCCGCGGTCCATTTGTCCCGGCTGCTCATGGCGGAAACGATACCGACGTTCGCGGGTTCTGCACCTTCAGATGACAGCGCCCCACGCGCTAGGTCATTCTCTGTTGCATGGCGCCCAACGCAAACCGTCCCGGGGAGACCACCATGGTCGACCCCACCAACCCGCCCAGCTCCCGCGCGCCGTTGGTGTGGGCCCTGACCGGGTCGGTGCCCTGGCTGGTGCTGGCCGTGCTGCAACTGGGATGGGCGGTCGCCGATCAGCGGTTGGAGTGGCTGCACGTCGGCGCTTTGGCGCTCACCGCGCTGGGCCTGCTGGTGTCGGCGGTCATCGCACCGGTGTGGCGCTACCGCGTGCACCGGTGGGACATCAGCGAGCAGGCGGTCTACACCCGCACCGGCTGGCTGGTGCAGGAACGCCGGATCGCGCCGATCTCCCGGATCCAGACCGTCGACACCTACCGTGGGCCGCTGGATCGGCTGCTCGGGCTGGCCAACGTTCGAGTGACCACCGCGTCGTCGGCGGGCGCGGTGCACATCGTGGCGCTGGATGCTCCGGTCGCCGACCGGGTGGTGGCGCAATTGACCGACATCGCCGCACTGGGCTCCGAGGACGCCACGTGAGCACGCCTTCGACCGAACCGGCCTGGCAGCGGCTGAGCCCGCGGATGCTGCTGGTGCATCCACTGCACGAGGCACTGCGGGAGTTACCGCTGCTGGTCGCGGTGGTCGTATTCGGTTCGGCCACCGACAATTCGGTGTGGGTGATCGCGGTGGTGTGGGTGATCGCCGTGGTGGGCGTGACGCGTTGGTTCACCACCACCTACCGCATCGAACCGGACCCCGAGGCCGGGCGGGTGCAGCTGCGCTCGGGCTTGCTGCGCCGCAGGGTTCTTTCGGTGCCGCGCAACCGGATTCGCTCGGTGGAGACCGATGCCAGACTGCTGCACCGGCTGCTGGGGTTGACGGTGCTGCGGGTCAGTACCGGCCAGCAGGCCGCCGGCGACACGGTGTTCGAGCTGGACGCAGTCGAGATCAGCCAGGTGCCGGAGCTCCGGGCGGCCCTCCTGGCGCACACCGGTCAGCCGGATCGATCCGCAGCCGGATCGGCTGCTGACCCCGCGACGGTACTGGCGCGGTGGCGACCGTCGTGGTTGCGCTATAGCGCGCTGAGTTTGTCCGGGCTGGTGACGATCAGCGCTGCGGTGGGCGTGCTGTACCAGAGCGGGGTCTGGGCGGCGCTGGAGGATTCGCCGCTGAGCCGGTCCTGGCGCGAGGCCGCGGAGCGGTTCGGGGCGCAGCAGACCACGGCGGTGATCGCGGGACTGGTGCTGGTGGCGGCGATCCTGCTGGCGGTGCTGCGCTCGACGCTGACCTACGGGAACCTGGTGCTGTCCCGCCGTTTCGGGACGGGCGGAGACGTGCTGGAGTTGAGCCACGGGTTGCTGCGGGTGCGGCAACACAGCTACGACATGCGCCGGCTGCGCGGCGGAACGCTACGGCGGCCGCTGCTGGTGCGGCTGTTCGGTGGCGCCCGACTGGACGCGGCGATGACCGGTGTCACCGGCGCGGGCGAATCCTCGATCCTGCTGCCGCCGTGCCCGCGGGCCACCGCCGAGCAGGTGCTGACCGGGCTGGTCGCCGACCCCGTCGTGGTCACCGGGCCGCTGCGCAGACACGGGCCGGCGGCGGCCCGCCGGCGGTGGACCCGGGCGATGATGCTGCCGCTGGTTGTTGGTGCGGGGCTCGCTGTTGCGACGATGGTCGACGGTGTTCCGGTGGGGTACTGGGCGGTGTGGGCGGCACTGACGGTGGGGGCGGCGCTGCTGGCCGCCGACCGGGTGCGTTCCCTGGGGCATCGCGTCGACCCGCACTGGCTGTCGGCGCGCACCGGCAGTTGGGAGCAACGCCGTTATTGCATCGCCACTGCCGGAATCATCGGCTGGACGGTGCACCAGAGTTGGTTTCAGCGCCGCGCCGGGGTGGCCACCCTGATCGCGGCCACCGCCGCCGGGGTCAAGGCCTACCGGGTGATCGACGTGCCGCAGGAGTGGGCATGGTCGGTGGCCGCGCAGGCGTCGCCGTGGGTGGCCGACAGCGTCTGGGCGCGATAACCGCGATAACTCTGCGATTTCTGTGGCCGCTGCTGCCGCCGCACTCCCTTTGCGGACGAATATCTGCATTAGTGGAAGCTGAGAATTTTCTCGTAAATCTTTTTCCACGTCAATTTTTGCCAAGCCTTGTGTGCGAGCGCTTGTGTTTCAAGCTCCCATTGCGCGGTAAGTAGCGCCATGCGGCCCGAAGTGCCTCAACAATGCTCTATGCGCGTGGATTTGGCGTGGCAGTGGTTCAAGAGGAGGCAGCAGGTAGCCGGCCGTCGATCAATTTTGAACCCGATTCGGCAAATTGACACCGCGCTGCGCGTAAGTGTGTTTATGCTGCGTTGCTGAGAGCCAGCTGAAGTTCACTTACCGTGAGGGGACCAGAAATGGGCAGTCGGTGGCGGGATGAGCGGAATGGCCGGGTGGGGGCGCGTAGGCGGGATCGCGCGGTGGGTGCCGCCGCGTCCGTCGGCGCGTTTCTGGCGTTCGGGATGGCGCCGTTGGCGTCGGCGCCGACGGCCAATGCCGATTTCGAGGACTTGTTCACCGACCTGTTCGACCCGAGTGCATGGGGCAACCTGTCGGGTGATTTCGACAGCTTGTTTGCTGCGCCGACCGGGGATCTTTCGGGTTCGGCGGACGCGTCTGGGGCCGAGTTTGCTCAGATGTGGGACACCTACTTCTACGCGCCGTTGCACGAGAACTTGCAGGTCTGGATCAACTCTGACTTCGGCCAGCAGGTCGACGGGGTGATCAACCAGATGTTCGCCCCGTTGACCGTGGGTTTCTGCGGGGTGATCTGTAACGGTATCGATGGCACCGAGGCAGATCCCGACGGTGGCAACGGCGGCGTGTGGTTCGGCGATGGCGGGGATGGCTGGTCCTCGACTGAGGCCGGGGTGGCTGGTGGTAACGGTGGGCATGTCGGCGGTATCGGCAATGGTGGCGACGGTGGTGTCGGCGGGCTGGGAGCTGATGGCGGTGACGGTGGCCATGGCGGGGAGATGTGGGGCAATGGTGGCGATGGTGGCGCCGGCGGTGCTGCCACGGCGATCCTGGCCGCGGGTAACGGTGGCAATGGTGGGTCTTCGGGTCAGGCTCAGGACTTCTTCGGGATGGGCGCCTGGGGTAACGGCGGCGACGGTGGTGTCGGTGGTGCGGGCTACACCGGTGCGGCCGGGACGTTCGCCAACGGTGGCAGCGGCAATGGTGGTGATGGCACCAACGGCGGTAACGGCGGTAACGGCGGTGCGGGGTCGTCGATCGTGGGTATCGGCGGCAACGGCGGCACCGGTGGTGTGGCCGGCAGCGGTGGTGCGGGTGCGACCGGTACTGCGGCGAACCTCAACGGTGGTGCGGGCGGCAACGGTGCGGCCCCGGGTACCGGCGGCAAGGGCGGCATCGGCGGCAGCAACAACGGTGTTGACGGTGTGCTCGGCGGTGGCGGCAACGGCGGCAATGGCGGCGACGGCTATGACGCGGCCGCCGATGCCAACGCGTTGGCCGGTGCCGTCGGCGGTAACGGTGGCGCCGGTGGTGACGGCGGCGCCTACGGCAACGGTGGTAACGGCGGCGTCGGTGGCAACGGCGCCAACGGCTCCGCAGGTACCGCGGGCACCGTCGACAGCATCAACGGCGGCAACGGCTCCGATGGCGGTATCGGTGGTAGCGGTGGCGCCGGTGGTGCCGGCGGAACCAACGCCGGTAACGCCGGCAACGGCGGCGCCGGGGGTGCAGGCGGTAACGGCGGCGGTGGCGGTGACGGCGTTGAGGGCACCAACGGTGCCGACGCGGAAGCCGGCAATGGCGGCAATGGCGGTGACGGCACCGACGGTGGCAGCGGCGGTAACGGCGGTGTCGGCGCCAACGGTGGCGCCGGCGGTGCCGGTGGTGTGGCGCAGGCCGACGGGTACACCGACGGTGCCGTAGGTGCAGGCGGTGTCGGCGGCAATGGCGGAGCTGCCGGCAATGCCGGTGACGGCGGTGACGGCGGAGCCGGCGCTGCGGGCGGAACCGGAACCATTGCCGGCAGCGGTGGAAACGGTGGCAACGCCGGAGACGCGGGTACCGCCGGCGGCGCCGGCACCGGCGGGCTCAGCGGGGACGGCGCCACCACCGCCGCCAGCGGCACCGCCGGTACTGCGGCCACCGGGGTCGGCAACGGCGGCAACGGCGGCGCCGGCGCCGACGGCCAAGTGGTGACCACCCCTAACGGTGACATCGCCCAGGACGGCGGCGCGGGCGGCGCCGGCGGGGCGGCCGGGGCGATCGGCAACGGCGGCAACGGCGGCGCCGGTGGCGCCGGCGTGGATGGCGCCGGCGGCAACCCGCCCGCGCAGAACATTCCGCCGGCGGCCGCCGACGGCACCGACCAGCCCTTCACAGACGGCGGCGGCGGCACCGGCGTCGCCGGCGGCAACGGTGACGCCGGAACGTCACCCGGGCAGGCCGGCGGTACCGGCGGGCTCGGCGAAGGGTTCGGCGGGCCCGTCGAGGACTCCACCGGCGGCGTGGGGGGTGACGGCGGCGCGGGCGGTCTCGGTGCGTCCGGCGGTGACGGCGGCATGGGCGGGGTCGTGAGCGGCAGTGATGCGGCAATCGACGGCACTGGCGGTGCGGGCGGTGTCGGCGGTGACGGCGGGGCCGGCGGAGCCGGCGGCAACGGCGGTGACGGTGGCTACGGAGACGTCGGCCTTGGCACCGGTACCGGTGGTGCGGGCGGCAACGGTGGCACCGGCGGCACCGGGGCGGCCGGGGGCAACGGTGGCACCGGCGGCTACGGCGACACCGACGGCACCGGCGACGCCACCGGCGGTGTCGGCGGTAACGGCGGTGATGGTGGTGACGGCGTCACTGGAACCAGCGGCAGTAACGGTGGTGCCGGTGGAGCGGGCGGCGCCGGCGGCACCGTGAGTGGTGTCGGCGGCGACGGCGGCGTCGGCGGTACCGGCGGTGACGGCGCGGACGGCGACGTCGGCGGCGCCGGGGGTAACGGCGGTGACGGCGGCCTTGTCAGCAACGGAAACGTGAGCACCGGCGGTGACGGCGGTGACGCCGGGAACGGCGGTGACGGCGGTGACGGCGGTAGCGGCGGCAACGGCGGGAACGGCGGCAACGCCGGGCACGGCGCAGACGGCGCGGGCACCGCGGGTGCGGGCGGCACGGCCGGCACGGCCGGGACCGGCGCGGCGGGCGGTGATGGCGGTGCCGGCGGCGCTGCCGGTGTGGTCAGTCAGGGCAACACCGTCATCGATGGAATCGCCGGTGCGGACGGCACCGCTGGCACCACTGGCACCGACGGCACCGTCGGTCAAGGCGGTACTGCCGGTCAGCCCTGATCCGCTCGTCGCCCTGCACGGCGAGTAGACGCAAATGTCCCCCAAATCACCCGATTTGGGGGACATTTGCTGGGGGCACCTCCCGCTTGCGGGGGACTGCTCGGCGCTGGCCTACAACTGCCGGATGGCAACGATCCGCGCCCGCAGCTGATCCGACGTCGCCGCCGCCACCGGCGGGCCGCCACAGATCCGGCGCAGCTCGTTGTGGATCCAGCCGTGCGGCTTGCCGAGCCGATGATGCGCCGCCGACACCAGCGCGTTGAGCTCGTGGCGTAACTCCCGCAACTGCCCGTGCGTCGTCACCGGCACAGAAACGCCGGCCGCGCCGGCAGCCTTCGAACGACGGTCCAGTTGCTCTTCCTGCCTGCGCCGCAACAGATCTCGCATCTGGCTGGCATCGAGCAGCCCGGGGATGCCCAGGTAATCGGCCTCTTCCTCGCTGCCGGCCGGGGTGGCGGTGCCGAACGAGGCGCCGTCGAAGATCACCTGGTCCAGTTCGGCGTCGGCCCCAAGGGACTCGAAGGTGTTCTCCAGCTCGGACGGCTCGCTGCGTCGCCGCTCGGCGAGCTCGTCCAGATCACCGAAGGACTCCCGGTGTGGCTTGCCGAGTACGTGGTTGCGTTGCGCCTCCAGCTCGCTGGCCAACTGCAGCAGCGACGGCACCGAGGGCAGAAAGATGCTGGCGGTCTCGCCCGGCTGACGCGACCGCACGAATCGGCCGATCGCCTGTGCGAAGAACAGCGGGGTGGACGCGCTGGTGGCGTAGACGCCGACCGCCAGCCGCGGCACGTCGACGCCTTCGGAGACCATTCGCACTGCCACCAGCCAGCGACTGGTGGCCGCGGAGAACTGCGCGATCTTGTCCGATGCGGCGGGATCGTCGGAGAGCACCACGGTGGGGGCCTCGCCGGTGAGCGTGGTCAGCAGCTTGGCATAGGCGCGCGCGGTCTTCTGATCCGAGGCGATCACCATCCCGCCGGCGTCGGGCACATGCTGCCGCTTCTGCTGCAGCCGGGTGTCGGCGGCGGCGATCACCGCCGGCATCCACTCGCCGGCCGGATCCAGGGCGGTGCGCCAGGCCCGCGCGGTGTGCTCGGCGGTGAGCGGTTCGCCGAGCCGGGCCGAGTACTCCTCGCCCGCACTGTCGCGCCAGCGGGCCTCGCCGGAGTAGGCCATGAAGACCACCGGGCGCACCACCCCGTCGGCCAGCGCCTCGGTGTAGCCGTAGCTGTCGTCGGCCACCGATCGCAGCGCACCACTGCCGTCGGGCTCGTAGTTGACGAACGGGATGGGACTGTCGTCGCTGCGGAACGGGGTTCCGGTCAGCGACAGCCGGCGGGTGGCGTCGGAGAACGCCTCGCGAATGCCATCCCCCCAGGTCTTGGCATCGCCGCCGTGGTGGATCTCGTCGAAGATGACCAGCGTTTTCGCGGCCTCGGTACGCACCCGGTGCCGGGTGGGGTGGCTGCCGACCTGGGCATAGGTGACGACGACGCCGTGGTACTCCGAGCTGGTCTGCGCGGCGGAGTTACTGAACCGCGGATCCAGCGCGATGCCGTGCTCGGCGGCGGCCGTCGCCCACTGCACCTTCAGGTGTTCGGTGGGCACGACGATGGTGATGCGCTCGACGGTGCGGTCGGCCAGCAACTCGGCGACGATGCGCAGCGCGAAGGCCGTCTTGCCGGCGCCGGGGGTGGCCACCATCAGGAAATCTCGCGGCTTGGCCGTCAGATACCGCACCAGAGCCCGGCGTTGCCAGCCCCGTAAAGCCCGGGTGCTGGGCGCTGCGTCAGCCCGCACCCGGTCTCCTATCTGATCGAGAGGCAGTCTAGGGCAAGCGGATACCATCGCTGGCGTGTCCACCCCGGGCGAGCCGGAAACCGTCCGCATCGAGCGGCTACTCGACGCGCAGACCAAAGCGGCTGCACTCTTCGACGAGATCGAGCGCCGCGGGATGGTCCGCCCCGGCGTGGGTGAGCGGCAGCTCTCCGATGAGATCGCCGACCTGGCCGCCGAGCGGTTCGGGGTGACGCGGCACTGGCATCGCCGGGTCGTGCGCGCCGGGGAGAACACTCTCCTGCCGTTCCACGCCGACCCGCCCGATCGCCTCATGGCCGACGACGACATCGCCTACCTCGACCTGGGACCGATCTTCGAAGAGTGGGAGGCCGACTTCGGCCGCACCTTCGTGCTCGGCGGTGCTGATGCAGACCCGGACAAGCTCGCGCTGCGCGACGCGCTGCCGGGGGTGTGGCAGGCCGGGCGGGCATTCTTCGACGCCCATGCCGACATCACCGGGGCGCAGCTCTACGACCACGTCGTGGGATTGGCGCGCGCGGCGGGCTTCGAGTTCGGCGCGCCGATCGCCGGACACCTGCTGGGCGAGTTCCCGCACAAGAAGATCTCCGGCGACGACGCCCGGTTCTACATCACAGCTGGTTCGGATCAGCTGATGCGCCGGACCGACCGCACCGGCCGGGTCTGCCACTGGATCCTCGAGGTGCACCTGGTCAACCGGGCCCGCGGCTTCGGCGGGTTCTACGAGCAACTCCTCGACCTGGGGTGAGCCGGGTCAGACGGGATAGACCACCCCGGTCAGCTCCTCGGAGACGGTCCAGAGCCGGCGCTGGCGCTCGACGTCATGCGATTTGCGGCTGGACCCCACCACCTTGGGGTAGCCCCGCCCTTGGGTTAAACCATCTGGTCCGAAGTACTGTCCGCCGAGCGCCTGCGGGTCGCCGGCAGCACGCAGCGTCGGCAGGGCACCCATGGCCGCGTCCTGGAACAGCGGTGCGATCAGCGGGTAGGCGACCGCCGCCCATCGAGGCAGGTGGCGCATCAGCTCGGTGTTCGAGCCGCCGGGGTGGGCGGCCACCGCGATCGTCGTTCCGTGCGAAGCGAGCCGTCGCTGCAGCTCGTAGGTGAACAGCAGGTTGGCGAGCTTGGACTGCCCGTAGGCCTCGACTCGGCTGTACCGGCGCTGCCACTGCAGGTCATCGAGGTGGATGTCGGCGCGGAGGCGATGGCCGAGGCTGCTGACGGTCACGACCCGTGAGCCGGCGACCGGTAGCAGCCGGTCCAGCAGCAGGCCGGTGAAGGCGAAGTGGCCCAGGTGGTTGGTGCCGAACTGCAACTCGAACCCATCCTTGGTGGTCGACTTGGGCGGGTACATCACGCCGGCGTTGTTGATCAGCAGGTCGATGTGGTCGTGATCGGAGCGCAACTGCTCGGCGGCGGTGCGGATGGATTCCAGCGAGGACAAGTCCAGCTCCTGCAGCGCCACGTCGGCACCGGGGCTGCGCCCACTGATGAGCGCCTGGGCCTCCTTACCCTTCTCGAGGTTGCGCACGGCCAGTACCACCTGGGCGCCCCGCTCGGCGAGTGCGGCGGCGGTCTCGAAGCCGAGGCCGGTGTTGGCTCCGGTGATGACGGCGACCCGACCGGTCTGGTCGGGGATGTCGGCGGTTGTCCACTTGGCCACGGGATGCTCCTGAGCTGTAAGGTAAACGGGGCGAGCGCTCCGGTTCGACCAACTATATGGAACGTACGCCCCGCTTTGTCAACCGATAGGTGATTCAGGTGGCTCAACCCACACGGACGCTGCGCGCCGACGCGGCACGCAACCGCGAGCGTGTGCTGGAAGTCGCCTACGAAACCTTTGCGGCCGAAGGCCTGTCAGTGCCGATCGATGAGATTGCCAGGCGCGCCGGAGTCGGAGCCGGGACGATCTATCGTCACTTCCCGGCCAAGGAGGCACTGTTTCAAGCCGTCGTCAAAGACCGGATGCAGCGCCTCGTCGACGACGGGTATGCGCGGTTGGAGTCCGACGATCCGGGGACAGCGCTGTTCACCTTCCTGCGCTCGATTGTTCTGCAGTGGGGCGCGAAGGATCGGGGTCTGGTCGAGGCGCTGGCCGGACTCGGCATCGACATCGAGCAGGCCGCACCCGAGGCCGAGGACGCGTTCCTGACCGTGCTCGGCGAGTTGCTGCGCGCTGCCCAGGGGGCGGGCACGGCGCGCCAGGACGTCGGGGTGCGTGAAGTGAAGGCGATCCTGGTCGGATGTCAGGCGATGCAGTCCTACAACGCCGAATTGGCCGAACGGGCGACCGACGTAGTCGTGGACGGTTTGCGCGCGCCGCGATGAGACCTCGCCGTGGCCCGGGCGACCTTGCACTCTCCATGGGCGAGTGCTAAGAATGACGTTGGCACTCGCGACCGGTGAGTGCTAGGTCGGGACAGTGAGGTACGGGGCCGCATCTGCGGAGCACACCCACAGCCGTCCGTCGCGGGCACTGCCTCCGGCCGACAAGACGTGCACCCCCTAACCGGAGGAATCACTTCGCAATGGCCAAGATAATTGCGTATGACGAAGAGGCTCGTCGCGGCCTCGAGCGGGGCCTCAACGCCCTCGCCGACGCGGTCAAGGTGACGCTGGGCCCCAAGGGCCGCAACGTCGTCCTGGAGAAGAAGTGGGGCGCTCCCACGATCACCAACGATGGTGTGTCCATCGCCAAGGAGATCGAGCTGGAGGACCCCTACGAGAAGATCGGCGCCGAGCTGGTCAAAGAGGTCGCCAAGAAGACCGACGACGTCGCCGGTGACGGCACCACCACCGCCACCGTGCTGGCCCAGGCGCTGGTCAAGGAAGGCCTGCGCAACGTGGCCGCCGGCGCCAACCCGCTCGGCTTGAAGCGCGGCATCGAGAAGGCCGTCGAGAAGGTCTCCGAGACCCTGCTGAAGGACGCTAAGGCGATCGAGACCAAAGAGCAGATCGCGGCCACCGCGGGCATCTCCGCCGGTGACCAGTCCATCGGCGACCTGATCGCCGAGGCGATGGACAAGGTCGGCAACGAGGGTGTCATCACCGTCGAGGAGTCCAACACTTTCGGTCTGAGCCTGGAGCTCACCGAGGGTATGCGCTTCGACAAGGGCTACATCTCGGGCTACTTCGTCACCGACGCCGACCGTCAGGAAGCGGTCCTGGAGGACCCCTACATCCTGCTGGTCAGCTCCAAGGTGTCGACGGTCAAGGACCTGCTGCCGCTGCTGGAGAAGGTCATCCAGGGTGGCAAGCCGCTGCTGATCATCGCCGAGGACGTCGAGGGCGAAGCCCTTTCCACCCTGGTGGTCAACAAGATCCGTGGCACCTTCAAGTCTGTTGCCGTCAAGGCCCCGGGCTTCGGTGACCGTCGCAAGGCGATGCTGCAGGACATGGCGATCCTCACCGGTGGCCAGGTCATCAGCGAAGAGGTCGGTCTGTCGCTGGAGACCGCCGATATCGAGCTGCTGGGCAAGGCCCGCAAGATCGTCGTCACCAAGGACGAGACCACCATCGTCGAGGGCGCTGGTGACTCGGAGGCCATCGCCGGCCGGGTGTCGCAGATCCGCGCGGAGATCGAGAACAGCGACTCCGACTACGACCGCGAGAAGCTGCAGGAGCGCTTGGCCAAGCTGGCCGGCGGTGTTGCGGTGATCAAGGCCGGGGCTGCCACCGAGGTGGAGCTCAAGGAGCGCAAGCACCGCATCGAAGATGCCGTGCGCAACGCCAAGGCAGCCGTCGAAGAGGGCATCGTTGCCGGTGGCGGCGTGGCTCTGCTGCAGGCGGCCCCGTCTCTGGACGAGCTCAAGCTCGAGGGTGACGAGGCCACGGGCGCGAACATCGTCCGGGTGGCACTGTCGGCCCCGCTCAAGCAGATCGCCTTCAACGGTGGCCTGGAGCCGGGCGTCGTCGCGGAGAAGGTGATGAACCTGCCTGCGGGGCACGGCCTCAACGCTGCGACCAACGTGTACGAGGACCTGCTGAAGGCCGGCGTTGCCGACCCCGTCAAGGTCACCCGTTCGGCGCTGCAGAACGCGGCGTCCATCGCGGCACTGTTCCTGACCACCGAGGCCGTTGTCGCCGACAAGCCGGAGAAGGCGTCCGCACCCGCGGGCGACCCGACCGGTGGCATGGGCGGCATGGACTTCTAAGTCTGGTTGCACGAAAGAGCCCGGCTCCCCATTGGGGGGCCGGGCTTCTTCGTTGCTGCGTGTGGGTTGACAGCGATCCCCCAGCAAATAAATCTGGGTGCTCCTTGTGAAAAAGAACTACCCTGCGAGGCCGCATCTTCACTGAGAGGAATCGATGAAGCACATCGCATGGGGGATCGTTGTCGGGGGAGCCGTCGCGGCGGCGTTCGCGAGCTCGGCGGTGGCCAACGCCACTGGAGAAACCTGGACGCCGGACTACGACGTGGGCAACGCCCAGCTGCTAGCGCAGTTGCCGACTCTGACCCAGGAAGGGTGGTCCCCGGCGTGGGAACTGCCCGCCAGTTTCACGTCCGGCACCGGTACGGTGCTGACCGGGACCGACTACATCGCGCAGTCGGGCGGCGGGTTCACCGATGAGTTCGTCGCCACAGATGGGGCGATCTTCGAGCAGAATCAACTGTTCCAGGGCTTGACGAACCTGTACTACCAACCCGCTGGCGACGGTTCCGTCGTGGACGTGATGAAGACGCCGTTCGGCAACATCGACCTGTCGTCGGCACCGCCGTGGGCGGTGTCGGACCTCACCCAGCTTGGTGACGCAGCGACCGTGGGCCGCAACATCGTGTTCGCCGACAGCGGCGGCGGGCGCATCACCCAGGCGCTGGAGCTGCTGAACGGCAGCGACCACTGGGTCGGAGGACCGATGACAACATCGGTCACGCCGATGGAGACCCCAGATTCCGCGCTGGTGTGGGCGGTTCCCGCAATGTTCACCGTCGGCAGCGGCCCGGACGCTCTGACGCTGACCGGGACCGAATACGTCGCGTCGCCGACCGACGTCGAGTTCGTGGACAAGGCCGGAGACGTCTTCGATGAGCACGCGTTGACATACGGCTTGTTTCCCGTAGAGAACCTGTACTACGACCCGGCCGGCGGCCCTGCACAGGACTACCTCCAGACGATCTTCGGCAATATCAACCTATCGCTGTTCGCGTCGTGGTTCGCCCCGGCCGATGCCGCCGACTTTGCCACGCCATCGCCGCTGGCCGACCTGGCCGACTCCGGCCTGTACAGCGCGCTCGACCTGACGTCCGGCCTCGCCCCGTAACGGTTCACTCTGCGCACACCAGGCAAAAGTCCGAGTGGAGTGTCTGGTAGGCGCAGAGTCAGCGAGGATAGGGGCGTGGAGATCCTCTTGCTGGGTACCGGCAGCGCCGACGGGTGGCCGAATCCGTTCTGCCGGTGCGCGTCCTGCCGCTGGGCGGCCGACGCCGGGGAGGTCCGCGCCCAGACCGCCGCGCTGGTCGACGAGGTGCTGCTGCTGGACTGCGGGCCGGAGGCGCCGCGGTCGGCGATGCGGCACGGACGGTCGCTGGCCGGCGTCAAACACATCTTGTTCACCCACGGCCACCCCGACCACGTCGGGCCGGCGGCGCTGCTGATGCGGCACTGGACCGGGGCCACCGAGCCGCTGGATGTGGTCGGGCCGCCGAGCGCGCTGGATCAGTGCCGGCATTGGGTGGGACCGGAGGACCCGGTGCGATTCGTCGAGGTGCTGCCCGGAGATGACGTGCGGCTGGGCGACTACCGGGTACGGGTGCTGGCCGCCGCGCACGGAGCCGACATCGGCGCAGACGCGGTGCTCTACGACCTGGAAACTGTTGGTGCCCGGATCTTCTGGGCCACCGACACTGGACCGCTGCCCGACGAGACGAAGGCCGCGATTGCCGACGCAGCCTTCGATGCGGTGTTTCTGGAGGAGACGTTCGGCAACCACACCGGGCACGGCACCGAACATCATGACCTGCCCGCATTCGCGGCCACCCTGGCCGAGTTGCGAAACTCGGGCGCCGTAATCGACACCACCGACGTCGTCGCCGTGCACCTGAGCCATCACAATCCGATCGAGCCGGAACTGACAGCGGTACTGTCGGATTCGGGTGCTCGACCGGGACGCGACGGTGAGGTGGTGCGAGTGGGTACAGCAGGTACACCGACACGCACTCTGGTGTTGGGCGGGGCGCGGTCCGGGAAATCCGCGCACGCCGAGGCGCTGCTGGGCACTGAGCCTGCGGTGACCTACCTTGCCACCGGCGGTGTGCGCGAAGGTGATCCGGAATGGGCCGAACGGGTGCAGCTGCACCGGGCGCGCCGTCCTGTCTCCTGGCGCACCGTCGAGACCACTGACGTCGCCGCCGAACTGCGGGCCGCCGAAAACCCTTTGCTGCTGGACTGTTTGGGCACCTGGCTGACAGCCCGGATGGACCTGCACCGGGTCTGGGACGGTGGCTCACTGGAGGGCGTGCATGCCGATATCGACGAACTGGTGGCGGCCTGGCGAGTGTGTCCGGTGCGCGCCGTGACGGTGAGCAACGAAGTCGGCAGCGGAGTGGTGCCGCCCACCCCGTCCGGACGGCTGTTCCGCGACCTGCTGGGTGTGCTCAACGCGCGGATCGCCGCCGAATCCGATCAGGTAGTGCTGATGGTGGCCGGTCGGCCGCTCACGCTCCCTGCGCAGTGACCTTCAAGTCCACACAGTCGCTGTAGCAAGGGGTTTCACCGGGGGACGCCGGGGTGGCGACCCGGATCAGCACCGCGCGGCTGGCGGTGATGTCCAGACTGGCCAGCTCGCCGGCATCGGAAACCTCGGCGGTGCCGTCGACGATCACGGTGTAGCCGCCCGGAGCCGGCGGCGGCCACATCACCGTGACGTCGCGGCTGCGGGTCAGGTTCGCCCGGCTGCGCCGGCCGCCGAGCGCGCCGATGTGCACGGTATCGCCCTGCAGCACCGGCATCACCGGCACCGGGTGCGGCCGGTTCTCGGCGTCGACGGTGATCAGGTAGGCGTAGTCGTAGCCCACCAGCTTCTCGGCGAGCCGCGTGAAGTCCACGTTGGAGGTCATGAATTTCAAGCCTAGTCCGCCTTGAGCTGCACGCAGTCGTGGACGGTGCCGACAGCCCGGCGGCTGTCCGCCTCCAACACCGGCCGGTGCAGCAGGGCCTTGGTCGGTGTCACCAGCACCGGGCCTGCCGGGTCGTCGGGAAGCTCGGCTTGCCCGTCGACGATCAGCGAGTACTCATCGACCTCGCGTGCGGGCCAGACCAGGGTGACCGCGTCGCGGGCAGACAGGTTTTCCCTGCCGTGGTTGCCGACGGGACCGATATCCACCCGGGCGCCGTCGAAGGCCGGGGTGATCGCGGTGGTGCGTACGCGGTAGTCGTCGCCGACGGTGACCAGGTAGGCGAAGCGGTAGCCGGGCAACAGCTCGGCCAGGCGGGCGAGGTCGACGGGCTTGGCCATGAATTCAAGGATAGTGAACTCCGCAGCAGACATCCGGCGTGATCTCCGCCAAGATGGCCTTATGGAATTTCGCTACCTGGGCAACTCGGGCCTGCAGATCTCCGAGATCACCTACGGCAACTGGCTCACCCACGGCTCACAGGTCGAGAACGACGTCGCCACCGAGTGTGTACATGCCGCGCTGGACGCCGGCATCACCACGTTCGACACCGCCGATGTGTATGCCAACGGGCGCGCCGAGGAAGTGCTCGGCGCCGCGTTGGCGGGCCTTCGGCGCGAATCGCTGGAGATCTTCACCAAGGTCTACTGGCCGATCGGGCCGGCCCCGTTGGGCAAGAACGACATGGGCCTGTCCCGTAAACACATGATGGAGGCCATCGACGGGTCGCTGCGCCGGCTGGGCACCGACTACGTCGACCTGTATCAAGCACACCGCTATGACTCCTGCACCCCGCTGGAGGAGACCATGCAGGCGTTCGCCGACATCGTCCGGGCAGGCAAGGCGCTCTACATCGGCGTCAGTGAGTGGACCCCCGACCAGATCCGCCAAGCCCACGGACTGGCCCGCCAGCTCGGGATTTCGCTGATCTCCAGCCAGCCGCAGTACTCGATGCTGTGGCGGATCATCGAGCCGGAGGTGGTTCCGGTCTGCCGGGAACTGGGCCTGAGCCAGATCGTCTGGTCACCGATGGCCCAAGGGGTGCTGTCCGGGAAGTACCTGCCGGGTCAGCCGCCGCCGGCAGGCTCGCGCGCCACCGACGAGAAGGGCGGGGCGAACTTCGTCAAACGGTTCATGACCGACGAGGTGCTGACCCGGGTGCAGCAACTGCGCCCGCTCGCCGACGAGTTGGAGCTCACGACGGCGCAGTTGGCGATCGCCTGGGTGCTGCAGAACGACAACGTCGCCGCCGCTCTGGTCGGAGCATCACGCCCAGAACAGGTGACCGAGAACGTGAAGGCGTCCGGGGTGCGGATCCCCGCCGAGCTGATGGCGCGAATCGACGAGGTGCTGGGTGAGGCCGTCACCTCCGACCCGGCGTTGGTGGCCAAGTCCACCCCGCAACAGCGGATGCTCTGAGTCCGTCACACCCGGCACAGAATCTGGCTGTGCAGCAGCGCCAACCAGCCGTCCGGGTGATCGGCCCAGCCCCGCCACGCCTGCGAAATCGCCTGCAACTTGGACCGATCGGCAGCGCCACTGCCCAGCAGTTGCTCGGCGATGGCGGATTGCAGGATCCGGTCGGCCCACATGCCGCCCCAGTGCTCCCGGTCGGCGGGGGTGGCGAAACACGACGCGCTCGTAGTCGGGGTGACGTCGGAGAATCCGGCCGCGTGCGCCCAGGCCAGCAGATGCCGGCCTGCGTCGGGCTCGCCGCCGTTGGCCCGCGCGGCCTCGCGGTAGAGCCGTAGCCAGTCGTCCAACTCCGCCGACGGCGGGTACCAGGTGAACGCCGCATAATCACTGTCGCGGACGGCCACCACGCCGCCGGGCCTGCATACCCGGCGCATCTCGGTCAACGCGGTCACCGGGTCGGCGACGTGCTGCAGCACCTGATGGGCATGCACCACGTCAAAGCTGTTGTCGGGGAACTGCAATGCGTGCACGTCGGCCACCACGAAGTCGATGTTGTCCTGCCCGCGCTCATGCGCGCAGGCACGCGCCAGATCCAGTGCCTCTGGTACCGGCTCGATGGCGGTCACCCGGCCCGGTGCGACGATGCCGGCCAGATCCGCGGTGATGGTTCCTGGGCCGCAGCCGACATCCAGCAACTGCAAGCCCGGCGTCAGCGATCCCAACAGATAGGCCGCGGAGTTCTGCGCCGTGCGGGCACGGTGGGCGCGTAACACCGACTCATGATGGCCGTGGGTGTATTTGGGCTCTGGAGGCTCGGTCACAACGGCTAACGGTACGCGGTGCAAACTCAGGCCGGCGCGGGCTGACGGCCGCGCACCAGCTTGCCGGGCCGAGCCGCCGTGGGTTTGCCGTTCTCGGTGATGATCTCACCGGAGACGATCGTCGCCACGTAGCCGTCGGCGGTCTGGTCGAGCCGGCGCCCACCGGCCGGCAGGTCATAGGTGACCACCGGCTTGTGCAGGCGCAGCTGCTCGTGATCGATGACGTTGAGGTCCGCCTTGTAACCGACTGCGATACGGCCCCGATCGTTCAGTCCGGCGACTCGGGCGGGTACGGACGTCAGCTCGCGGATCGCCGCTTCGACGCTGAGCCTGCCGGACGCGCGATCACGTGCCCAATGAGTCAGCACATAGGTGGGAAAGCTTGAGTCGCATATCATTCCGTAGTGGGCACCGCCGTCTCCCAAGCCCAGGACCACGTCGTCGCGACGTATCAGAGCACCGACCGTGTCCAGCGAGTTGTCCTGGAAGTTGGCCAGCGCGTCCAGCAGGATCGCGTGCCCGTCGTCGTCGAGCAGCCGGTCATATGCTTCCTCGACCGGTGAGGCGCCGCGCGCCCGGGCCCTTGCCGCGATGCTCTGCGACGCATCCGGCTCGTAGTCGGCGTCATCGCCGAGCGGGTATGTCCAGTCCCAGGACTGGGAGAGGTAGGCGATCGGGTTGGTCGGGACAATGCTGGGTTGATCGGCCAGAATCCGCTCCCGCACCTCCGGTTTACGCATTTCTGCGACCCGCTCCGCCAGCGGCAGGCCGGCGATCTCCCGGTAGCTCGGGTACAGCACGAACGGGTTGATGCTCAGGTCCAGCCCGACCATGAGCCCGACCGGTCGCGGGAACACCTGTGCGGTGATCGCGGCACCGGCGCTGTTCGCCTTCTCCACCATGGTGATCGCGTCCCGCCAGAGTGGCTCGCCGGCGTTGCCGATCAACAAGGTGAACGTGACCGGCAGACCAGCGTCGGTGGCCGCATCGAAAACCTGCTGCAGCACAGGCTGATACGCGCCATCGGGGAGGTCTGGGACGAACTGGATCAGCCCTCCGCCACCGTCGGCGATGCCGCGGCCGATCTCGAGGATCTCGGTGTAGGCGGCGTCGTAGCTGGGGATCTGGGAACCGGTCCTGGTGCGATGGGTGGTCAGCCGAGACGATGAAAAACCCAGCGCCCCAGCTTTGGCGGCCTCCTGGGCCAGCTCGCGCATCCGTGCCAGATCCGCCGGCGTGGCCGGCTCGCGGTCGACACCGCGTTGTCCCATCACATAGACCCGCAGCGGCGAATGCGGCAGGAATGCCGCGACGTCGATGTCCCGTTGCCGCGAGTCGACGGCATCCATGAACTGCGGGAACGTCTCCCACGTCCACGGCAGGCCGTCGGTCATCACCACACCGGGGATGTCCTCGACGCCGGCCATCAGGTCGACCAGCACCTCATGGTCGGAGGCCCGGCACGGCGCGAAGCCCACCCCGCAATTGCCCATCAGTGCGGTCGTCACCCCGTGTGCCGAGGAGGGATTGAGCCGATCCGACCAGATCGACTGCCCGTCGTAGTGCGTGTGCAGGTCGACGAAACCGGGTGTGACCAGCAGCCCGGTCGCATCCATCACGTGCCGCGCGTCGCCGGTTACCGCCCCGACCTCGACTATCAGACCATCGCGCACCGCAACATCCCCGACGTACGCTTGGCCACCCAGCCCGTCGACGATCGTGCCGTTGCGGACCACGAGGTCGGAGCTCATCTGAACAATCTACGACTGTGTCGGTATCACATGCCAGGATGTATTCCGTGATCGACCACTTGGGTATCAACTGCACCGACTACGCCAGATCGCAGAAGTTCTACGACGCGGTGCTCTCTGTGCTGGGCTACACCCGCCAATTGGATGTCGGACCCGCCATCGGGTACGGGCGAGACGGCAAGCCCACATTCTGGATCGCTGACGCCGGCGTGGGCGACGCATCGGGGCCCAACCGCGAGATTCATGTCGCGTTCAGCGCTGCCGACCACGAGCAGGTGCGGCGGTTCTACGACACCGCCGTGCAACTGGGCGCCGCGTCTTTGCACGCGCCGCGGCTCTGGCCGGAATACCACCCGGACTACTTCGGCGCGTTCGTGCGTGATCCGGATGGCAACAACGTTGAGGCGGTCTGTCACCGGGCGTAGCGCCGCCGGTCCGAGCGCAGCCTGCGCGGGCCGCAACCAGTTGGCGCAGGCTCATCTTGCCGTCCCGGTGCGTGGCTATAGTGGGTGATTGGAGCGCAACCCAAGAACCTGCAAGGGGATCGGAGGGGCGGACCGATGGTCGCCATGGAGCGGCTTGACTTGGACGGAATCTGGGAACTATTCCAGCGAACCGACAAACTCGGCGTGCTCTCGGTGAGCCTGAACGCGGATCCGAGCGGGGATTCGAATCTGGCGGCCGCCGCTATCGATCTGAAAAGCCGCTTCCGGGAATTGCAGCGCCGGATTACCGCGGATTCTGACCACAGCGATGAGACCGCCGCGGCGCTGGAAAGACTTTGGCCTCGGGTAGCGGAGCTGGCCGACCCGGGGGCCTCTGGTCGAAGCCGAATCCTATTCGCCGGGCTGGAAGATGACCGGGTTCTGCAACTGCAGTGCGCGCTGCCGATAGCCACCCGGGTGGTGTTGGACGACCACCCGTTCATCCACCCGCTGCTTGAGTTGCTCGATGAAGGACGGCCGGCAGGTGTGGTCCTGGTTTCAGCCGAGGAGGCTCGACTGCTCGAGTGGCGAGTCGGGTCGCTTCAGATGCTGAGCCGAATCGAGCAGCAATATGTTGAGGCGCCGCACGAGCGTGCCGGCCACATCGGTGGTGGCCCGCGGGGGCAGTTCCACACGCCGGTGCGAGAACAGCGCCAATCTCGCGAGCACGATCGGGCGCACCGGTTTTTGGATCAGGTGACGACGGTGGCTGCTGGGCTGGCCGCCGAGCGTGGCTGGGAGCGAATCCTGGTCGGCGGCGGGGACCGCTGGACTGAGCCGACCGTCGCGAAGTTTCCGCAAGCGCTTCGCGACCGAATATTCGCCGACGCTCGGGTCCTCAGCGGGCTCGACGGCCCAGCACTACAGGCCGCTGTGACCGATTGGGCTCATGAGCAGCACGCCGAGCGTGAAAGGCAACTGCTGGAGAGTGTTTGCGACGGTGCCGGGTCCGGTCACGGGGCGGCCTTAGGGTTGTCGGAGGTGGCTGCGGCGTTGAATGCCGGTCGAGTCGCACACCTGATATACGACCCGGAGGTCCGCTACACAGGGCGGGTGGGCGCGAACGGGGCGCTCTACGGTGGCGACGAGGTCGGCCCGGACGGCCAGCCGGGCGCAGCGGACTCCCGGCTGACGGAGCGGCTGGTCGAGCGGGCATTGAAGACCGGCGCCCGGATCAGCCCCACCCAGGGGGCAGCTGACGGGCGGCTACGTGATGCCGTGGGTATTGCTGCGCTACTGCGCTGGTAAATGGTTTTTCGGAGGGAATTGAAGATGAATCCGACGGTGTCCGGGACGTGCCCATGAGCGACGCCGCGCTACAGGATCTGCTCCGGGACGCTTTCATGCGATTGATCGAACACTGCGACGAGCTGACCGCAGGGCTCACCGAGGAGGTGGCCACCTATCGGCCCACTGCGGAAGCCAACAGCATCGCCTGGCTGCTCTGGCACAGCGCCCGGTGCCAAGACATCCAGGTTGCTCAGGTCGCCGGCGTCGAGCAGGTGTGGACCCGCGACGGCTGGGTGGACCGGTTTGGGCTGGACCTGCCGCGCGACGACATTGGGTACGGCCACAGCGCGGCCGACGTCGCCAAGGTCCGCGCCCCGGCACAGCTGCTGGGGGGCTACTACCACGCCGTTCACGAGCTGACCCTGGGCTACCTCGACGGGGTGACCGCCCAGGAGTTGGCGCGCGTCGTCGACACCCACTGGGATCCGCCGGTGACGGCCGGTGTGCGGCTGGTCAGCGTCATCGATGACTGCGCCCAGCACCTGGGGCAGGCCGCGTACCTGCGGGGTATCGCACCGAGCTGACCGAAACTTGACACCTGTCGAGGCGGGAGCGACGCGGATCACAGCCGGGACTAGCATGACGCTATGACCACCACCACGCCTGCCACCGCCCTGTCCGGCACCGACACCGTGCTCAGTCCCGCCACCGGGGCAGTTGCCGGTGAAGTCCGCTGGACCGATCCGTCCGACGTCGAATCGATCGCCGCCGGGCTGCGCACCGCCCAGCGGGAATGGGAGCGGCGCGGCGCCAAGGGGCGGGCCAAGGCGATGGCCCGCTTCGCGGTGTGGCTCGGCGAGCACCGCGACGAGATCGAGCAACTGCTGATCGCCGAGACCGGCAAGTCCAGCACCGACGCCGCGCAAGAGGTGCCGTTGCTGATCATGATCCTGTCGTACGTGATCAAGGTGATGGATAAGGCGATGGCCCCGGAGGCCCGCCCGGCGGCGCTGCCGCTGATGGCGATCAAGAAGATCACCGTGCACTACCGGCCGCGGCCGGTGGTCGGCGTGATCGCGCCGTGGAACTACCCGGTGGCCAACGCGTTGATGGATGCGATCGGCGCGTTGGCGGCCGGCTGCGCGGTGCTGCTCAAGCCGTCCGAGCAGACCCCGCTCACCGCGGAACTCCTTCGCCAGGGCTGGCAGGCCTCCGGCGGTCCGGACGTGTTCGCGGTGGTTCAGGGCGCACGCGAGGTAGCCGAAGCGGTGATCGACAACTCCGACTACATCCAGTTCACCGGCTCCACCGCCACCGGCCGCAAGGTGGCCGAGCGGGCCGCGCGGCGACTGGTGCCGGTCAGCCTCGAACTGGGTGGCAAGGACCCGATGATCGTGTGCGAGGACGCCGACATCGACCTGGCCGCGCACGCCGCGGTGTGGGGGGCGATGTTCAACGCCGGGCAGACGTGCGTGTCGGTCGAGCGGGTGTACGTGCTGGAACCGGTGTACGACAAGTTCGTTGCCGCGGTGGTCCGCGATGTGCAGGCGCTGCAGATTGGCACCGGCGAGGGCAAGCACTTCGGGTCGCTGATCAGCGACCAGCAACTCGCGGTCACCGAACGCCACGTCAAGGAGGCGGTGGCCGCCGGAGCGCGCGCGCTGATCGGCGGTGAACGCGCCACCGGCCCGGGCAGCTTCTACCCGCCAACCGTGCTCGTCGACGTCGACCACTCGATGGCCTGCATGACCGAGGAGACCTTCGGCCCGACCCTGCCGATCATGAAGGTCGCCAGCGTCGACGAGGCGATCCGGCTCGCCAACGACAGCGTCTACGGGCTGAGCGCCTCGGTGTTCTCCAGCGACACGGGGCGAGCCAAAGACATTGCAGTCCAGTTGGATTGCGGTGCGGTGAACATCAACGACGTGATCGCGAACCTGATGTGCACGACGGCCCCGATGGGAGGCTGGAAGACGTCGGGCATCGGGGCGCGTTTCGGCGGCGTCGACGGGATCCGCAAGTTCTGCCGGCAGGAGGCCGTCGTCGCACCGCGCACCAATGTCGGTGCGGGCGGCAACTATTACCACAATTCGCTCAAGGCGCTGGCCCGGATGAACGGACTGATGACCCGAATGGCACTGGCGCGGCCGCGCCGCACGGCGAAATAGTGCGCTTCCTCACGGCGGCACTGTTCTGGTTGCTGACCACGGCGACTCTTGCGGTGACGCTGCCGACGGCGTGGGCGCAGTGCAACCTCCTCGATGCCGACGGCTACGCGCGACTGGCGCGGCGGGCCGCGGCCCAACCGGCCCTGCAGGATGCGGTTGCCGCTGAGCTCAGCGCCCAGGCGGTGCGGCTGATCCGTGCGCAAGGCTTCCCCATCAACCCGTCCCCGGTGCGGGAGGCTGCCGCCGAGTACGCCGCCGGGCCGTCGTTTCCGGCCCAGTTCGTGCAGGTCAACCGGGACGGACATGAGTGGCTGCTCAGCGGCGAGGACACCGGTCCCTGGGAGATCGACGTGGTGCCGATGTTGCGGGACAAGGCGTTTGCGCCCCTGCTGGGCGACTACAACATTGCGCTTCCGGCGTCGATGACCGTGCCGCTGACGCCGACATCCACGGAGGTGGCGCGTCCCGGTGGGTTACACCGGCTCGCGGTGTGGGGACCGTGGTTGAGCTTGGTGCTGGCGGCGCTGACCGGTTTGTGTGCGACGCTGACGCTCGCCGCGGCACGTCATCGTGGCAGGGCATTGGCAAGCCTGGGTGTTTCGGGGCTGTTGGTGGGTGCGGCGGGCTGGTCGGGAATCGAGGTGGCGCGGCGCTACCTGAACCAGGTGCTCAACCAGGCGACCGGCGACATCCGCCGGATCGCCGACGCCGTCGCGGATGTGGCCGAAGCCAGCCTGCATGCTTGGCTCAACGTGGCCCTGGCGGCCGGAGCGGGCCTGGTGCTGGTCGGGGTGGCCGTCGCGCTGATGGGCGGGCTGCGCAAGTCCTGACTCGTCAGCGCCCGCCGTCAAGCATCCGCCACAGGAACGAGAAGCTCAGCGCGGACTTGAACGCCGCCTGCGCGTTGTCGGCGGCCCCGCCGTGGCCGCCCTCGATGTTCTCGTAGTACCAGACCTTCGTGCCGATCTTCTCCAGCGCCGCGGTCATTTTGCGGGCATGGCCCGGGTGCACCCGGTCGTCGCGGGTGGAGGTGGTGATCAGCACCGGCGGGTAGGTCGCGTCGGCCGAAATGTTCTGGTACGGCGAGTATTTGCTGATGAACTCCCAGTCGTCCGGGTTATCGGGATCGCCGTACTCGGCGACCCAGGACGCTCCGGCCAGCAGCAGGTGGTAGCGGCGCATGTCCAGCAGCGGCACCTGGCAGACCAGCGCCCCGAACAGCTCCGGGTAGGCCGTGAGCATGATGCCCATCAGCAATCCACCGTTGCTGCCGCCCACCGCCCCGAGCTGCGCCACGCCTGTGATGCCGCGTTCGACGAGATCGGTTGCCACCGAGGCGAAATCCTCGGCCACCAGGTGCCGGCCCGCTCGCATCGCCTGGGTGTGCCACCCGGGCCCGTACTCGCCGCCGCCGCGGATGTTGGCGAGTACGTAGGTGCCGCCGCGCGCCAGCCACAGCCGGCCCAGCACGCCGTCGTAGCCCGGCGTGCGGGCCACCTCGAATCCGCCATAGCCGCCCAGCAATGTCGGGCCGGTGGCGCCTATCGGGCGGACCACGAAGTACGGGATCGCGGTGCCGTCCTTCGAAGTGGCGAAGTACTGATTGACGTCCAGGCCGTCGGCGTCGAAGAAGGCCGGGGCGGACTTGATCTCGGTCAGCGGGCCGTCGACCGGGCCGTGAAGCAGCCGCGACGGGTGAGCGAATCCGCTGGAATCCAGGAAGATCTCGTCGCCCGTGTCGTCGGCGGCCGCGATGACGGTGTTGGTGTTAGCCGGCACTTCGGTGACCGGTCGGCGTTGCCAGTCGCCGCGTGACGACCGCAAGCTCGGCGAAGCCGGGCGCAGCGGGTCGTCACACTCACCGAGAGTGATCACCTCCACCCGGCTGGCCACATCGCGCAGCGTGACCAGGATCAGCCGGTCGCGAGTCCATGCGTAGTGGTGCAGCGCGGTGTGGGCGTCGGGTTCGAAGACCACACTCAAGCGTGATGTGCCCGCCAAGAATTCGTCATAGTCGGCTGCCAACAACGAACCTGCGCGGTAGGACGCGGTGCCGGTGTCCCAGTCGGTGCGCAACTCGATCAGGATCCACTGCCGGTGCACCGACACCGATGCGTCGGTGGGCGCGTCGATGCGGATCAGCTCGCCATCGCGAAGCTGGTAGACCTCGTCGTTGAAGAAGTCGATGGCCCGCGAGATCAGGGTGCGCTCGAATCCCGGTGTGCGGTCGCGGCCTGCGCCCACCGCAACATCGGTTGCCTGCCCGGCGAACACGGTCTGGGCTTCGGTGAGTGGCTGGCCGCGGCGCCACCGTTTGACGATTCGCGGATACCCGGAATCGGTCAGCGAATCCGGCCCGAAGTCGGTGCCCACCAGCACCGTGTCCTCGTCCTCCCAGCCGATCCTCGTCTTGGCCTCGGGAAGCTGGAAGCCCTGGGAATCAGCGCCGACGAATTCTCTGGTGATCATGTCGAATTCGCGTACCACCACGGCGTCCGAGCCGCCCCGCGACAGTGACACCAGCGCCCGGGTGAGCTCTGGCTCGATCACGTTGGCGCCGCCCCAGACCCAGTTCTCGTCGTCGGCGCGAGCTACTGCATCCAAGTCGATGATCACGTCCCACTCCGGGACGTCGCTGCGGTAGCTGTCCAGTGTGGTGCGCCGCCACAGCCCGCGCGGGTTGGCGGCATCGCGCCAGAAGTTGTAGAGGAACTCCCCGCGGCGCCGAACGTAGGGGATGCGGGCGTCGGTGTCGAGCACCTCCAACGCGGCGCTGCGCATCGCCTCGAAGTCGTCCCCGGCGAACTCATCGACGGTCGGCGCATTGTGGGCGCGCACCCAGTCCAGAGACTGCTCGCCGGTGACGTCTTCCAGCCACAGGTGGGGGTCGTTCGGAGTGTCGGTAGCCATGGAAGCCATGGAAACCATTGTGACGGCGGCGGTAGTGTGAGGTGTGACACCCACGGCAAAGGAGCAGTACCGATGAGCGTTTTCGCACGTCCGGGTTCGGCGGGCGCAGTGATGGGTTACGAGTCGCGTTATGGGAACTTCATCGGTGGGCGGTGGGTGGCGCCGGTGGGGGGTGAGTATTTCGAGAATGCGACACCGGTGACCGGTGAGGTGTTCTGTGAGATCCCGCGTTCGACGGCGGCCGATGTCGACCTGGCCTTGGATGCCGCGCACGCGGCCGCGCCGGGGTGGGGCAAGACCTCTCCGGCGCAGCGGGCGGCGATCTTGAATAAGATCGCCGACCGTATCGAGGAGCACACCGAGCAGTTGGCGGTCGCTGAGGTGTGGGATAACGGCAAGCCGATCCGGGAGGCGTTGGCCGCCGATATTCCGCTGGCGGTGGATCATTTCCGGTATTTCGCCGCGGCGATCCGCACCCAGGAGGGTGCGTTGTCTCAGCTGGACGAGGACACCGTGGCGTATCACTTCCACGAGCCGTTGGGGGTGGTGGGTCAGATCATCCCGTGGAATTTCCCGCTGTTGATGGCGGCCTGGAAGCTGGCCCCGGCGCTGGCCGCCGGCAATGCGGTGGTGCTCAAGCCGGCCGAGCAGACCCCGGCGTCGATCCTGTTTCTGATGAGTCTGATCGGGGATCTGTTGCCCGAGGGAGTCATCAACGTGGTCAACGGATTCGGGGTGGAGGCCGGTAAACCGTTGGCGTCGAGTAACCGGATCGCCAAGATCGGTTTCACCGGGGAGACCACCACTGGTCGGCTGATCATGCAGTACGCCAGCCACAACATCATCCCGGTCACGTTGGAGTTGGGTGGTAAGAGTCCCAACATCTTCTTCTCCGATGTGCTGGCGGCCAATGATGACTTTCAGGGCAAGGCTCTCGAGGGGTTTGCCGGGTTTGCGCTGAATCAGGGCGAGGTGTGCACCAGCCCGTCGCGGTCGCTGATCCAGGCCGACATCTATGAGGAGTTCTTGGAGTTGGCGGCGATCCGCACCAAGGCGATCCGCCAGGGCGACCCGCTGGACCTCGCCACGATGATCGGCGCGCAGGCCTCCAACGACCAGCTGGAGAAGATCCTGTCCTACATCGAGATCGGTAAGGGCGAGGGCGCCAAAGTCATTACCGGCGGGGAGCGTGCCGAGCTCGGTGGGGAGCTCTCCGGTGGCTACTACGTGCAGCCCACCGTGTTCGCGGGCCACAACAAGATGCGGATCTTCCAGGAGGAGATCTTTGGCCCGGTGGTCTCGGTGACCTCGTTCACCGACTACGACGACGCGATCTCGATCGCCAACGACACTCTCTATGGGCTGGCCGCGGGGGTGTGGAGCCGTGATGGCAACACCGCTTATCGGGCCGGCCGCGACATTGCGGCCGGCCGGGTGTGGGTCAACTGCTACCACGCCTACCCCGCGCACGCCGCATTCGGCGGCTACAAACAGTCCGGCATCGGCCGGGAGAACCACAAGATGGTCCTCGACCACTACCAGCAGACCAAAAACCTACTGGTGTCCTACTCCCAGACGGCACAAGGTCTTTTTTGATGGGCCTGTTCTGATGGACGCGCCGCCCCGGGTGCTGATCACCGATGCGGCGGCCGAACTGGTGGAGCGGCTGGTGGCCCGGCACGGCCCGGTGATGTTCCATCAGTCCGGCGGCTGCTGCGACGGTTCGGCGCCGATGTGCTACCCCGACGGCGACTTCATCGTCGGCGACCACGACGTGCTGCTCGGGGTGCTGGAAGACACAGCCGGCGGGGCGCCGGTGTGGATCTCCGGGCCGCAGTTCGGGGCGTGGAAGCACACCCAGCTGATCATCGATGTGGTGCCCGGCCGCGGCGCCGGCTTCAGCCTGGAGGCGCCGGAGGGCCTGCGGTTCCTGTCGCGCGCACGGGCCTTCACCGACGACGAGAATGCTGCTCTGGACATAGTCCCGCTGATCACCGGGTCGCTACCGCGCTGAGCGGGTTTGCGGTCGTAAAATCTGCTGGTGTGATCCCGCTGCCGCGCCCCTGGGTGTTGAGCAGCGTCATGCTGGTCGGAGCCACCGTCGGCGTCCTGACCGGGATCGGAATGACGCTGTTGGTCTCCGCACCGCTGCGCCCGGATGCCGCGATCGCCTTGGTGCTCGGCGGCCCCAGCATCGCGGGGCTGGTGCTGGTGTTCGTCTCCTCGCGCCGCTGGGTAACCGGACTGGGTGCGTTTCTGCTCGCGCTGGCCGTCGGCTGGTTCGGGGCCCTGGCGGCGATTCAGGTGGTCTCAAGTGCCTGAGACCACCGACACTGGGGCGATGCCCCTGACCGAGCCGCACTGGCCGCCGAGCTTCGAGACCGGCCCGCATCCCACCCCGCTGCCCGGACCGCCCGACGGGCCCGAGCCCGAACCGGCGTTCGGACTCGAGGCGGAGCCGGCGCCGGACGAACCGGAGGCCGGGGCCGCGCCGGCCAAGCCGTCCAAGTCGGCCATGTCGTCCAAGTCGGTCGTGCTGGCGGGCCAATACCGGTTCTTGAAGTGGTGGCAGCTGGCGCTGGTGCTGCTCGCGGTCTGGATCCCGGCGGCCGGGATCGGGCTGGGACTGTTCTCCTGGTGGTATTCGGTGGCCGACAAGACACCGGCGGTCTTCGTCGTGGTGGTCTATGCGGCCGTGTGCATCGTCGCCGGGCTGATCCTGGCGATGGTGGGGGAGCGACCGCTGGTGTCGGCGGTGGCGATCGCGCTGATGTCGGCGGTCTTCGCGTCGGCCGTCGCCGCGGCGCCGCTGTACGGCCACTATTTCTGCCAGCACGTGAGCCGCTGCGTCGGCGGAGTCATCCCGTACTGAGTCGCGGGTTCAGCTGCCAGGACCCGCCGCGACTCAGCCGAGCGGCAACGCGATGAAAATCTGCCCGGTCGGTTGCTCGGATCCGCTGCCTGGCTCGATGGTGAAGGCCAATGTCCCAGCACCACCGAGATCGCGGATGACCTCGGTGGTCGACGGACGCACAGCCTGCGGGCCGATGGTGCCCGCCGACCGTGGCTGTTGATCCTCGATCAGCCACATCTGATAGACGGTGCCGGTGGCGGGCGGGGCCACGTTGTTCATCACCAGCACGGCGGCGTTCCGGTCGCGTGAATAGACGACGGTGGCGGTTCCGCCCGCCGGCACTTCGCCACTGGCCGTGCGCACATCCGGTGCGGTGAACACCTGCTCGGCCATCGCGGGTGTCGGTGTCGGCCGCAGCGCCACTCCGGCGCCGAAGGCGATGGCTGCCGCGGCTGCGGCAGCTGCAACGAAACCGGCTGCCCGCCAACGGAACTGTTGGCGTGGCCGGACCATCGCCAGTACCCGGTCGCGCAGTGCCGGCGGCGGGTCGAGCGCCGTAGCGGCCGATACCACCGCCATCGTCTCCTGCACCGTCCGTACCTCGGAGCGGAAAGCGCTGGCCTCGCCGGCGGAAGCGGTTGCCAACTGTCGTTCGATGGCAGAGCGTTCCTCGTCCGAGACGGCATCCAGGGCGTAGGGCGTCGCCAGCGTCGACAGTTCGAAATCCGCGGGGCCGGTCATGACGCACCCAGACAATTCCGCAAGGAGCGCAACCCATCTCGCATTCGGGACTTGACGGTGGCCAGGTTGGCGGCCAGCCGGGTCGACACCTCGGCATAGGTCAGGCCCGCGTAGTAGGCCAGATCGATGCAGCGGCGCTGGGTGTCGGTGAGGGCGTCGAGGCATTCGGTCACGCGGCGACGCTCTTCACGGAGAATCGCTGACTCGACCACCACGTCGGCCGGAGGTTCGATGGTGGCGGACGCATAGCGCGCGTCGTGCCGTCCGGCGGCCTGTTCGGCGCGCACCCGGTCCACGGCGCGGCGATGCGCGATCGTCAACAACCAGGCCAGTGCCGAGCCGGCCGCTGGATCGAACTTCGCGGCGTTGCGCCAGACCTGCAAGTAGACCTCCTGGGTGGTCTCCTCGCTGTAGCCCGGATCGCGGACCAATCGGGTGACCAACCCGAACACCCGCGCGCAGGTGCGGTCGTAGAACTCGGCAAACGCGTCGGCGTCGCGGTCGGCGACTTGACCCAACAGGACGTGCAGGTTGTCGAGCTGCGCGGGCCCGCTCATCGGGTGGTCGGTTTGCGGTAAGTCAG
Organism: Mycobacterium sp. IDUB_21; assembly: GCF_055419425.1. Classification (NCBI taxonomy): domain Bacteria; kingdom Bacillati; phylum Actinomycetota; class Actinomycetes; order Mycobacteriales; family Mycobacteriaceae; genus Mycobacterium; species Mycobacterium sp. IDUB_21. Next base: position 162,788 of record NZ_JBVAXQ010000004.1, on the reverse strand, counting down.
CAGGCTGCAGTCGAGGTTGTCGTCGTCGAAGTAATAAGCGCAGCCACGCAGGTACTTCATATACCTTTCATACACGGCGACGGAGGTGATCTCTAGAGCCTCGTCCTGGTGGGAGGCCAAGGCATCACCCCAGACTTTGAGGGTCCTGACGTAGTGCGGTCGCAGTGAGAGCACTTCGGGTAGCGCGAATCCGGCCTCCACACCGCGGATCATCATCATCTCAGTGGTGGGCAGCCGGCCGCCCGGGAAGATTTCGGTGGTCATGAACCTGATGAACTTGACCAGATCGAACGTCAGCTTCTTTCCGCGGGCATGAAGGTCGTAGGGGTGGTAGCTGACGCTGCTCTGAATCGTCATCCGGCCGCCCGGTGGCAGAATCGCAAAACAGTTCTCGAAGAATCTGCGGTAACGGGCGTAGCCGAAATACGCGAAAGCCTCGATCGAGATGATCCGGTCGACAGGCAGCCGGAACTCCTCCCAACCGTGCAGCAGCACCTGACGGCTGCGATCGCTGTCGACGGCGTCGAGCGACCGCTGGGCGTACGCCCGCTGATTGCGCGACAGGGTCAGGCCGATGACGTTGACGTCATAGCGCTCGACCGCCCGCTTGAGGGCCGACCCCCAGCCGCAGCCGATGTCGAGCAGCGTCATGCCGGGGCGTAGATCCAGCTTGTCCAGGTGCAGGTCGAGCTTGGCGATCTGCGCCTGTTCCAAGGTGGCGTCGGGCACATCGAAGTAGGCGCAACTGTAGGTCCGCGTCGGGTCCTGGAAGAGGCCGAAGAAATCGTCAGACATGTCGTAATGGGACTGAACTTCGGTGAAGAAAGGCTGCCTGCCGGGTCCGGGAATCGGTGACGGGATCATGCGCTCACCTGGGCTTCCAGCTTCCTCAGCGTGAACTGCACGACATCCACCTGGCGCCGACGGAACATCTTCGCGCACCCGGTGAGGTACTTCATGTACCGGTCGTAAACCTCTTGCGACTGGATAGCGATGGCCTGGTCCCGGCGCGCTTCGAGGGCGGCCGCCCAGCAGTCCAGGGTCTTTGCGTAGTGCGGTTGCAGGGACTGCTCGCGGGTCAAGGTGAAGCCGGCTTCCCCGGCGCGCTCTCCGACCATCGGGACCGACGGCAGCCGCCCGCCGGGGAAGATCTCGGTCAGGATGAACTTGATGAACCGGGCCGCTTCGAATGTCAACGGGATACCGAGTCTTGCGATGTCATCTGGGCTCAGGCCGCAGATGGTGTGCAGCAGCATCACGCCGTCCGCCGGCAGGGCGTCAAAGGCCATTTTGAAGAATGCCGGGTAGCGGTCGTGACCGAAATGTTCGAACGCGCCGATCGACACGATCCGGTCGACGGGTTCGTCGAACCCTTCCCAACCCTCCAGTAAGACGCGTCTGCTGCGGTTGCTGTCCAGTGCGTCGAAGCATTTCTGGACGTGGGTGGCCTGGTTTTTACTCAATGTCAAGCCGACCACGTTGACGTCGTAGCGTTCGATCGCGCGGCACATGACGGCACCCCAGCCACACCCGACGTCGAGCAGCGTCATTCCCGGCTGCAACCCGAGTTTCCCCAGCGCCAGGTCGATCTTGGCGACTTGCGCCTCCTGCAGCGTCATGTCGTCGCGCTGGAAGTAGGCACAGCTGTAGGTCTCGGTCGGATCCAAGAACAGCCGGAAGAAGTCGTCGGACAAATCGTAGTGAGCCTGGACATCGGCAAAATGCGGTTCTAGGCGCTGGGTCATCGGATGGGCCTTTCGTATCCCGGTGTCGGTCGCGAGGTGTGGCCCGGATCAGGAACCCCCGAAGCACCCCCGTGAGGTATTCGGAGCGGCCCGGCGCGTGGATGGGTCCGAACTCGGGTTTATTTGGTCCGGGCGGTAGACAGCCGCTGGCGACGCCGCCGAACCGGCCCGGGGGCGACGGGCCGCACCCGTTAGGGTGGCAAGGTGACCCACTACGACGTCGTTGTCCTCGGAGCCGGCCCCGGTGGTTATGTCGCGGCCATTCGCGCCGCCCAGCTGGGCTTGAACACCGCCATCGTCGAGCCGAAGTACTGGGGCGGGGTCTGCCTGAACGTCGGCTGTATCCCGTCGAAAGCGTTGCTGCGCAACGCCGAGCTGGCACATATCGTCACCAGAGAAGCCAAAACCTTCGGGATCAGCGGCGAGGCCACCTTCGACTACGGGGCGGCGTTCGACCGCAGCCGCAAGGTCGCCGACGGCAGGGTGGCCGGGGTGCACTTCTTGATGAAGAAGAACAAGATCACCGAGATCAACGGCTACGGCCGGTTCACCGACGCCAACACGCTGGCAGTCGAGCTCAACGAGGGCGGAACCGAGAACGTCACCTTCGCTCATGCGATCATCGCCACCGGATCCAGCACCCGGCTGGTGCCGGGCACCTCGCTGAGCGCCAACGTGGTCACCTACGAGCAGTTGATCCTGAGCCGGGAGCTACCGGCCTCGATCATCATCGCCGGCGCCGGGGCCATCGGCATGGAGTTCTCCTACGTCCTGGCCAATTACGGGGTGGACGTCACCGTGGTGGAGTTCCTGCCGCGGGCGCTACCTAACGAGGACGCCGAGGTGTCCAAGGAGATCGAGAAGCAGTTCAAGAAGCTGGGTGTGAAGATCCGCACCGGTACCAAGGTCGAAAGCATCGAAGATGACGGCTCGCAGGTCACCGTCACAGTCAGCAAGGACGGTCAGACCGAAGAGCTCAAGACCGATAAAGTCTTGCAAGCCATCGGTTTTGCTCCCAACGTCGACGGCTACGGGCTGGAGGCCGCGGGGGTGGCGCTCACCGAGCGGCGCGCCATCGGCGTCGGCGAGTATCTGCAGACCTCGGTGCCGCACATCTACGCCATCGGTGACGTCACCGGTCTGCTGCAGCTGGCGCACGTCGCCGAGGCGCAGGGCGTGGTGGCCGCCGAGACCATCGGTGGGGCCGAGACGATGGCGCTCGGTGACTACCGGATGATGCCGCGCGCCACCTTCTGCCAACCGCAGGTGGCCAGCTTCGGCCTCACCGAGGAGCAGGCCAGGGAAGAGGGCTACGACGTCAAGGTGGTCAAGTTCCCGTTCACCGCCAACGGCAAGGCACATGGGATGGGCGACCCGAGCGGTTTCGTGAAGCTGATCGCCGACGCCAAATACGGTGAGCTGATCGGTGGGCACCTGGTCGGCCACGACGTGTCCGAGCTGCTGCCGGAGCTGACCTTGGCGCAGAAGTGGGACCTGACCGCCAACGAGTTGGCGCGCAACGTGCACACCCACCCGACCATGTCCGAGGCGCTGCAGGAGTGCTTCCACGGCCTGGCCGGACACATGATCAACTTCTGACCCTTATGTCCCCTTGGTGAGGGTGAACTGGGCGACGTAGCTGACGTTGCGCGCAAAGAAATCCGCGCAGCCCAGCAGGTACTTCACGTACCGGTCGTAAACCTCCGGGGACGTCACCACGATCGCTTGGTCACGGTGGGCTTGCAGCCGGGTCGCCCAGGTCTGAAGGGTCCGTACGTAATCCGGGGTCAGGTCTTTGCGGCCGGCCACCGAAAAACCTGCGGCGGCTGCGTATTCGATTATGTCGTCGTCGCACGGCACCGAGCCGCCGGGGAAGATCTCCTTCGCGATGAAGCGCATGAACCGCAGGTCGGTCATCGTGATCGGGATGCCCATTTCCGGCCAACGCTTCAGTGGGTGGCCCATGATGGTCTGCAGGACCATCCGCCCGTCACCGGGCATCAGGCGGTGGCACAGCTCGAAGAACGCGGCGTAGCGCTCTTTGGGGAAGGCTTCGAACGCCTCGATGCTGACGATGCGGTCGACCGGTTGCTCGAACTCCTCCCAGCCGCGCAGCAGAATCTGGCGCGAGCGGCCGGTGTCGAGTTCGTCCAGCAGTGCCTGGCCGAGGCTGCACTGGTTTCTGCTCAACGTCAGCCCCACCACGTTGACGTCATGGGTTTCGATCGCCCGCCGCATCGCCGAGCCCCAGCCGCAGCCGATGTCGAGCAGGGTCATCCCCGGTGCGAGATCCAGCTTGGCGAGGGCGAGATCGATCTTGGCGATCTGCGCCTGCTCCAGCGACATGTCCTCGCGCTCGAAGTAGGCGCAGCTGTAGGTCCGCGTCGGATCCTGGAACAAGCCGAAGAAATCGTTCGAGATGTCGTAATGAGCCTGCACATCCTCGTAGGCCACCGCCATCTTCGGTGCACCCGACGTCGTGTCGGCCATCTGCCTGACCTCCTGCCTACCCTCTGGAACGGGATGCCCGCGGGAAAGCCCGGTTAAGCGGGCATCTTCTCGCAGGTGAACTGCGCGACATCGGTGTAGCCGACGCGGAACAGATCCGCGCACCCGGTCAGGTACTTGTAAAACCGCTCGTACACCTGCTCGGACGTGATGGTGATGGCCTCGTCCTTTCCCGCCTCGAGGTTGGCCGCCCAGGTGTCCAGGGTGCGGGCGTAATGCGGTTGCAGGTGCTGCTCGCGCGTGATGGTGAATCCCGCCTTGGTGGCGTGGTCGCTGATCTGTGCGGCCAGCGGCAGGCGCCCGCCGGGATAGACCTCATCCATGATGAACTTGATGAACCGAACCCGCGACATCGTGAGTGGCAGCTTCTTGGCCTGTATCTCCTCGTCGCTGGGAATGATGATGCTGTGTAACAGCATCACCCCCTCGTCGGGCATCCAGTTGAAGGTCTTCTTGAAGTAGTCGTCGTATTTACCGAAGCCGAAATGCTCGAACGCGCCGATCGACACGATCCGGTCGACTTGCCCGTCGAACTCCTCCCACGGCTGCAACCGCACCTCCATCCGGCGCTCGCTCGTCGAGTTCGCGAACAAGTTCTCCTCGATGTGCTGCTTCTGGTTCTCCGAGAGCGTCAGGCCGATGACGTTGACGTCGTATTTCTCGACCGCTCGCATGATCGTGGAGCCCCACCCGCAGCCGATGTCGAGCAACGTCATCCCGGGTTGCAGGCCCAGCTTGCCCAACGACAGGTCGATCTTGGCCAGCTGTGCTTCTTGCAGCGTCATGTCGTCGCGCGCGAAATACGCGCAGCTGTAGGTCTGCGACGGGTCCTGCCACAGCTTGAAGAAGTCATTGGAGATGTCGTAGTGGAACTGCACCTCGTCTTTGTCTGATCCGCGGATCTGATTCGCGGACTTCGCCAGCCACTTGGACTCGGCTTTGGATCCTGCGTCGAATGAAGCTGCCACTGTTGGTCCTGTCGGAAGCGACCGAGGTCGGACGGACAACGTGCTGGTGGCTCAACACTTGAGTTGACCCTACGCCTCGCAGGGCGGAGTGCGCCGCCAGTTTTCGGCGTCGAATACCTGGATGCGCAGATGTCGCCGGGTCAGCCGGCGAACAGCAGGAAAGCCCCGACCGCGGTCACCATCCCCGTCACATTCGCGCAGGCGTTGACCACGTCGTTGCCCACCCACCGCCAGCCCGAGGAAGGCTGCGTCGGCGTTCCGCAGTGCAACCGGTCCTCCACCGTGGTCCGACACGATCCGCAGACGAAGCGAGCTTGGACGGTGGCGCCGATCAGGGTGTCCACCAGGGAGCCGATGATTCCCGCTGCCAGGCCGACGGGCACCATCGCCAGACCGCCGAACAGGGCACCGAACGCGCCTACTGCCAGCGCCCCCAGCACCGTCGCCGCAGAACCCAGCGGGGAGACCGCCCCGGAAGTGCCCTTGGGCACCCGTTGCCACGTTCGCAGTGAAACCGGCTCGCGGGTGGAGAAACGGCCGATCTCCGACGCCCACGAGTCGGCGATGCCGGCCGCGATCCCGCCGATGGAGACGGCGTACCAGAGCGGGTCGCGGGTGAGGGCATAGCCGATCACCGGGACCAGCACCGGAAGGCCCGCGTTCACCGCGACCTGACTCATAGTGCGCATGCCCTCGGTCCGGCTGGGCCGGCGATATGCGGTGAGCACGCTGGTCAGCGAGAAGAACACGGCAGCCGGGATGATCCACGCCCACCCGCCCAGACCGACGGCGACACCGGCGATCAGGCCGCCGCACAGCGCTCCCGGCAGATCCAGCCAGCGCATGCGGAGCATGAACGGCACGATGGCGCAGCCGAATACGGCCGCGGCCAGCCAGCGCAGCGCGTCGTCCGTCGACAGATCACGAGCGACATGCAACAGCAGCGCAACCCATGGCGTGATCAGCAGATTGTCCGCCGCCGGCCACACCAGCAGTTCGACCGCCGCCGTCGTGAGGGCGACGTACAACGAGACCGCGACTGCCATAAACGAGTTCAGTTCGAGGCCGGCCCGGCAGAACACCAGCGACACCGCAAAGGCGATCGCCACGAAGGCCACCGACCCCTCCAGGGAGCGCACGCCGCCGCCGGCTTCCACTCGGTGCCGCCCGTAGCGGTCCCCGACCAGCGCCGCACCGGCGTCGGCCAGGCCCAGCACCACCACACCCGCTGCGATCGCAACCCGATCCGGCCAGAAGGCCACCACCGCCAGCAGCGCCCCGGCGGCGAACCCGACCAGTCCGTAGTCGCGAGCCCTGGTGCCGTCGAAGACCCCGGGCACGGGAACCAGACCCCGCTCCACGATGAACGCCAACGCCGCCGTCGCGGCGGCCAGCACGCCACCCACCACCGCTCCGTTGCTCAACTGGAACGCGGCCACCGCGGCGAACAGCCCGCACAGTGCGTGTGGAATCTTGCGGGTCACCAGCGGCCCGGCACCCTGGCGCGCCAGCAGCCGGCCGACCACGATCAGCACAAGAGCGATCAGCAGCGTCCCGCCCCCGGCGATGGCGAGGTCGTGCCGAACGGTCTCCGTCACTCAGCTACTCGTCGAAATCCAGCGGCACCCGCAGCGCACTCAGGGTCGCGGCCAGCGCGTCGTATTGGCATGTCAACATGACGAATTCGATCAGCCGGGGACGATCCAGCTGCGTGGACAACTCCCCCCAGGTGGCATCCGAGAGGGTGCGGGTGCCGACGAGTTCGTCGATCGCGGTCAGCATGACGCGCTGGCGGTCGGTGAGCTGGTCAAAATGGGGGCCGCCGGGGCCTTCGAAGATGCGGTCCTGGGTCGCGTCGTCCAGACCGGCCGCCCGGGCCATCCGGCGGTGGTGCTGCAGTTCGTACCGGCTGTCCCGCAGGTGGCCCACCCGCAGGATCACCAACTCGGTGTCGCGGGTGGAGAGCTTGCCGCCTCGCATCAGCACCCCGCCGAACGGCAGCCAGGACCACATCAATCGTCTGTGCTGGCCGAGTGTGGTGAACAGGTGCGCCCGGGGCACGTGCTGGCGACGGGCGACGACTTTGCAGACCAGCCAATTGACGAGACCGAGGTCGCGCAGGCCGGGGGCTTCGGGGATGCGAGAGTTCACCGCTGTTGCTTTACCAGATACGGCGACACCGTGCTGCGGTGTTCGTTGAGATCAAGGTCACGGCCGAGCGCCGGGAACGCCCGCTGCGGGCAGTTATCGCGTTCGCAGACCCGGCAACCCGCCCCGATCGGCGTGGCGTTATCGCCGTGCAGATCCAGGCCCTCGGAGTAGACCAGTCGGTGGGCGTGGCGCAGTTCGCAACCCAGCCCGATCGCGAATGTCTTGTCCGGCTGGCCCCAACGGGAGGCGCGGCGCTCGACGGTGCGCGCCACCCACAGGTACTTGCGGCCGTCGGGCATCTCGGCGATCTGCACGCCGATCTTCCCCGGGTTGCCGAACGTCTCGTAGACATTCCACAGCGGGCAGGTGCCGCCGCTGGAGGAGAAGTGAAAACCGGTGGCCGATTGGCGTTTTGACATGTTTCCCGCTCGATCGACACGTACGAACGAGAACGGCACACCCCGCATCGACGGCCGCTGCAGGGTGGACAGCCGGTGGGCGATGGTCTCGTAGCTCACCCGGTAGAACGCCGACAGCCGCTCGATGTCGTAGCGGAAGGTCTCGGCGCTGTCGTGGAACTGCCCGTAGGGCAGCACGATCGCCGCCGCGAAGTAGTTGGCCAGCCCCAGCCTGGCCAGGGTGCGTGAGTCTTTCGAGGTGAACTTGCCCTCTTCGACCATCGCGGAGATCTGGTCGTCGAATTCCAGGTAGGCCAGCTCGGCGGCCATCTTGAACACCCGCTGCCCCCACGACAGGTGGTTGGAGATGTCCAGGGTCCGCGTGGTCGAGTCGTAGCGGTGCAGTACCGCCTCGCCCAGGTCGATCCGGCGGTTGATGTGCACGCCGTGTACCTCGGTGAGCCGGTTGGCCAACTCCACCGCCAATTCACCTTGGTGCCTTCGCATCCGGGTGGCCAGATCCTCGGCGGCGGTGTCGAGTTCGTGCAGGTAGTTTTGCCGTTGATAGAAGTAGTCGCGGACCTCTTCGTGCGGCATGGTGATCGCGCCGGTGCCGCTGCCGTCGGTGTAGCGCTCCTCGGTGGCCGCGGCCAACTGCGCCGTGGTGATCCGGTAGCGACGGTGCAGGTTGACCATCGCGCGGGCCAATTTGGGGTGGGCACTGACCAATTCGGCCACCTCGGTCAGTTCGACGTCGATATCCAGGTCGCGGTCCATGGTGACTTCACGCAACTCGGCAACCAGCCGGGTGTCGTCCTGGGAGGCGAAGAAGGTGGCGTCCACCCCGAAGACCTCGGTGATGCGCAGCAGCACGGCCACCGTCAGCGGACGAACGTCGTGCTCGATCTGGTTGAGGTAACTCGGTGAGATCTCCAGCATCTGCGCCAGCGCGGCCTGGCTGAACCCGCGCTCGCTGCGCAACTGGCGCACCCGGGCGCCGACGTAAGTCTTGGCCACTGGGCCGACCCTACCTGCTGCGAAGGCGGTATTCGCATAATTGGCATGGCATGATCGCTCACGGGAAAACTACGGGGAGCATCGATGCAGCAGACAGGTGAGCCGACCGGTTTGGCCAAGGTCTTGATGCCGGTGCCGGACCCACACCCCGATGTGTTCGACCGGCAGTGGCCGCTGCGGGTCGCCGACATCGACCGCCGCGGCCGGCTCCGGATGGACGCGGCCGCCCGGCACATCCAGGACATCGGTCAGGATCAGCTGCGGGAGATGGGACACCAAGCCACTCATCCGCTCTGGATCGTTCGACGCACGATGATGGACCTCATCGCACCCATCGAGTTCCAGGACATGCTGCGGGTTCGGCGCTGGTGCTCGGGCACCTCCAACCGCTGGTGTGAGATGCGGGTCCGCATCGACGGGAAGCGCGGTGGCGGCCTCGTCGAATCGGAGGCGTTCTGGATCAACATCAACCGCGAGACGCAGGGGCCGGCGCGGATGTCGGATGACTTCCTGGCCTCGCTGAAGCGCACCACCACCGTCGACCGGCTGCGCTGGAAGGCCTATCTGCAAGCCGGTGGCCGCGAGGGCGCGGCCGAGATCCACGAGTATCCGATCCGGTTCACCGACATCGACCTGTTCGACCACATGAACAACTCGGTGTACTGGAGCGTGGTCGAGGACTACCTGTCGAGCTATCCGGAACTGCTCGCGGCACCGCTGCGGGTCACCCTGGAACACGACGCCGCGGTCGCACTGGGGGACAAACTAGAGATCGTCTCCCATGTCCACCCGGCCGGATCGACCGACCGGTTCGGGTCGGGACTGGTCGATCGCACTGTTAGAACGCTCACATACGTGGTGGGCGAAGAGGTCAAAGCCGTCGCCGCGATCTTCCCGCTGTAACACGTTCTAGTCAGTACAGGCGTACTGCTAATACCGCTGCTGACCTGTGCGGATAAGTTACCCGTCGGTAGCTTGTCGGATGGATTCCGTGACAGGTTATCCGGAAAATTCTTCGCAAACTTCGCATAACGGTCGTACTGTTTTGCCAAAATTGGCAATTAAAACCAGTGGACCTGGGCTGATGTGTTGTGTCAAGGTCGCATTAACACACCAGTGAATCCGTCGGGGTGTTGGCAAATCCGAGAAGCGGCCCGGCGATCGCGCGAACATGAAGGAGTCGCCATGTCGACCGTTGGCACGCCGAAGAGCCCCGAGCAGATCCAGCACGACTGGGACCACAACCCGCGCTGGAAGGGCGTCACCCGCACCTACTCGGCGACCGACGTCGTCGCGTTGCAGGGCCACGTCGTCGAGGAGAACACCCTGGCCCGCCGCGGCGCCGAGGTGCTCTGGGAGCAGCTGCACGACTTGGACTACATCAACGCGCTGGGCGCGCTGACCGGCAACATGGCCGTCCAGCAGGTCCGGGCCGGCCTGAAGGCGATCTACCTGTCCGGGTGGCAGGTCGCCGGTGACGCCAACCTGTCCGGCCACACCTACCCCGACCAGAGCCTCTACCCGGCCAACTCGGTGCCGCAGGTGGTGCGCCGGATCAACAACGCGCTGCTGCGTGCCGACGAGATCGCCAAGGTCGAGGGCGACACCTCGGTGGACAACTGGCTGGCTCCGATCGTCGCCGACGGCGAGGCCGGTTTCGGTGGTGCGCTCAACGTCTACGAGCTGCAGAAGGCGATGATCGCCGCCGGTGTCGCGGGCTCGCACTGGGAGGACCAGCTGGCCTCGGAGAAGAAGTGCGGCCACCTGGGCGGCAAGGTGCTGATCCCGACCCAGCAGCACATCCGCACCCTGACCTCGGCCCGCCTGGCCGCTGACGTCGCCGACGTGCCGACCGTGGTGATCGCCCGCACCGACGCCGAGGCCGCCACCCTGATCACCTCCGACGTCGACGAGCGCGACCAGCCGTTCATCACCGGTGAGCGCACCAAGGAGGGCTTCTTCCGGGTCAACAACGGCCTGGAGCCGTGCATCGCCCGGGCCAAGGCTTACGCCCCGTTCGCCGACCTGATCTGGATGGAGACCGGCACCCCGGACCTGGAGCTGGCGAAGAAGTTCGCCGAGGGCGTCAAGGCCGAGTTCCCCGACCAGATGCTGGCCTACAACTGCTCGCCGTCGTTCAACTGGCGCCAGCACCTGGACGACGCGACCATCGCGAAGTTCCAGAACGAGCTGGGTGCGATGGGCTTCAAGTTCCAGTTCATCACGCTGGCCGGCTTCCACGCCCTGAACTACTCGATGTTCGATCTGGCTCACGGCTACGCCCGCAACCAGATGAGCGCCTACGTCGAGCTGCAGGAGCGCGAGTTCGCCGCCGAGGCGCGCGGCTACACCGCCACCAAGCACCAGCGCGAGGTCGGTGCCGGCTACTTCGACCGGATCGCCACCACCGTGGACCCGACGTCGTCGACCACGGCGCTGGCGGGCTCGACCGAAGAGGGCCAGTTCCACTAGGAATTTCCGCCGCGAGGGTGCGTAGAAACGGCCTGGCACACGGCGTGTCGGCCGGGGACACGCACACTCGCGCGGGTCGGGGCTTCCGCGGTGCTTGTCGGATTGCGCCGCGGGGGAGTTGACAGCGCAGGCCCCGCCCAGCCAGCCTGGGCGGGGCCTGTTGCTGCCGTGAGACTGATCAGTCGGAACTTGCCGTAAAGGCCGAACAGGAACTTGCCATAGGGCCGAAAGGAACACAGTGTCGATCCAACGAGTAGGTGTCATCGGAGCCGGGCAGATGGGCGCCGGAATCGCCGAGGTCTCAGCGCGTGCCGGCGTCGACGTGAAGGTCTTCGAGACCACCGACGCACTGATCACGGCGGGACGCAACCGGATCGTCAAGTCTCTGGATCGCGGCGTGAGCGCCGGCAAGATCACCGAACGCGAGCGCGACGACGCGGTCGGCAACCTGACCTTCACCACCGACCTGGCGGAGCTGGCCGATCGGCAGCTGGTCATCGAGGCCGTCATCGAGGACGACACCGTCAAGGCGAAGATCTTCGCCGAACTGGACCGGGTGATAACCGACCCGGACGCGGTACTCGCGTCGAACACCTCGTCCATCCCGATCATGAAGATCGCCGCCGCCACGCAGAACCCGCAGCGGGTGCTGGGTCTGCACTTCTTCAACCCGGTTCCGGTGCTGCCGCTGGTCGAGCTGGTCAGCACGCTGGTCACCGACGAAGCCGCCGCCGCCCGCACCGAGGAGTTCGCCAGCGCGGTGCTGGGCAAGCAGGTGGTGCGCTGCTCGGACCGCTCCGGTTTCGTGGTGAACGCCCTGCTGGTGCCGTACCTGCTGTCGGCGGTGCGCATGCTCGAGTCCGGTTTCGCCACCGTCGAGGACATCGACAAGGCGGTGGTGGCGGGGCTTTCACATCCGATGGGCCCGCTGCGGCTGTCAGATCTCGTCGGCCTGGACACCCTCAAGCTGATCGCGGACAAGATGTACGAGGAATTCAAGGAGCCGCTCTACGCCGCGCCGCCGTTGCTGCTGCGCATGGTCGAGGCCGGCCAACTCGGCAAGAAGTCCGGCCGGGGCTTCTATACCTACTGAGCTTCTGCCGCCCGCCGCCACGGCAGCATCGGCGTCGGGTGCGGTCCGGCGTTGAACTTCTCCAGTGAGCCGCCGACCTCGACGATCCCGCGCAACGCACTCCAATTGAGCATCGTCAGGTAGTCGATCAGCTCGTCGGAGCTCATCCGCGGGTTCAGCAGCCATGAGTGGGTGGCCAGCTGGACCCCACCGACGATCATGTACGCCCAGGTCTCGGCGCCGCTGGTGTCCATCCCGGCTTCGCTCATCCGGATCCGCAACACCACCGCGAGCATCCGGGCGATGATCCGTTCGGAGTCGGCGATCACCTTGCTCTTGCTGGCCGAACTGTTGGCCATCACGAACCGGTAGGGCTCGGGCTCATTGGCCACCGTCTGGACATACACCCGGGTGATCTCGCGGGTCAGGTCGAACCCGTCCAGGTTCGTCGACAGCGCCGAAGCCATGTTCGGAATCAGCGTGGTCTGCGCGAAGCGCATCATCACCGCGGTGGTCAGGTCGTTCTTGTCGACGAAGTAGCGGTACAGGACCGTCTTGGACACGCCGATCTCAGCGGCGATCTCGTCCATGCTCACGTACCGGCCGCGGCGCCGGATCGCCTCGATCGTCCCGTCGATCAAGTCATTGCGCCGTTCGACCTTGTGTTGGTGCCAACGCCGCTTTCGACCGTCAGTCTTGGCTGCGCTCGCCCGAAGCTGCTCCGCCACCATTACCGCTTCCCATTCGCTAGACGTGATAGATAATACGGTCCGGTCCAGCAAACTTTGTGATGCGGTAACAGTTACCGGCGGTTTAGCGAGGCTCGACGGAGGAGAGGCGAAGCTGGAGCCGCCGCATATACCGAGTGGTTTAGCGAGGCTCGACGGAGGAGAGGCGAAGCTGGAGCCGCCGCATATACCGAGCGACCGAGATAGCGGATGATGGTGTGGTGGTGCATCGAGGAGACTCCCCGACTTGGCCGGGTGCCGCGCGGACCGTGCAGTCGCTGGCGGAGTCCTTCGCAGACGCCGATCCGACCGCCGATGCTGTACGGCTGCGTGACCTGCGCCGGATGAAGGTCGTCGCGCTGAGCTTCCTGCTCGGCGCGACCGTCGTCTTCCTACTGTGCCGGTGGGCGCAGGTTGACGGCACCGCTGCGACCTGGGTGGGATATGTCGGGGCCGCCGCCGAGGCCGGCATGGTCGGCGCGCTGGCGGACTGGTTCGCGGTCACCGCCTTGTTCAAACATCCGCTGGGTATTCCGATCCCGCACACCGCGATCATCAAACGCAAGAAAGACCAGCTCGGGGAGGGGCTGGGCACCTTCGTGCGGGAGAATTTCCTGGCTGCGCCGGTGGTGGAGACCAAGCTGCGCGACGCGCAGATCGCCGGACGGCTGGGCAAGTGGCTCTCGGAGCAGACACACGCCGAGCGGGTGGCCGCCGAGGCCGCCACCGTACTGCGGGTACTCGTCGAACTGTTGCGCGACGAAGAGATCGCCTACGTCATCGACCGGATGATCGTGCGTCGCATCGCCGAGCCGCACTGGGGCCCGCCGGTCGGTCGGATGCTGGGCACCCTGCTGGCCGAGAACCGGCAGGAGGCACTGATCCAGCTGCTCGCCGACCGGGCGTTCCAATGGTCGCTCAATGCCGGCGAAGTCATCCAGCGGGTGGTGGAGCGTGATTCGCCGGCCTGGTCGCCGCGGTTCGTCGATCACCTGCTCGGCGATCGGATCCATCGAGAGCTGATGGACTTCACCGACAAGGTGCGCCGCAATCCCGACCACGAACTGCGCCGCAACGCGAGCCGTTTCCTGTTCGAGTTCGCCAACGACCTGCAGTACGACGCGGCGACCATCGCGAAAGCCGATTCGGTCAAGGACCAGGTGATGGCGCGCGAAGAGGTTGCCAAGGCCGCGGAGACGGCGTGGGCGACGCTCAAGCGGTTCGTGCTCGAGGGTGTCGACGATCCCACCGGTGCCCTGCGCACCCGCATCGCGGCTGCGGTGGTGCAGATCGGCGAATCGCTGCGCGACGACGTCGAATTGCGCGACAAGGTGGACAACTGGATCGTGCGGGCCGCCCAACACCTGGTGGGTCACTACGGGGTGGAAATCACGGCGATTATCACCGAAACCATCGAGCGTTGGGACGCCGAGGAGGCGAGCCGGCGAATCGAATTGCATGTCGGCCGTGACCTGCAGTTCATCCGGATCAACGGAACCGTCGTCGGTGCACTGGCCGGGCTGGCGATCTACGCCATAGCCCAACTTATGTTCTGACCTGCGCTAGCAGGTGCTTGCAAAAGTTAGCACTAGGCCGTATCGTGGGATTTGTCAGCAGTCGTAAGTCCACGAAAGGGGTCACTGGTGTCGCAGGATGACAAACTTGCCGCAGTAGTGACCACCGCCGCGGCGGACATCGGCAGCTTCATCCGGGCCCAGCGTGAAGCCGCCCAGGTCTCGATGCGGCAGCTGGCCGACAAGGCCGGCGTCAGCAATCCGTATCTCAGCCAGATCGAGCGCGGACTGCGCAAGCCCTCCGCTGACGTCCTCAACCAGATCGCCAAGGCCCTGCGGGTCTCCGCCGAGGTGCTCTACGTCCGGGCGGGAATGCTGGAACCCAGCGAGAAGAGCGAGGTTCGCGACGCCGTGTTTTTGGATACGGCGATCACGGAACGGCAAAAGCAAGTTCTGCTCGACATCTACAGCTCCTTCGTCCAGCAGAACGAAGCCGACGGTGAGGAGACGACACCTGCCTGATCTCCATTCGTCCTCCTGACTGAACCAACACACAGCAAAAACCCTGAAAGGAAACCCAACATGGCCGAGAACCCGACCATCGAAGAACTGAAGACCCCGCTGCTGGCCGCCGTCGGCGCCGCTGACCTGGCCCTGGCCACCATGACCGAGCTCGTCGCCAACCTGCGCGAGCGTGCCGGCGAGGCTCGCGAAGACGCCAGCACCCGGGTCGAGGGGAGCCGCGCTCGCCTGACCAAGCTGCAGGAGGAGCTGCCCGAGCAGTTCGCCGAGCTGCGGGAGAAGTTCACCTCCGACGAGCTGCGCAAGGCCGCCGAGGGCTACGTCGAGGCCGCCACCGGCCGGTACAACGACCTGGTCGCGCGCGGTGAGGCCGCACTGGAGCGGCTGCGCAACCAGTCCGGTCTCGACGACGCCTCCGCGCAGGTGGAAGGCTACGTCGACCAGGCTGTCGAGCTGACTCAGGAGGTGCTGGGCAACGTCGCGACCCAGACCCGCGAGGTCGGCGAGCGCGCCGCCAAGCTGGTCGGCATCGAGCTGCCCAAGAAGGAGCAGGCCAAGAAGGCTCCGGCCGCCAAGAAGGCTCCGGCTGCCAAGAAGGCTCCGGTGGCCAAGAAGGCTGCCGCCAAGCCGGCCGCGAAGAAGGCTCCGGCCAAGAAGGTCACCCAGAAGTAACGCAGTTCGACGCCCGGGACGGTACCCGCCTAGGCTTGCAGCGTGTTCGCTACGAGCCTGGTGGGTATCGTCCTCAGCGTTTTGCAGATCGCAGTCTTCGCGACGTCGGTGTACGCGTTCGTACACGCGACGATGCAGCGCTCGGACGCCTACACCGCCGCCGACAAACTGACCAAGCCGGTATGGCTGGTGATCCTCGGGGTGTGCGGGCTGCTGGCCCTGGTGCTGCAAGTGATGGGGATGGCGATCGCCGCCTGTGCAGCCGGGGTCTACCTGGTGGATGTGCGGCCCCGATTGCTCGAGGTTCAAGGCAAGTCCCGCTAGCTGCGATGGTGCGTTCGATCCTCTTTCCGGCCGCGACGGCCGCAGTGTTGTTCGCGGCCCCGGCGTCGGCCGACACCGGGTTGGCGGGTTTCGTCGACCACACCGAGTGGGTGAGCTACTCAGGTGCGTCGGGCCTGGTCAGCCTGCGGGTGTATCCGACTCCGCTCGCCCGGGCTGCGGCCGCCCGGCTGGATGCCGGGGCCGAGAGTGAGCAGGCCTGGCGCGAAGTACTCGTCGATGCCCCCGAGGCCGACACTGCGAGCATGCGCGACCAATTCCTCTGCCACTGGAACTATGCCGAGTTCGCTCGGCCCGGCAAGTCCAGCTGGAACCTGGAGCCGTGGCGGCCCGTCGTCGACGGCGTGACGATGCTCGAATCCGGTTGCAATCCCGGCGCCGCCGAGGAGGCCTTCTGATGTTGCCGCGCCGGTGGGACCGCGACCAGGTGGCGAAAATGGTCGACCACACCCTGCTCAAACCCGAAGCCACCGCCGATCAGGTCGTCGCCGTCGTCGCCGAAGCCAACGAACTCGGTGTCGCCGCGGTGTGCGTGTCGCCGTCGATGGTGGCCATTGCGGCTGTGGCCGCCCGGGTGCCGATCGCCGCGGTCGCGGGCTTCCCGTCCGGCAAGCACCTGCCGGAGGTCAAGGCGCAGGAGGCGGCGCGGGCCGTGGCGGCCGGGGCGGCCGAGATCGACATGGTCATCGACGTCGGGGCGGCCCTGGCAGGTGACTTCGCCGCGGTGGGCTCCGACATCGCCGCGGTGCGCGCCGCCGTGCCACACGCCGTGCTCAAGGTGATCCTGGAGTCGGCCGCACTGCTGGAGCTGGCCGATGACGCCACTCTGGTCGCCGCCTGCCGTGCCGCCGAGGACGCCGGCGCAGATTTCGTCAAGACCTCCACCGGGTTTCATCCTTGTGGTGGGGCGTCGGTGCACGCGGTGACGCTGATGGCCGCCACCGTCGGCGGACGGCTCGGGGTCAAGGCCAGCGGCGGGATCCGCACCGCCGACGATGCGCTGGCAATGCTCGAGGCGGGGGCGACCCGGCTGGGACTGTCGGGCACCCCGGCAGTGCTCGACGGACTGGCTTAGCGCACCTTAGAGCGACGCGAAGCACTGACTCGACGAGGACGCCGGGATGGTGGCGTCCTTCGTCGAAAACTTGACCACCACACCGGAATCGGTGACCTGCGAGCTGTCGATGTGGATCCCCAGCGGAAGATCCTTGGTCACCTTCCCGGTGAGGTCATCGAGGTTGCGCTGCACGGTGTCGGTGTCCAGGTCCTTGCCCAGCGCCTCCAGGTCCATCACCTGCAGCTTGAGCTCGTTGTCGACGATCTCCGGTTTGACTGTTGCGCGGTTCAGCAGACCCTTGAGCTCGATGGTGCCGGCGCTCGGATCGGTGGTGACCTTGCCGGTGACGATGCTGCCGATCACCGGAACCACGTCCTGGATCGAGTCCTTGATGCCGTCCGCCGGCCAGGTGATGGTGCCGTCCAGCGACCCGATCGTGCCTTTCGACTCGGCGCTCTTCTGCACGTGGATGTCGCGGATGTCCAGGTCGAGTTGCATGCCCTTGGCCTGGCGGATCTGATTGCCGTCGGTCTGCACCGAGATGTGCGGGTAGTCGCCGCGCAAGTACTGGGCCAGCACCGGCGGATCGGAGGCGAACGAGACCGTGGCGCTGTCCTGCGCCTCGCACTGGACGGCATCGGCGACCAGGCTCGCCGCCCGGTGCCGGGCGTAGACCTGGCCGCCGAACAACGCGACCAGCGCCAGTACCAGCACCACGGTCAGCGCCACCATGATTGCCGGCAGGCCGGTGAACCGATGCTTGGTATGCCCGCTCCCAAGTGTGCTCATCACTGCAGGTTACAGGTGCGCAAAGCACGGGTCGTCGGACCGCGGGATGGCGGCGTTACGGGTGGAGAAGCGCGCCACCACACCGGTATCGGTGACCTGGATGCTGTCGGCGTGCAGGCCGAGCGGGTAACGCTTCGTCAGCTCCTTGGCGAATCTGTCCAACTCCGGCTGAATCGACTCGCGCGGCAGGGTCAGCGAGCCCAGACCGGTGAGTTTCTGCACCTGCAGTGACAACCCGCCATCGACCACCTCCGGCTTGACCACGACGCTGGCCAGGCCGAAAGCGCCCTTGAGTTCGACGGTGCCGTCCTGGGCGTTCGTCTTCAGGTCCGAGACCAGGTTGCCCAGGATCGGGACCATGGACTGGACGGTCTCTTTGATGCCCGCCGCCGGCCAGGTCAGGGTGGCGTCCAGGGCGCCGATGGTGCCCTTGGAGTCGCCGGTGCCGTGCAGGTCGACGTCGGCGATGTTCAGGTCGGCCGTCATCTGCTGGGCGTCCTTGACCTGATTGCCCGCGGTGTGGATGGAGATATTGGTGTAGTTGCCGGTGAAGTGTTGCCACAGGAACGGCGGCGTCACCCCGAACGAGACTTTGGCCTTGTCATGCACCACGCATTCGGTCGCCTGGGCCACCTTGTTGTCGGCAATCCGGCGGGCGATCAGCTCGGCGCCGATCAAACCGGCCAGCGCCAGCGCGATCACCGTGATGAAGATCAGGACCAGGGCCAGCGGATCGCGCAGCAGCCTGGCCGGGCGATGCCCGGTGTCCGGGGCTTGGATCACGGTGGTGGGCGCTTCGCCGGCCGGGCCCGGCGGCGGGCCCGGGGGTGGCGGTGCGGCCGACGGTGGCGGCGGCGCGGCGGGCTGCGGCTGTCCCGGCGCCGCGGGTGCGCTGGGAATCCGGGTGGTGGGCTCTTCTCGACCGCCGATCGGCATCTGGCGGGTCGGCGACGCGGATGGCTCCGGCGGGGGTGGTGGCGGGGGTTTGCCCTCGGTGGGTTGGTCGGGCTGACCGGTGGGGCGCGCCCAAGGTGACTGGTCGTCGTGGGGAGGTCCGGGCGGATTGCTCACCCGCGCGATTCTGCCTTACCGACCTGAACGAAGTCGGCACGGTTGCTCAGCACGGCCAGCGTTTGGCGGGCAGTGGTGACCGTGTCGAGGTCGATGTCGCAGACCAGTAGCTGCGGTGGCGCGCCCGCCGATGCCACCACCTCACCCAATGGTGAGGCGACCAGGCTGTGGCCCACACCGGTCGGTGCGCCGGACGAGGTTGCCGGGCCACCATCGGCTTGTCCGACGGCAACGATGTAGCTGGTCGAGTCCAGAGCCCGCGCACACGCCAGCAGTTCCCACTGCCGCAGTTTGTCCGGCCCGGCGCCCCAGGAGGCGCAGACCGCGATCAGCTGCGCACCGCGGTCGGCCAACTCGGTGTACAGCGCCGGGAACCGGATGTCATAGCAGGTGGACAGGCCGACGCCGACTCCGTTGACATCGATCACCACCGGATCGAATCCCGGTGCGACGGTGCGTGATTCGGTGAATCCGAACGCGTCGTACAGGTGGACCTTGTGGTAGTGGGTGTCGGTCCCGGGTCCCGCGGCCAGCAGGGTGTTGGTGACCCGGCCGTCACCGGCCGGGGTGAACATCCCCGCTACGACGGTGATCCCGGCCCGGCCGGCGATGTCCCGTACCCGCTCGGCCCACGGCCCGTCGAGCGGTTCGGCGACCGGGCCCAGCGGCACCCCGAACCGGCACATCGTGGCCTCCGGGAACACCACCAGCGTCGCGCCCTGCGCGGCGGCACGCTCGGTGTAGTCGGCCACCAACTGCAGGTTGGCGGCCGGCTCGGTGCCGCTGAGGATCTGCGCACATGCAATCCGCATGGGTCCACCCTATTCCGGTCGCGCCGCGCCGCCTCGCTGCAGCCACGTCGAGGTGAACCGCTGCTCGGCGGTCATCAGCTCGGTCAACTGGGCGCCGATGAAGTTCTCGATCTTGCCGCCGACCAGCGGAATGTCGACCTGCACCGTCGCGGTCAGCCGCAGCTCACAGCCGCCGCCGACCGGTTCCAGCACCGCATCGCCGGACAGCCTCGCCGGTGCGCCGACGATCTTGCCGGTGACCTCGGCGGTTGTCCGCCCGTCGCGGACCGGATGCCATCTCTCGTGGCGTGCCACATTCAGGTCGCCGGGATGGAACTGCGCGGCCAGCGCCGGCAGCTTGTCGCGGTGAATGCCCTGGGTGGTGGCGACGTCGACACCACCGTCGGCACCGACGGTCAGCGACTCCAGCGCCACGGCGTCGGCGCCCGAATCAGCCAGCCGGGCCAGCCAGTACTGCTCGTCGGTGAACGCGGCATACACCTGTGCGACGCTTGCCGGGTAGTGCGCAGACAGCGTGAATGTACGCGGCATAGCTGGTCAGGCTACCGTTACCGGCCGTGGCGGGTTCCGAGTTCGCGGGCGCGCGTGTCGCCGAGGCGGTGCCGTTGGCGCCGTTGACCACCCTGCGGGTCGGGCCGGTCGCAGAACGGCTCATCACCTGCGCCGACGCCGAGCAGGTAGTGGCAGTCCTGGGCGAACTGGACCGGGGCGGTGTCCGCCCGCTGCTGCTGGCCGGTGGCTCCAACGTGGTGATCGCCGACGACCTGACCGACCTGACCGTGGTGCTGCTGGCAGGCGACGGCATCGAGATCGACGGCAACCTGCTGCGCGCCCAGGCCGGCGCGGTCTGGGACGACGTGGTGGCGAGGGCGGTCGCCGCCGGTCTGGGTGGGCTGGAGTGTCTGTCGGGTATCCCCGGCTCGGCCGGCGCCACCCCGGTGCAGAACGTCGGGGCCTACGGCGCGGAGGTCGCAGACACCCTGACCCGGGTACTGCTGCTGGACCGGCGCACCGGCACCGTGCGCTGGACACCGGGAGCGGAGTTGAACTTCGGCTACCGCACCAGCGTGCTGAAACATTCGGATGCGGCGGTGGTGCTGGAGGTGGAATTCGAACTGGACCCCGCCGGGCGCAGCGCGCCGCTGCGCTACGGCGAGCTGGCCGCCGCGTTGGGCGCCGCCGACGGCGACCGTACCGACCCGGCGGCGGTACGCGCCGCAGTGCTCAAACTGCGGTCGGCCAAGGGCATGGTGCTCGACCCGGCCGACCACGACACCTGGAGTGTCGGGTCGTTCTTCACCAATCCCGTTGTGCCACTGGATGTTTATCGCCGACTGGCCGATCAGGCGACCGGCCCTGTCCCGCACTGGGACGCGCCCGGCGGGGTGAAGCTGGCGGCCGGCTGGCTGGTGGAGCGGTCCGGTTTCGGCAAGGGTTATCCGGCTTCGGAAGGAGCCGCGAGCGCGCCGGTGCGGCTGTCCACCAAACATGCGCTGGCTTTGACCAACCGCGGCGGCGCCACCACCACCGACGTGCTGGAACTGGCACGCACGGTGCGCGACGGGGTGCACGCGGTGTTCGGCATCACCTTGCACCCCGAGCCGGTGCTGGTGGGTTGCACCCTGTAACCAACATCGCAGGTGGTCAGGCGTCCCGGCCGGTATCTTGGGATGCCGTGAACCTGAACCGGCGGCGGGCCCTGGCGGCGCTGGCTGCCGGGATGCTGGCGCCGAGTGCATTGGCGGGCTGTTTGAGCCGGTCCGGTAAGGACGCCGACAAGGCGCTGCCGGCGGCGCCCACCCTGAGCTTTGAGCCGCCGGCCGGCCAAACCGACGTCCTGCCCACCGCCGAGGTCGTTGTCACGGTCGGGGACGGCTGGTTCCAGCGGGTGGCGCTGACCAGCCCGTCCGGCAAGGTGCTCAACGGAAGGTTCAACCGGGAGCGCACCCGCTACAGCGTCACCGAGCCGCTGGGCTACGACGCCGTCTACACCTGGAGCGGGTCGGTGGTGGGCCACGACGGCACCGCCGTGCCGGTCACCGGCACGGTCACCACGGTGACGCCCGCCGTCGTCGTCGACGGCGGCTTTCAGCTGGCCGACGGGCAGACCGTCGGGGTCGCGGCGCCGGTGATCCTGCAGTTCGACGGGCCGATCAGCGACAAGGCGGCCGTGGAGCGGGCCCTGACCATCACCACCGAACCGCCGGTGGAGGGCGGCTGGGCCTGGCTGCCCGACGAGGCGCAGGGCGCCCGGGTGCACTGGCGCGGCCGCGACTACTTCCCGGCCGGAACCAATGTCAGCGTCGATGCCAAGCTGTACGGGCTGGCGTTCGGCGACGGCGCCTACGGCGCCCAGGACATGTCGCTGGAATTCTCGATCGGACGTCGCCAGGTGGTTCGGGCCGAAGTCTCCTCGCACCGCATCCAGGTGGTTCGCGACGAAGGCGTCATCATGGACTTCCCGTGCAGCTACGGCGAAGGTGACCAGGCCCGTAACGTCACCCGCAACGGCATCCACGTGGTCACCGAGAAATACGCCGACTTCTACATGTCCAATCCGGCCGCCGGGTATCACGACATTCATGAGCGCTGGGCGGTCCGCATCTCCAACAACGGCGAGTTCATCCACGCAAACCCGGCCAGCGCCGGCGCCCAGGGCAACACCAACGTCACCAACGGCTGCATCAACTTGTCGACCGAGGACGCCGAGCAGTACTTCTACAGCGCGGTCTACGGCGATCCGGTCGAAGTGACCGGCAGCTCGATTCAGCTGTCCTACTCCGACGGCGACATCTGGGACTGGGCGGTGGGCTGGGACACCTGGGTCTCGATGTCAGAGTTGTCGGCGCCCGAACAGCCCCGGGCCTCACTGCCCAGCACCGCGCCGGCCACCCCGACCGACGCGCCGACGCTGTCGGGCACCCCCACCACGTCGGTGACGGCGCCGACCCCTACTCGACCCGGCGGTTAGCGAGGCTCGACGGAGGAGAGGCGAAGCTGGACCGCCGAATCAAACCCGGCGGTTAGCCCGCGTCGCGCTGGCCTGGTCGCGCGGCCGGATCACGATCTGATCGAGGTCGACGTGCGGCGGCCGGGAGGCGACGAAACCGATCACCTCGGCGATGTCGGCCGCCGTCAGCGGGGTCAGGCCCGCATAGACCGCGTCGGAGCGCTCGCGGTCACCGTCGAAGCGCACCAGCGAGAACTCGGTGTCCACCATGCCGGGGGCAATCTCGGTGAGCCGCACCGGTTTTCCCAACAGCTCGCCGCGCAGCGTGCGGTGCAGCGCGCTCTGGGCGTGCTTGGCCGAGGTGTAGCCGGCGCCGCCGTCGTAGATCTCGAACGCTGCGATCGAGGTCACGGTGACGATCAGGCCGTCGCCGGAGGCGATCAGCTTGGGCAGCAGCGCCCGGGTCACCTGCAGCGTGCCCAGCACGTTGGTCTCCCACATCCATCGCCAGTGCTCGAGGTCCGCGTCGCTGACGGGCGCCACGCCCTTGGCCCCGCCGGCGTTGTTGACCAGCACGTTTATCGAGCCCGAGGTCGAGTCGCAGACCCGGTCGCAGGCTTCGGACAGCGCGGCCACCGCGGCCGGGTCGGTGACGTCGGCGACCACCGCGGTGCCCCCGATCTCCTCGGCCAGCGCGGCGATCCGGTCTGCGCGGCGGGCCACCGCGATCACGTGAAAGCCTTGTCCGGCAAGGGTTCTGGCGGTCGCCTCGCCGATCCCCGAGCTGGCGCCGGTGACTACGGCGGTGCGCTGGTCTCGCACTGGTGTCGTCATCGACCCAACCTTAGTGACCGTGATACATTTCTTCGTTATGTACCGCAGTGCTCGCCACCTGATGGCGGTCTGTCCAGTCGCCGACGGCGCGTGTTGTCGCCGCTCATGTTGCCGCGCTTGACCTGCTGCGAGTAGTGCTCCTGATGGAGAGTTCGCCGGGTCGTAGCTGCAGCCAGCCCCCATTCGGACTCTCCTAGGCAAGGACGACACAGCGTGCGCACCACCTCTCTCACCACTCACCTCTCGGGCCGGACCGTGCGGCCCCGCTCGCATCCACGCGTCGTAGCCCCGTCGCTGCAACTGCCGGACACCGCTGGCGCCGCGGTCTTCGCCGCCGTCCGCCAGCACGGCCCGATCGCCCGCGAGGCCATCGCCGGTGCCACCTCACTGAGCGTCGCGACAGTCAACCGCCAGGTCAGCGCACTGCTGGAGGCCGGGTTACTGCTGGAGCGCGCCGATTTGGCGACCTCCGGCGCGATCGGGCGACCGCGTCGGCCGGTGGTGGTCAACCACGAGCCGTTCCTGGCTCTGGGCCTGCACATCGGGGCGAAGACCACCAGCATCGTGGCCACCGACCTGCTCGGCCGCACCCTGGACGTCGTCGAGACCCCCACCCCGGCCAACGGCGCGGCACCCGCGCTGGCGTCACTGGCGGCCAGCGCCCGCCGGTACCTGACCCGCTGGGGCAAGCGCCGGCCACTGTGGGTCGGAGTTGCGACCGGTGGAGCGGTGAACGGCTCCACCGGCTACGTCGACCACCCCCGGCTGGGCTGGACGGCCGCACCGGTCGGGCCGGTGCTGGCAGAGGAGCTGCGCCTGCCGGTGTCGGTGGCCTCCCACGTCGACGCGATGGCCGGTGCCGAACTGCTGCTCGGGGTGCGGCGGCCCGCGGCGACCACCTCCACCAGCCTCTACGTCTATGCCCGGGAGACGGTCGGCTACGCCCTGGTGATCGGTGGGCGGGTGCACAGCCCGGCCAGCGGTCCCGGCACCATCGCCGGCCTGCCGGTCTCTTCGGAGCTGCTCGGCGGATCCGGACAGCTGGAATCCACCGTCAGCGACGAGGCGGTGCTGGCGGCGGCCCGGCAGCTGCGGATCCTGCCCGACGGCAAGGGCGCCGCGTCCGCCGCGGTGACCGGCCTGGTGCGGGAGGCGCGGGCCGGCAACGAGCGGGCGACGGCGCTGCT
This sequence comes from Mycobacterium sp. IDUB_21, assembly GCF_055419425.1. Taxonomy (NCBI): domain Bacteria; kingdom Bacillati; phylum Actinomycetota; class Actinomycetes; order Mycobacteriales; family Mycobacteriaceae; genus Mycobacterium; species Mycobacterium sp. IDUB_21. The sequence goes on along the minus strand of NZ_JBVAXQ010000004.1, from coordinate 137,979 downwards.
GATCGAACGGGCCCGGGCGCTCGGTGAAGCCGTTGCGCTGCTGCGCGACGTGCTCAACCCCGACGACCTGGTGGTCGGCGGGCAGGGCTTCACCGAATACCCGGAGGGCATGGCCGAGGTGGAGCGGGCGTTCGCGGAGCGGTCGGTGCTGGCGGGGCGCACCATCCGGGTCACTGCTTTCGGCAACCGGGTCCAGGAAGCCGGCGCCGGCACGGTGTCGCTGGGTGGGCTCTACGCCGATCCGGTCGGCGCGATGCGCCGCTCCCGCGGACCCGTCGTCCGGGCGGTCCCGGAAGTGTCCGCCTGAGCAGAGCTGTAAAGATGGCGGGGTGGGACGTGGCGTCGGATCCGATGTGCACCGGGTAGCGGTGCTGTCGGTTCACACCTCGCCACTGGCCCAGCCCGGTACGGGCGATGCCGGCGGGATGAACGTCTACGTGCTGCAGAGCGCGCTGCACCTGGCGCGCCGCGGGGTGGCCGTGGAGGTCTTCACCCGCGCCACGTCGTCGGCCGATCCGCCGGTGCAGCATGTGGCGCCCGGCGTGCTGGTGCGCAACGTGGTGGCCGGGCCGTTCGAAGGCCTGGACAAGAACGACCTGCCCACCCAGCTGTGCGCGTTCGCCGCCGGAGTGCTGCGCGCCGAGGCCGCCCACGAGCCCGGCTACTACGACATCGTTCATTCGCACTACTGGCTGTCCGGTCAGGTCGGCTGGCTGGCCGCCGACCGGTGGGCGGTGCCGCTGGTGCACACCGCGCACACCCTGGCCGGGGTGAAGAACGCGGCCCTGGCCGACGGGGACACCCCCGAACCGGCGATGCGCACGGTCGGCGAGCAGCAGGTCGTCGACGAGGCGGACCGGCTGATCGTCAACACCGACGACGAAGCGCACCAACTCGTCGCACTGCACAGAGCCGACCCGGCTCGCATCGACGTGGCGCATCCGGGCGTCGACCTGGAGGTCTTTCGCCCCGGAGACAAACAGCAGGCCCGGGCCGCACTGGGACTCTCGCCCGACGAGCCGGTCGTGGCCTTCGTCGGCCGCATTCAGCCGCTCAAGGCGCCCGACATCCTGCTGCGGGCCGCCGCGAAGCTCCCCGGGGTGCGCGTGGTCGTGGCCGGCGGGCCGTCGGGCAGCAGTGGGCTGGCCGCACCGGGCGGCCTGGTTCGGCTGGCCGGGGAACTGGGTATCGGCGACCGGGTGACGTTCTTGCCCCCGCAGTCCCGCGAAGATCTGGCCGCCTTGTTCCGGGCAGCCGACCTGGTGGCGGTGCCGAGCTACTCCGAATCGTTCGGCCTGGTGGCCCTGGAGGCGCAGGCCTGCGGGACGCCGGTGGTCGCCGCGGCCGTCGGTGGCCTGCCGGTGGCGGTACGCGACGGTGTCACCGGGGGGTTGGTCCACGGGCACGGCATCGATGCGTGGGCAACCGCCATCGACGATCTGCTGCGGCTGGGTTCCGGGCCCCGCGGATGGGCGATGCGCCGGGCCGCGGCCGCTCACGCGGCGACGTTCTCCTGGGAGCGCACCGTGGACGCCCAGCTGGCCAGCTACACCAGCGCGATCGAAGACTTCGCCGCGGCGCGCGGCGAGCCGATGCGGGTCCTCGGGTCGTCGCGCCGGACCCGGCGCTGGCCGGCACGACGAGGGGCCCGGGCGTGAACCCCGGCGACGTCCAGCGGGTCATCGAGGACACCCTGGAGGCGGCCGAGCTGACCTACTCACCGTTCCCGGGCGCGCACGGCGGGCTGCCGGGTCTGGTGGTCGAACTGCCCGGCGAGCGCAAACTCAAGACCAACACCATCCTCAGCATCGGGAAGCACTCGGTGCGGGTCGAGGCGTTCGTCTGCCGCAAGCCCGACGAGAACCATGCCGGGGTCTACCGCCACCTGCTCAAGCGCAACCGCCGGCTCTACGGGGTGGCCTACACGCTGGACAACGTCGGTGACATCTACCTGGTCGGCCGGATGGCGCTGGCCTCGGTGACCACCGAAGAGATCGACCGGGTGCTCGGGCAGGTGCTCGAAGCCGTCGACTTCGACTTCAACACGTTGCTGGAGTTGGGATTTGCCTCCTCCATCCAGAAGGAGTGGGAGTGGCGGGTGTCCACCGGGCAGTCGCTGAAGAATCTGCGGGCGTTCGAGCATTTGATCAAGGATGACGACGCGACGTCGTAGTCATGGTGTTTCCGGGTCTGGCTGCCTGACGTCGCCGACGTTGTCGCGGCTATGCCAACCGTGCAGGGTGAGGTTTCGATTCGAACCGGCCTCGACGCGGTTCGCGGCGAATTCCGCGGCGTTGGCCGGCATGCCGTTCGTCGGGTAATCCAGGTGCCCCAGCGGGATGCCGTCAGCGCCGTCGCAGACGGTGTCATTGCGTGCGCAGTACTCGCGGGTCTTGGGCGCATACAGCGGGCCGACCACGACCGGTGGTGCGTCGTAGCGTCGGATGAACGTCGCCGAAGGCTTCCCGAACAGGACTACCGCCGCGACGTGATCGACCACCACATCCGGCATCGGCCGCGGTAGCTCCGGCACCAACTCGTCGGGCAACCCGGCCGGCACGGACTGCGCTGTCGCATAACCGGTGACGGCGGCGCCCTGGGAGTAGCCGCCCAGCACCATTTGGGTGTCCGGGCAGTCCAGCGCCGTCCACTCGATGTGGCTGACCTCGTCGCGGATCCCGGTGATGACGCTTCGGTCGAAGTCGACTCCGCTGGACAAGCCACTGGCGGCGGCATAGTTGACCGGATACACCACGATCGACTGGTCGGTGAGACGGGAGCGCAGCGCGTCGACGAATTCCTGCCCGACCTTGCCGACACCGGGTGGCTCGTCGCTGCCCCGGGCGAAGACCACCTCGACGTCGGCGCAGGGCTTGGCGGATGCGGCCGGTGACACCATCGTCAGCCCCACCGCCGAAATCGTCAGCAGGGCGGCGGCCACCAGGTGGGAAACCGGCCGCAAGCGAGCCACATTCACCGCAACCCTCCGATCTCGAGAACCGGACCTTCCTTCGACGGTAACGCGAAACGGCCCCGTGAGACACTGACGCCCATGTCTGACACAGCCACTCTGGTGCTGCTGCGCCACGGCGAGAGCGAATGGAATGCCAGCAACCAGTTCACCGGTTGGATGGACGTCAACCTGACAGACAAGGGTCGCACCGAGGCGGTCCGCGCCGGTTCGCTGTTGGTCGAGCACGACCTGGCGCCGGATGTGGTCTACACCTCGCTGTTGCGCCGGGCGATCACCACGGCGAACCTGGCACTGGACGCCGCGGACCGGCATTGGATTCCGGTGCATCGCACCTGGCGGCTCAACGAACGCCACTACGGCGCGCTGCAGGGCCTGGACAAAGCCGCGACGAAGGCCCGCTACGGCGACGACCAGTTCATGACGTGGCGACGCAGCTACGACACCCCGCCGCCGCCGATCGAAGCCGGCAGCCGTTACAGCCAGGACACCGACGCCCGCTACGCCGACATCGGCGGCGGCCCGCTGACCGAGTGCCTGGCCGACGTGGTGGCGCGCTTCCTGCCCTATTACACCGACGTCGTCATCCCGGACCTGCGCTGCGGCAAGACGGTGTTGATCGCGGCGCACGGCAACTCGCTGCGGGCGTTGGTGAAGTACCTGGATCAGATGTCCGATGAGGATGTGGTCGGTTTGAACATCCCCACCGGCATTCCGCTGCGGTACGACCTGGATGCCGATCTGCGCCCGAAGGTCGCCGGGGGCGTGTATCTGGACCCGGAGGCGGCTGCCGCCGGGGCGGCCGCGGTGGCCAGTCAGGGTGCCAAATAGCGGCGTTCCTGCGGCGGTCCCAGCTTCACCTCTCCTGCGTCGAGCCTCGCTGAACCGCCGGCCCGGCCCGTCCAGTGTGAATTCCGGGTGGAAACCGGGTGAAATCTTCGCCTTGAATTCACATTCGGCGCACGTCGTGGTCGAACGCTGGCCAGACAGCGGGGCCGGACTGCGTACGATTTTGCCGTGGCTGCGACCTCGGCGCTGACGCTCGCTGCGGTGTCGGCACTGCTGGCGCTCGTGGTGGGTCTTGCGGCCGGTTTTTGGATATCGCCCCGGCTTGCCGAACGGCGCCGGCGGGCGAGCACCGAACGAGCCGGGATCACCGTCTCGCAGATGCTGCAGCAGATCGTCGCGCACGCGTCGTTGGGAATCGTGGTCGTCGACAGCCACCGCGACGTCGTCTACCTCAATGAGCGGGCCACCGCGTTGGGACTGGTGCACGGCCGACTGCTCGACGACGGGGCGTGGGAGGCCGCGCAACGTGCACTGGCCGGTGATCAGGAGGTCGTTTTCGATCTCTCGGCGGCCAAGCGGGCGGCCGGGGCCACCCGGTCGGATTTGTCGGCGGTGCGCGGGTACGCCCGGTTGCTGTCCGAAGAGGATCGCCGCTTCGCGGTGGTCATCGTCGACGATCAGTCCGAGCAGGCCCGCATGGAGGCCAGCCGGCGCGACTTCGTGGCCAATGTCAGCCATGAACTCAAAACCCCGGTCGGGGCGATGGGGCTGCTCGCCGAGGCTCTGCTGGCCTCTGCCGACGACCCCGAGGCGGTACGGCCGTTCGCGGAGCGGGTGCTGGTGGAGGCGAACCGGCTGGCCAACATGATCGGTGAGCTGATCGAGCTGTCCCGGCTGCAGGGCGCCGATCCGCTGCCGGACTTGGCCGCCGTCGACGTCGACGGTGTGGTGAACGAGGCGATCTCCCGGCACAAGGTGGCCGCCGACAACGCGGAGATCACCATCACCACCGACGCCCCGAGCGGCTTTCGGGTGCTCGGCGATGAGCCGCTACTGGTCACCGCCCTGGCCAACCTGGTGTCCAACGCGATCGCCTACTCGCCGCACGGAGCGCCCGTGTCCATCAGCCGGCGCCGACAGGATGGCTTCGTCGAGATCGCCGTCACCGACCGCGGCATCGGCATTGCGCGCAAGGACCAGCAGCGCGTCTTCGAACGCTTCTTCCGCGGTGACAAAGCCCGTTCGCGGGCCACCGGTGGCAGCGGGCTGGGGTTGGCGATCGTCAAGCACGTGGCGGCCAACCACAACGGGACCATCTCGCTGTGGAGCCAGCCGGGCACCGGGTCGACGTTCACCTTGGCTATTCCCGCCTATCCCGGCAGGGTGGATCATGACAACGAGGAGGAACAGCGTTGACGCACGTGTTGATCGTTGAGGACGAGGAGTCGTTGGCCGACCCGCTGGCGTTCCTGCTGCGCAAGGAGGGTTTCGAGGCGACCGTGGTCACCGACGGACCCGCGGCCTTGGCCGAGTTCGACCGGGCCGGCGCCGACATCGTGCTGTTGGATCTGATGCTTCCGGGGATGTCGGGCACCGACGTCTGCAAACAACTGCGGGCCCGGTCCAGCGTGCCGGTGATTATGGTCACTGCGCGCGACAGCGAGATCGACAAGGTCGTCGGCCTCGAACTCGGCGCCGACGACTACGTGACCAAACCGTATTCGGCTCGCGAGCTGATCGCCCGGATCCGCGCGGTGCTGCGCCGCGGGGGCGATGATGAGGTCGGCGTCGGGGAGGGCGTGCTGGAGTCCGGCCCGGTGCGTATGGACGTCGAACGGCACGTGGTCGTGGTCAATGGCGAGCAGATCACCTTGCCGCTCAAGGAGTTCGACCTACTCGAATACCTGTTGCGCAACACCGGCCGGGTGCTCACCCGCGGACAGTTGATCGACCGGGTGTGGGGCGCGGATTACGTCGGTGACACCAAAACTCTGGATGTCCACGTCAAGCGACTTCGGTCCAAGATCGAGGCCGATCCAGCCAATCCAGTGCACCTGGTTACCGTGCGCGGCCTCGGATACAAGCTGGAGGGCTGAGCTCGCACCCGTCGCCCCAGGTGGGTGACCTGACTTGCTCGTCCGGTCGTCGTCGCCGAAAATCACAAGATTGACGCCCTGTCTCTTAAGGTAACCTTAATCAAGGTTGCCCCTGGAATACTGGGCCCAATCTAAAACTAATCTTCGTTAGCCATACGGGAGACGTGATCGATGAGCGGGCCGGACGACACGGTGCACACCATCCACACGCTGGTGGACCTGATGCGGCAACGTGCCCGGCAGCGCGGAGACCAGCCGGCGTTCACCTTCTCCCGCGATGGCGACGACCACGAGACCGGCCAGGTGACTTACCAGGGGCTGGACCTGCGCGCCCGCCAGATCGCGGCCGACCTGCAGCGTCAGGGGGCCGCCGGGGAACGGGTGCTGGTGCTGTGCCCGCCCGGCCTGGACTTCATCGCCAGCTTCTTCGGCTGCCTCTACGCCGGTGCCATCGCGATCCCGGTGCACCCGCCGATGCGCGAACACCTGGTCGGCCGCGTCGAGTCGATCATCGCCGACGTCGACCCCGGCTTCGCGCTCACCACCACCGAGATCGAGCCCAGGATCAAGCCCGCGATCGACGCGCTGCCCGGCGGCCAGGCGCTGCGGTGGTCGTTCGCCGACATCGACATCAACGACGCAACGGGCCGCGAGGCGGCCTGGGTGGCGCCCCAGATCGACGGTGACACCGTCGCGATGCTGCAGTACACCTCCGGGTCGACCAGCGCGCCCAAGGGCGTCGTGCTGACCCACGGGAACCTGGTGCACAACCTGGAGACCATCTTGCAGGCGTGGGGCGACCGGATCGACGGGCCCGTGCGGGGTGTCTTCTGGCTGCCGCCCTATCACGACATGGGGCTGATCGGCGGTCTGCTCTCGACGCTCAACGCCAGCGGCCATTCGCTGCTGATGCCCCCGAGCGCGTTCATCAAACGGCCGATGCGATGGATGGAGGCGATCTCGCGACACCGCGGCACGATCACCGCGGCCCCCAACTTCGCCTACGACATGTGCGTCGAGCTCAGCAGTCCGCAGGAGCGTGCCGCCCTGGATCTGTCCAGCTGGGCGACGGCCATGTGCGGCGCCGAACCGGTGCGCGCCGCGACGTTGGACAGTTTCGTCGAGGCGTTCGCTCCGGCCGGCTTCCGGCGCGAGTCGTTCCTGCCGGTGTACGGCTTGGCCGAGGGCACCTTGCTGGTCTCGGGCGGGTCGGACTCGCCGGTGCCGGTCGCCCGGCAGATCGACCGCGTCGCGCTGGGCGAAAGCAGGGTCGTCGACGTCCCGGCGGGCGACCCCAACGCGGCTGCACTGATCGGCCTCGGCAAGCCGCCGGGCGGTCAGCGGGTGCTGATCGTCGATCCGGAGACCCGTCGTGAATGCGCGGGCGACCGGGTCGGCGAGATCTGGGTGTCCGGCGGCAGCGTCGCCCACGGTTACTGGAGAGCACCTCAGCTGTCCGCGGAGACGTTCGCCGCGACCCTGTCAGACAGCGGGGACGGCCCCTTCCTGCGCACCGGAGACCTGGGATTCCTGCATTCCGGGGAGCTGTACGTCACCGGCCGCCGCAAAGACCTGATCATCATCCGGGGTACCAACCACTACCCCAACGACATCGAGCTGACCGTCCAGAACACCAACCCCGCGCTGCTGCGCGGCCGCGGCGCGGTGTTCTCGATCGCCCCGGAACCGGGCGCAGCAGAACAGCTCGTGGTGGTGCAGGAGGTGGACCCGAGCCGGATCGGCGAGGACGTGGCCGCCGAGGCCATGCAGGTCATCCGCACCGCGGTCACCGAGAACCACGCGGTCCGCACCCACGCCGTCGTGCTGGTGCAGCCGCTGCAACTGCCCACCACCTCCAGCGGCAAGATCCAGCGCAGCGCCTGCAAGCAGCAGTACCTCGACGGCGCGCTGCCAGTGGTCGCACAGTGGCCGCCGACCAGCCCGGCCACCGGACCCCAGGCCGAGCCCGAACCGGCCCCGATGGCGACGACGCAGGGGCAGCGCAGTGCTGCCGAGATCACTACCTGGCTCATCGACCGGCTGTCCCAGGACCTCGAGCTTCCCGTCGCGGAGGTCGACCCGGCCAAACCGTTCGCCAACTATGGGCTGGACTCCATCCACGCGGTGCGGCTCTCGTCCGCCCTGGAGAGCTGGCTGGGCTACGAGCTGGCCCCGACCATCGCCTACGAATACCCCTCAATCGACATCCTGTCGCAGCACCTGGCCCGCGTCACCGCGAAAACATCGGCCGCACCGGCGGCCAAGGCAGCCGGTGGTGCCGCCGAAAACACAGCACGGCCCGCCGCCGACGAGCCGATCGCGATCGTCGGCATGGGCTGCCGGTTCCCGGGCGCCGACGGGCCCCAAGCCTTCTGGCGGCTGCTGTCCGGCGGGGTGGACGCCACCAGCGAGGTCCCGGCCGACCGCTGGGACGTCGAGGCCTTCTACAACCCCGACCCGTCGGTGCCGGGCACCGCGGTCACCCGCCGGGGCGGGTTCCTCGATCGGGTCGACGGCTTCGATTACCAGTTCTTCGGGATCTCGCCGCGCGAGTCCGCGCAGATGGATCCGCAGCAACGACTGCTGCTCGAGGTGGCGTGGGAGGCCCTCGAGGACGCCGGTCAGGTGCCGGAAGCTTTGGCCGGCAGCCGGACCGGCGTGTTCGTCGGCATCTCCACCAATGACTACGGCTTCCTGCGGCTGGGTCAGCCCCAGCTCGTCGATGCCTACACCGGCACCGGTAACGCGCTGAGCATCGCCGCCAACCGGCTGTCGTACACCTTCGACTTCCACGGACCGAGCATGTCGGTCGACACCGCCTGCTCGTCGTCGCTGGTCGCGGTCGACCTGGCGTGCCGCAGTCTGCGCGACGGCGAGTGCAGTACGGCACTGGCCGCCGGGGTGAACGTGATCCTGTCGCCGGCCCTGGCGATCAACTTCAGCAAGGCCCGGGTGATGGCCCCGGACGGCCGGTGCAAGACGTTCGACGCCGACGCCGACGGCTATGTGCGCGGCGAGGGCGCCGGGGCGGTGGTGCTCAAGCCGCTGAGTAAGGCGCTGGAGGACAACGATCCGATCTACGCCGTGATCCGCGGCAGCGCCACCAACTCCGACGGCCGGACCAACGGGCTGATCGCACCGAGTGGGCGCGCTCAGGAGGGAGTGCTCACCGAGGCGTTCCGCCGGGCGGGCCTGCCGGTCGGCGCGGTCCAGTACGTCGAGGCGCACGGCACCGGAACATCGATCGGCGACGCCATCGAAGCCAACGCCCTGGGCACTGTGCTGGCCGAAGGCCGACCGCAGGGCAGCCGCTGCCTGGTGGGCTCGGTCAAGACCAACATCGGCCACCTCGAAGCGGCGGCCGGGATCGCCGGCCTGATCAAGGTGGCGCTGTCCCTGCAGCACCGGGCCATCCCGGCCAGCCTGAACTTCACCGAACCGAACCCGCACATTCTGTTCGACAGCCTGCCGCTGGAGGTGGTGCAGGCCCTGACCCCGTGGCCGGCGGGCAGTCGCGCCATCGCCGGGGTCAGCTCGTTCGGGTTCGGCGGCACCAACGCCCATGTCGTGCTCACCGAGGCCCCACAGGTGCGCAGCAGCCACCCGGATGACACCGCGGCGCCGCGCGCCGAACTGCTGGCGCTGTCCGCCCGGTCGCCGGAGGCGCTGACCGCGCTGGTCGGCGAGTACGAGATGGCTCTGTTCGCCGGCGGGTTCGCGGGCGGTAGCGCGGGCGGCAGCGGGGACGGAAACTCACTGACCGACCTCTGCTACACCGCCGGCGCCCGCCGCGGCCATCATGACTACCGGCTCGCGATGGTCGGCGACTCCCCGGCGGCGCTGTTCGAATCGCTGTCGGCCTACCGGCTGGGCGAGTCGCGACCGGGACTGTCGGTCGGGCATTGTTCGACGTCCCGCGCTGCCCAATCCGGCGGCGTGACGTTCATCTTCTCCGGTCAGGGCTCGCAGTGGCACGGCATGGCTCAGCGGTTGCAGGTCGACGAGCCGGTGTTCGCCGACGCCCTCGCTGCCTGCGATCACGCGTTGCATCCGCACCTGGGGCACTCGATCCTCAAAGAACTCGCCCGCGGTGAGGACAAATCGAAGCTCACCGACATCGGCATCCTGCAGCCGACGATCTTCGCGATCCAGGTGGCGCTGGCGGCGCTGTGGCGGTCCTGGGGAGTCGAACCCGCCGCGGTGGTCGGGCACAGCCTCGGCGAGGTCGCGGCCGCCCACGTGGCGGGAGCGCTGAGCTTGGAGGACGCCGCGCGGGTGATCTGCGCCCGGGCCCGGATGCTGCGGGGCGTCCGCGGTCGCGGGGCGATGATGGTCACCGAGACCACCATGGCCGAGGCCCAGGAGCTCATCGCCGGCCACGAGCGTGAGGTCGCGGTGGCCGCCAGCAACAGCCACCGGTCGACCGTGCTCGCCGGCGAGCGCAAGGTGCTGGAAGAGCTGATGGCCAAGCTGGCGCAGCGCGACCGGTTCTGCCGGTGGATCGAGGTCGACGTCGCCTCGCACAGCCCGCAGATGGAGGCCCTCGGTGCGGGCCTGCGCGGCAGCCTGGTCAAGCTGAAGCCGACCGCGCCGACCACGCCGATGTACTCGACGGTCACCGGGGAGCTGGTGGGCGAGAAGCTGCTGGACGCCGACTACTGGGTGGCGAATCTGTGTTCGCCGGTGCGGTTCTCGCCTGCGCTGCGGCGGCTGCTGGAGACCGGGCACGACACCTTCGTCGAGCTCAGCCCGCACCCCATCCTGCTGACCGGGGCCCGCGAGGACGTCGAGGATCTACGGCGAAGCTGCACCTTGTTGCCGTCGATGCGCCGCGACGACGAGGGCCGCTCGACCATGCTCGGCTCGCTGGGCACCCTCTACACCCTGGGACACCCGGTGGACTGGAAGCAGATCTACCCCGAGGGCAGTCGCTGCGTCCCCGCCCCGACCTATCCCTGGCAGCGGGTGCACTCCTGGCTGGAGGCCGGCTCCATCGCGGCGCCGCGCCACAGCGGCGCCGGTGCGCCCGGCGACGGCTGGCGCGGCCCGATCCGGCCGGCCGCCCAACCGGGAACGGTGCTGGCCGAGGTCGACGTGACCACCGGGGCGCTGTCCGCCGAGCAGCTGGGTGAATTGGCCTGCAAGGCGGCCGAAGTGGCATTCGGCCCGGGCAGCCGGACGGTCGGTGAGCTGGACCTGCAGGGCGGTCCGGCCATGGCACGCACCGTTCAGTTCGCGCTGGCCGACGCGGAGGAGAACCACACCTTCGAGTGTTACGGCAGCACTGCCGGCGCGGACTGGTCGCTGCTGGCCACCGGCACCCTCGTCGCCGGCCAATCTCACGCGCCGGCCGCCGCGGCCCCGGCGGACCAGCGAGAGCGCATGTACCAGGTCCGCTGGCAGCCGTCCTCGATCGCGTCCGACGGCGAGGGCCGGCCCGCCGAACCGGGCAGCTGGCTGATCCTGTCCGACGGCCCGGTGGCCGACACCCTGCGTGACCATCTCGAGGCGCAGGCGCAGCCCTGCGTGCTGGTGGAACCGGTCGTCGGGCTTGCCGAGATCGAACGGGTGACCGCCGACAGCTACCGCATCGACCCGGGCCGGCCCGAACACTTCGGTGAGCTGCTGCGCGCGGCGTTCGGCGGCGACCGGCCGCCGTGCCGCGGTGTGGTGCACCTGTGGAACCTGCTGGCCGCGTCCCCGGCCGATACCAGCGACGAGTCGCTTCAGACGGCGACAGACGTCGGGACGCTGAGCGTGGTTCATCTGATCCAGGCGCTGACGCTGGCCGGTTGGCCGGAATCACCGCGGTTGTGGCTGGTGACCCGCGGGGTGCAGCCGGCCGGCCGGGAAGAGTCCGAGTCCGGCGCACTGTCGGTCGGGCAGGCGCCGGTCTGGGGGCTGGCCCGCAGCATCGACCACGAGCACCCGGAACTGCACGCCACCGGCGTCGACCTGTCCTCTGACGGCGGTCCCGAAGAACTGCGGGCGCTGTTCAGCGAGATCTGGGCGAACGACAGTGAGGCCGATGTGGCTCTGCGCGGCCATCGCCGCTACGTGGCGCGATTGGAGCCCTACTCGGCTCCGTCCGGACAGTCCGGCGAGTTCTCGCTGCCAGCCGATGCCACCTATCTGGTCACCGGCGGCCTCGGCGCGGTCGGCGGCGAGGTGGCCGGCTGGCTGGTCGAGCGCGGTGCCCGCCACCTGGTCCTGATGGGCCGCCGCGCGCCCTCGGCGACGGCGGAGGCGACGCTGGATGCGCTGCGGGCGGCCGGTGCCGAGGTGACGGTCGCCCAAGGCGACGTCAGCTTGGCCGGCGACGTCGCGGCGGTGCTCGCCACCATCGGCGCATCGATGCCGCCGCTGCGCGGCGTGGTGCACGCCGCCGGCACCGTGGACGACGCGATCCTGGCCCGCCTGGACGCACCGAAGCTGCGTGCGGTGATGGCGCCGAAGGTTCAGGGCGCCTGGAACCTGCACGCGCTGACCGCCGATGCGGAGCTGGACTTCTTCGTGCTGTTCTCCTCGGCGGCATCGGTGCTGGGTTCGCCCGGGGCCGCCAACTACGGGGCCGCGAACGCCTTCCTGGACACGCTGGCCTGGCAACGCCGCGCAGCCGGCCGGCCCGCGCTCAGCGTCAACTTCGGCCCGTGGACCGGATTGGGCATGTTCACCAACTCCGAACTGCACCGGCACTTCTCGCACTACGGCGTCGAAGGCATGTCGGCGGAGGCGTACTTCGCGACGCTGGCGGGTCTGCTGGCCGGCTCCGGCGCGGTGGCGCCGCAGGTCATGGTGCTCGACATCGACTGGGCGCGGTGGCGTCCCAGCGCGCATTCGCCGTTGCTGCGCGACGTGCAGGCCACCGTGTCGGGCGCCCCGGGCGACGCGGCAACCGGCGGTGGCTCGTTCGGGGGCCTGTTCGAGGCGGTGCAGGCCGCCGATCCGCAGGAGCGTCAGCGGCTGCTGGAGACCCACCTGCGTGACCTGGTCGCCGGCAAGCTGGGCCTGGCCCCGGCCGGACTGGACGTGACGGCCCCGCTGAACAGTCTCGGGGTGGACTCGCTGATCACCCTGGAACTTCGCATCCAGGTGGAGCGCGAACTCGGTATCGTGGTGCCCGTTGCCCGGTTGCTGGACGGTCCCAGCGTGGTCAGTCTGTCCAGTTGGCTCGGTGAGCAGTTGGCCTGCAGCGGTGGGGTCGGCCAAGCCGAGCGGATACCGGTTCCCGGCACCGGTGCGTCGCCTGACGTGCCGGCACCGGCACCGGAGACGGACCTGCTCGCGCAGGTCTCCGACCTCTCCGATGAGGCAGTGGACGCGCTGCTGGCGAAGATGATCGCCGACGGTGAGCATGCCAAGGACGGGGGCTAGTCGATGGCGGATCACCCCGAGGTGCCCATCGACATCTCCGGCCTGTCGCCGGAGAAGAAACGTGAACTGCTGGCCCAGTTGCTGAAGGCCAAAGCGCAGAACGCGGCCTCCGAACACGAGTTGTCCTACGGACAGCGGTCGATGTGGTTCGTACACCGGCTCGCACCCGACAGCGCCGCCTACACCGTCGCCTACGCGGGACGCATCGGCGCCGGCCTCGACGTGCCGGCCCTGGAGCGGGCGGCCCAGGCGTTGGTGGACCGGCACCCGATGCTGCGGACCACCTACACCGAGCGGGACGGCCAGCCGATCGGACTCGTCCACGCGCATTGGCCGGTGCGGATCGCCACGCAGCGTATCGGTGCGGACGCGGCCGAGCTGCAGGAATGGATCCAGACCGAGACCGACCGACCGTTCGATCTGCGCACCGGTCCGGTGCTGCGGCTGACCCTGTTGCAGCGCGCCCTGGGGGGCGAGAAGACAGATCACGTGCTGGTGCTGACCGTGCACCACATCGCCGTCGACTTCTGGTCCATCGACGTCATTCTCGATGAGCTGGGCACGCTGTATGCCGCCGAGCACGGCGCCCCGCCGCCGGAGGCGACCGCAGACCGGTATGTCGACTACGCCGCGCAGCAGGCCCGGATGCTGGCTGGACCCGACGGCGAGCGGCTCTGGGAGTACTGGCGCGAGGCGTTCAGCGGTGAGCTGCCGACGCTGGCGCTGCCCACCGATCGGCCGCGGCCGGCCGTGCAGACCTACGGCGGCGCGCTGCACCGGTTCAGCATCGACGCGCAGGTGACTGCCGGGCTGAAACAGGTGGCGCGGACCGTCGGCGCGACGCCGTACATGACCATGCTGGCCGCCTACGCGGTGCTGCTGCACCGCTACAGCGGTCAGGACGACCTGGTCATCGGTTCGCCGTTCGCGTGCCGTGACCGGGCCGGGCTGATGGGCATGGTCGGCTATGTCACCAACCCGTTGCCGCTGCGCGTCGACGTGAGCGACGACCCGTCCTTCGTTGCGCTGCTGGGCCAGGTCAAACACACCGTGCTGGGCGCGATCGGCCACCAGGACTATCCGCTGCCGTTGCTCGTGGAGCGGCTGCGGCCGGTGCGCGACGCCGGGCGCACCCCGCTGTTCCAGGTGTCGTTCGCCTGGCAGCAGGTCCGGCTGTTCCAAGAGAACACAGGCACCGCTGATACCGGCGTCTCCGACGTCTCTGACACCCCCGGCGTCTCTGACGCCCTGAACCTGGAAACTCTGCACATCGGTCAGGGCGGCTCCCCGTTCGACATCACCATGCAGGTGGGCGAGCATGAGGACCGGCTAGAGGCCGCGCTGCAGTACAACACCGACCTGTTCGACGCCGCGACCATGGAGTTGATGGCGCAGCACTTCACCCTGCTGTTGGCGGGATTGGTGGAGCCCGGGGCCGCCGACGGTCCGGTGTCGCGGTTGCCGATGCTCACCGACACCGAGCGAGCCGAGCTACAGTCCTGGAACGACACCGCGGTCGACTACCCGGTTTCTTCGGCCCCGGCCGGCCTGCACGAGATGGTCGCCGTCGCCGCCGCACGCACGCCCGACGCCGTCGCGGTGACCTACGACGGCCGGGAGCTGAGCTACGCCGAACTGGACCGGCGGGCCAACGGGTTGGCGCACCGGCTGCGTCAGCTCGGCGTCGGTGCCGCAGCCGGCCCCGCCGTGGTGCCGGTGCTGATGGACCGCTCCGAAGATCTGGTGATCGCACTGCTCGGTGTGCTCAAGGCCGGTGGTGTCTTCCTGCCGCTGGACCCCGCCCAGCCGGCCGGGCGGATGGAGGCGATGCTCGCCGACGTGCCGGATGCGCCGGTCTGCGTCACCCACCGCCAGCATTTGCCCCACGTGCCAACGGGTTTCACCGGATCTCGGCTCTGCCTCGATCAGCCCTCGGCGGTACCGGCTGAGGAGCAATCCGCTCCCGAAGTGCCCTCGGTCGACCTTGCCTACCTGATGTACACCTCCGGTTCCACCGGTGCGCCCAAGGGTGTGCTGAACAGTCATGCCGGCATCCGCAACCGACTGCTGTGGATGCAGGACGCCTATCCGTTGACCGCCGAGGATCGGGTGCTGCACAAGACGCCGATCAACTTCGACCCGTTCGTCTGGGAGATCTTCTGGCCGTTGACCGTTGGCGCCCGGGTGGTGATCGCCAAACCGGAGGGCCACAAGGACGCCGGCTACCTGGCCCGGACTATCGCCGAACAGCGCGTAACCACAATGCATTTCGTTCCATCGATGCTGCGCCGCTTCTTGGCGGAACCGGAGGCGGCGTCCTGTACGGGGCTGCGCCGGGTGTTCTGCAGCGGTGAAGCACTCACCGCTGACCTGCGCGACGCGTTCTTCGCTGCCCTTCCCGCCGAGCTGTACAACCTCTACGGCCCGACCGAGGCCGCGATCGACGTCACGCACTTCCATTGCGTGCGCGGGGCAACCGAGCCGATCGTCCCGATCGGACGGCCGATCGCCAATATCGCGATCCACCTGTTGGACGCCGCGGGCAACCCGGTTCCGATCGGGGTTCCCGGCGAACTGCACATCGGTGGCGTCGGCGTGGCCCGCGGCTACCTGAACCGGCCCGAGGCCACCGCTGCCGCGTTCGGCAACGACCCGTTCACCGATCACCCGGGTGCGCTCCTCTACCGCACCGGCGACCTGGCCCGGTATCTGCCCGACGGCAACATCGAGTACCTGGGCCGCCGTGACGACCAGGTGAAGATCAACGGTTTCCGGATCGAGCTCCGCGAGGTGGAGGCCGCGCTGGCCAAGCACCCCGGCGTCGCCGAATGCGCCGTCGTGGCACGCAAAGACAGCTCCGGCAACACCGCGCTGATCGCGCATATCGTGCCGGTGGCCGCCGCGCCGGGCACCGCGGAGCTGCGCCGTTTCCTGCTGGACCTGGTGCCGGCGGCGATGGTGCCTGCGGTGTTCCGCACCACCGACCTGCTTCCGCTGTCCGCCAGCGGCAAGGTGGATCGCCGGGCACTGCTGGCCGTCGACGAGGACCTCGACGCGACACCGACAGAGTTCGTGGCTCCGCGCGACCACACCGAAGAGGTGCTGGCGAAGATCTGGCGCGAGGTGCTCGACGTGGATCGCGTCGGCGTCACCGACGACTTCTTCGCCCTCGGTGGTGCCTCCACCCAGGCGCTGGAGGTCGCGGTGCGGGTGGGGGAGCTCGGGTTGGAACTGCGGCCGGAGTCGCTGTTCGTCTACGGCACCATCGTCGAGCTGGCCGCCGAATTCGGCCCGATCGGCGACGACACCGCGGCCGCGGCAGTGCCTTCCGGGCCGGGCGTCCCGGCTGTCCCGGCTGTTCGGGATGCGCCCGCGCCTCCGAAAGCCGTTGCAGCGCCGGTGATCAAGCCGGTGCAGACCGGTCCGTCGCGCAACGTCGTGATCGAAAGCCTCGGCGTGTACCTGCCGCCACGGGCGGTCTCCACCGAGCAGGTGCTGGCCGACTGCGTCAACGAGGTGAAGATCCCGCTGGAGCGACTCACCGGCATCAAGAACCGGCGGATGGCCGGTGTCGACGAGTTCTCGATCGATCTGGGCCGCAAGGCGATTGAGGACTGCCTGTCCCGTTCGAGCTACCAGCCCGAACAGATCGACCTGGTCATCGCCTGCAACATCTCCCGCTGCGACGGCCCCGAGCACATGTTCACCTTCGAGCCCAGCACGGCCTCGCAGCTGCGCGACCAGCTGGGGCTGACCAACGCGGTGTGCTTCGACATCAACAACGCCTGTGCGGGCATGTTCACCGGGGTCAGCGTGGCCCAGGACTTCCTGAAGACCGGACTGGTGCGCAACGCGCTGGTGTTCAGTGGCGAATACATCAGCCACATCACCGAAACCGCGCAGCACGAGATCGAGAATGCGATGGACCCGCGGTTGGCCTGCCTGACCGTCGGTGACGCCGGCGCGGCGGCGGTGCTCGAACTCGGAGCAGGCGACCGGGTCGGTTTCCATGACCTGGACCTGGCCACCTACAGCGAGTTCGCCAAGTTGTGCATCGCCAAGGCCACCGACGGCCCGCATGGCGGCGCGATCATGGTCACCGATTCGGTCACCCAGACCGCGATCGCGGTAAAGCACTCGGTGCCCTACGTCGCGGCGGTGATGCAGCGGCACGGCTGGCGGCCCGAGACAGCCGACCACCTGCTGATGCACCAGACCTCCGAGGCGTCCATCAACGACGCCATCCTGACCATCAACCGGGTCTTCGGTGCGGGCGCGGCCAGTCGGGCCAACACCATCTGCAACCTGGCGGAACGTGGAAACACCGCCACCACCACGCATTTCGTCGCGCTGTATGACTACATCAACGCGGGCCGGATCAACTCCGGCGACAACGTGGTGCTGTCCATCACCGGCTCGGGACAGACCATCGGCACCGGGCTCTACACGTTCGACGACCTGCCCGACCGGATGCGACGGGCCGCGAACGGCCACGCCGCCCATTCCGGTCGCGGCGGTCGGTCCGCGGCCGGTCGCCGGGAACTGCCGGCGACACCGCGGGTGCGCATCGAGGGCATTGGCATGGCGGCGCCCGATTCGGGGCCCGGCGGGTCGCAGCCCAGCAACATCGCGTTCGCCATTGACGCTGCCGCCGCCTGCTTGGACGACAGCGGTGTCGAGCGGACCGACGTCGGACTTCTCATCCACACCGGCATCTACCGTGACGACTTCCTGAGCGAACCGGCGGTCGCCACCCTGGTCGCCGGCGAGGTCGGGCTCAATGCCGAGCCGGAGTCTGCGGACGCACCCAAGACGTTCGCGTTCGACATCCTCAACGGCGCGGTCGGTTTCCTCAACGGTTGCCATGTCGCCGCGGGGATGATCGGTGCCGGCCGGACCGGCCACGCCATGGTGCTGGCCTCCGAGGTGGAGAACAACACCGTCGAGAGCGGCTACCGGCGCAACGGCATCTCCGAGACCGGGTCGGCGATCATGCTGAGCCGAAGCCACGGACCGGAAGGCTTCGGCCGGTTCGTCTTCGAACACCATCCGGAATACCGTGGGGCGCTGGCCAGCTACACCCAGGAGCGCGACGGCCATATGTGGCTGCGGGTGGACCGCGACCCGAACCTGGCGTCGATCTACCTGAGCTGCCTGCCGTCGGCGGTGAAGGAATTGCTGACCCTGGAGACACTGGAGCCCGAAGACATCGCCCTGGTGTTGCCGCCGTACCTACCCGGCGCCGCTCTCGACGACCTGGCCGCGCGCATCGGCGTGGACCGGTCGCGGTTCGTCGACCTTGAGGTGCAGGGCTGGATCAATGACCCCTTCACTTCGACCCTGCCCTATCAGATCGCCGACGCCCGGCAGCGCGGGCTGGTCAAGCCCGGCGACGTCGCACTGATCATGGCCGTCGGGTCCGGTGTCGAGGTCGGCTGCACCACCTACCGGTTCTGACCCTTAATGCGTGCATTCGTCACCGGCGGAACCGGATTCGTCGGCTCGAACCTGGTGGCCGCGTTGCTCGATCGCGGCATGCAGGTGCGGGTGCTACGGCGTTCGACGTCGCCGATGGCCGCGCTGGACGGGTTGGACTGTGAGACCCTGGTCGGTGACGTACTCGACGGAGTCGATGCGCTGACCGAGGCGATGGCCGACTGCGATTGGGTGTTCCACACCGCGGCGATCTCGGACTACTGGCGCTACCGGACCCAGACCCGGCTGTACCGCACCAATGTCGACGGCACCCGCGACATGGCCGCCGCCGCTCAGCGCGCCGGGGTGCAGCGTTTCGTCTACACCAGCTCGCTTGCCGCACTGGGCGTCCCGGTGCGCGGGCATGAGCTGGTTGAGACCGACGAGTTCAACATCCGCCCCCGGCAGTTCCCCTACGGGCATAGCAAGCACCTCGCCGAGGCCGAACTACGCAAGGCGGTCGCGGCGGGTCTGCCGGCGGTGATCGTCAACCCGTCGGTGGTCATCGGGCCTCGCGACGTCAACCGCATCGCCAGCGCGATGCTCGTCGAAGCAAAGCATGGCCGGTTGTGGTTCGCGGCTCCCGGCGGCACCAACTTCGTCTCGGTCGATGACGTGGTGGCGGGACATATCGCTGCCGCCGAACGGGGCCGGATCGGGGAACGCTACATCCTCGGCGGGGAGAACCTGCCGTTCCGTGAGGTGTTTACGGCCGCCAACGAGCTCTTCGGCCGGGGTGCGCCCTCGATCGTGTTGCCGCGCTGGATAATTCCGGTGGCGGCGGCCGGGGTCAGCGTCGCCCGAACCATTGTGGGGCCGCGGCTGCCGATCGATGCTCGGCAGATGCGACTGTCGACGGCCGAGATCTACGCCGACGCCGGCAAGTCTCACAATGAGCTGGGCGTGCCGTTCACCCCGTTCCGCACCGCGCTGCGCGCCGGCTACGAGTGGTACCGCGACAACGGTTACCTGGATTAACTGCAGGAGACGACCCGCACCGGTTACGGACCTTCGCCGTCCTCATCGTCGGAGTTGTTCTCGTGCAACAGCTTTTCGGGGTGGTGGTAATAGTTGGTGCGGGGTTGGCCGTGGTCGAGATGGGGTGGCGGCAGGGTTTCGGTGGTGCCGTCGTGGCGTTTGCGGGTTTTCCAGCCGCCTGAGGTGATGAGTTCGTGGTGGGGACCACAGCGCAGGCTCAATCCGTCGATGTCGGTGCGCCCGGTGGTGGCGTAATCATCGTCGTGGTGGACTTCGCAGCAATACCCGGGCACAGTGCAGTTCGGGTGGCCGCAGCCGCGCTCTTTGGCATACAGCACGATCCGCTGCGCTGGTGAGGCCAGTCGTTTGGTGTGATACAGCGCCAGCTCTTTGGCGCCCTGGTAGATGCGCAGGTAGTGGTGGGCGTGTGACGCCATGGCGATCACATCCGACATCGGCAGCCAACTCCCGCCGCCGGTGTGGGCTTTTCCGGCCCCTGCCTCCAGGTCGGCCAGGGTGGTCGAGACGATGATGGTGGCCGGCAAACCGTTGTGCTGGCCCAGGTCTCCCGACGCCAGCATGGCGCGGCACATCGCGGTGAGCGCATCATGGTTGCGTTGTGCGGCACCGCGAGTGTCGGCCTCGATCGCTTCTTGGGTGGGTGTGCCGCTGGCACACGGTATGGGGTCAGCGGGGTTGCACATTCCCGGGGCCGCCCAGCGGGCCAAGACCGCATCCCAGGTGGCCCGTGCCTGCGGATCGAGGTAACCCTTGATCGGGGTCATGCCGTCGCGGTCTTGGGGGCCCAGCACCACACCGCGGCGTTTGGCCCGTTGGTCGTCGGAGTAGTTGCCGTCGGGATGCAGGAGATCAGTGAGCCGACGGGCGAGTTTGGTCAGCTCGTCGGGACGACACCGGGTGGCCAGGCCGGCCAGGTGCTGTTCGGCTTGGGTCAGGGTGCCCGGATCGATGCTGTCGGGGAGGTAGTGGAAGAAGGAGCGGATCACCGCGACGTGCTCGGCGCCGATGTGTCCCTGCCGTTGAGCGGTGGCCACGGTCGGCAATGCCGCTTCTAGGGGTTCTCCGGTCATGGCCCGGCGTGGTCCCAGTTCGGCGGCGTCAGTGATGCGGCGGGCGGCTTCACCACGGGTGAGGTGCAACTCGTCGGCCAGCACCCAGCGAGGTTTGCCGCCGATCTCGGCGGGGTCGGCGGCGGCGAGCTGGTTGACCATCGGATGCTCCAGCGCCGGCAGTCGGCGGCGCAGCCGCTCGCAGCGCCGCAACACGGCAACGCACTCCCGTGGCGTCAACGCATCGAAATCGAGTTCCAGCGCCCGGTCCAGGTCAGCGGCCAGGACGTCGAGTGCCTCGACGATCTCTTCCCGGCCATTCGAACGCATGTGCTAATCCTAGCCCGGATGTCCGACAAGTCGCCGAAGTTATCCACAACCAAAACCACAGTGACACAAGTGAATGCAGTGACCTGCGCTACCACGGCGACCGCGCCGCCCGGCTCCGCCCCGCTTGCGATCGCCTAGCCGACGTGGCTCAGCATCGCCTCGGTCGGGGGCCGGCGCTGAGCCCACGGCTGTACCGATTCGATCTGTGCGGCAAGGGAAATCAGGGTGGCTTCGTCGTTGGCCCGCGCCACCAGGTGCACCGCCTCGGGTAGGCCGTCGGCAGCGATCCCGGTCGGGACGGAGATCGCCGGCTGCCCGCTGTAGCACTGCGGGAAGGTGAACGGGATGAACTTCAGCATCCGCAGCATCGAACGGGTCGGGCCGTATCCCTCGAAGTAGCCAACCCGTACCGGCGGGATCGCCAGCACCGGGGTCATCAGGATGTCGAAGTCGGCGATCGGGCGTTGCAGGCGGGCGGTGATCCGGGGCTCGGCGGCGACGGCGCGGCGGGCAGCCCAATCCGGGACCAGGCGGCTGGTTCGGGCCTCGGCTTGCATGCGCCGTTCCAGCAGTTCGGTTTTCGGCAGCCGTTCGATCTCGTGGGCGAACCCGTTCATGAACAGCGCGAGCACTGCGGCGATACCCAGCACCGGATAGACCGGGTCGCGTTCGATCACCTCGTGGCCCAGTGAACGCAACAACTCCGCGGTCTCCAGCACCGGCCGACGCACCTCGTCGCTCACCTGTACCGGGACCACCGGCCTGAATGACATCGCGATCCGCAGCGGCCGCGGCGGTGCCAGCAGGGCTTCCATCAGTGGCGGCGCCGGCGGCGGTGAAGGAATCTCGTCGTCGGGTTCGGGGCCGGTCATCGCGTCGTGCAGCAGTGCCGCGTCGACGACGGTGCGGGCCAGCGGCCCGATGTGGTTGAGGCCGTGGAAGCGGTACGCCCGTTCGGGCGACTCCTTGGTGCTGATCCGTCCGCGCTGCCCCTTCAACCCGACCAGTCCGCAGCAGGCGGCCGGAATGCGGACCGAGCCGCCGCTGTCGCTGCCGGTGGCGCCCGGCACCATCCCGGAGGCGACGGCGGCGGCGGACCCGCCACTGGAGCCGCCCGGAGTCCGGTACAGATCCCACGGGTTGCGGGTCACCCCCCAGGTCGCAGATTCGCTCACCGGGTAGGCGCCGAACTCCGATAGATGGGTCTTGCCGATGATCACCGCGCCGGCGGCGCGCAGCCGGCGAACCGCGGCGCTGTCAGTGCTGGCCGGACCGACGTCAATTCCGGTGCCGCACATCGAGGAAACGCCAGCCACGTCGGTGTCGTCCTTGACCGCGATGGGCACGCCCGCCAGCGGCAGCACCTCTCCGTCCGCCAGCCGCTGCTCCACGTGCGCCGCCTCGGCCATCGCCCGATCGCCGAGCACCGTGCGAAACACGTTCAGAACCGGGTCAAGTCGGGCGATCCGATCCAGGTACAGCGTCACCAGCTCGCGCGGGGACACCTCCCGCTCGTGCACCAACTGCGCCAGGCGCGCGACGCCGGCAAACGCCAAGTCATCATCGTGCGCGCCAGACATGCCTGTGTCCTTTCCCCCGCGGACCACAATACCCACCCTGTTCTGCGTAAATGTGTGGCCGCATTGGCGACACACTGAGAACTGCGAACGTCAGCGCGCGGGCTCGATGTTGTGGTTGAGGGTGAACCTGTTGTCGGGGTCCAGACGCGCCTTGAGGTCGGCGAGACGTTGGTAGCCGGCGTCGCCGAAGGTCGCGCGGATGCGGTCCTGGCCTTCGTCGCCGACGAAGTTCAGATAGGCGCCGGCGGGGCCTAGCGGCCGCAGGATCTCGAAGGCCTGACCGGCCCACGCCGTGCAGCGAGCGGTGTCGGCCGGGTCGGTCCAGGTCGTCATCAAATGGATGATGTACGGGTGCTCCCGGGTGGCGACGGCGGTCGCCTCCGGCGGCACCCGGCTGGCATACCCGCCGAGCCGGATCACGTGCAGTCGGGTCTGCGCCGAGGGCCGCGACCGGCCGAGCAGGGCGATACGGCGGATCGCCTCGTCGGTGAGTTCGGTCAGGAACAGCGACTTCCAGTAGTTCAGCCAGCCGTACGGCGCCGTCTGGTCGATGGCCTGCTGCCAGGTCGGGTACTCCAGCTTGTGCTGCAGTGCCAGCACGGGTTTGGCCGCCGCGCCGCGGACGTTGAGCAGCGCGTGGACGTCGTCGGCGGCGACCGGGTCGGTTCGCGTCGAGCAGGCCAGGATGTTGACCAGCGACTGTCCCGACGTGAGGTCGGAGGAGAAGTCCAGGATTGAGGCCAGGTGATCCGGCGCGTCGTCCATCTGGGTGCGGAAGTGTTTGCACGCCGCCTCGGCGTCGGTGTCGGGGTAGGACTGCACACCGGCGGTCACCCCGTCGACCGGATGCAGTCGCAGCATGAACTGCGCGACGACGCCGAAGTTGCCGCCTCCGCCGCGCAGGCCCCACAGCACGTCGGCGTTCTCGGTCTCGCTGACCGACAGCACCTCGCCGGACGCCAGCACCAGCTCCGCGCCGATCAGGTTGTCACAGGTCATGCCGTAGGCGCGGGACAGCCACCCGATGCCGCCGCCGAGCGAGAAACCGCCGACGCCGGTCGTGGACACCACCCCGCCGGGGCAGGCCAGGGCGTAGCTGCTGGTGACCCGGTCCACGTCGCCCCAGGTGGCGCCGGCGTCGACGTAGGCGATCCGCGCTTCCGCGTCGACCCGCACTCCGCGCAGCATCGTCAGGTCGATGACGATCCCGCCGTCGGTGGTGGAGTGGCCGGCGACGCTGTGTCCGCCGCTACGCACCGCGATCTCGGCGCCGGAGTCCACGGCGTAGCGCACGGCGGCGACGATGTCATCGGTCGAGCGGCACTGCAGCACCACCCGCGGCCGCTTGTCGATCAGGCCGTTGAAGACTTGACGCACCTTCTCGTAGAGGCGATCGCCCGGGTAAATGGCATCGCCGGTGAAACCCGCGGGGGCGGTCACTGTCATTGCATCCTTCGGGTCGGCGCGCCGAGGCTCACTCGTCGCGAAGTTCGGTTGCCGGGGTGGACCGGGTGGACTTCCATGCGGGAATGATGGCCGCGAATACCGCAGCGACGGTGGCCAGCACGGCATACAACACCGCATCGGTCCACGGAAACACCAGTGGGGTGACCAGCCCGACGTTGACGACGGCCGCTCGCCGAACCGCCTCGGAGATGGCGATCGACAGCACCGCGCCGAACAATCCGCCGGCCGCACCGGCGACGACGGCTTCGATGGTGGTGATGCTGAACACCCGCGCGCGGGTGGCGCCCAGCGCCTGGATCAGGGCCACTTCGCGCCTGCGCCGGATCCCGACCAGCAGCAGCGTCGACAACACCGATATGAAGGCGATGGCGAGCAGGCCGTACTTGAGGGTGTTCAGCGGCGTGAGGTAGCGGCCGATGGAGGTCGCGATGTCCGAGGCGTAGCCGTCGGTGTCCACCGCGGTCACCGGCTGGTCGAACGTCGCGGCGCCGATGTTGTCGATGACCTGACCGGCGGTGAACCCCGACTCGGGGGTGGCGAAGATCAGGCCGGCGGGCTGCGGGCCGTAGATCTGCTCGGCAATCGAGTAGGGCATATAGATCCGGCGGCCGCCGTATTCGGGGGTGGCCACAATGGTGCCGATGCTCATCGCCTGTGCGTCGAGTCCACTTCCAAACACAAGAGTGTCACCGATGTGGAGATTTTTCTCGCGCGCCAGGACGCTGCCGATGACGATCTGATTGGCTTTCTGGCTTGCCTCTGGGGATTGCCCGGCGAGTAATCCGAACGGAAATGTCGGCCGATCCTGCGCCTGAATATGTGCCAGCGACCCGTCTTTGAGGCTGATCTCGATTTCAGCCATCCGCTCGATCTTTTCCACGCCGGCCACCGAGTTCAGTTTGTTGACCGTCTGCGGGGCGAATCGGGCATCAATGGGCCCGTAATCGGCGAACTGCGTCGTGGTGATCGCAATGCGGCCGTCCGCCTGGGATTCGGCAACCTTGGTGGCGCCCATGTGGATCGCCACCAGGAATCCCGACAGCAGGATGGCGACCACCACGGGCACCGCGATGGCGCCCGAGATGGCCGCGGTGCGCGACCGGTCCGAACGCAGCGCGTTCAGGGCGATGGTCAGCGTCGCCCCGTTCGACTTGTCCGGCCGCGGGCGCAGGCTGGTGACGGCTTGCGCGCTCAGGTACGCAGTGGCCAGTAGCAGGCCGATGAGCGCAACAACGGCGCCGGCATCGGCGATGATGGCCTGCCAGGCCACCAAGGCGCCGGAAAGCGTCGCCAGCCGTGCTGCGATCACCCCGGCCAGCCCGATCGCCAGCAGCAGCAGTGCCTTGAACCAGATCTTGCGTTGCGTGGTCTGTTCCTGCGCCGCCCGACCGGACAATTCAGCTGCGATGGGGGTTTTGGACGCCGTCAGGGCGGGACCTACCGCGGCGCCGACCGCCAGCAGGAGGCCGGCCAGCACGCCGACCACCAGGATCGCCGGTTTGAGGACCACTGGGACGGTGACGCCGACGAACCGTTCGGTCAGCTCGCTGGCGCTGGACACGATCGGTTCGGAGATCACGATGCCGGTCAGCACGCCCATCGCCGATCCCGCCGCGCCCAACAGGGCGGCCTCGCTGAGGAATCCGGTCATGATCGAGGCCGGGGACGCCCCCAGCGCGGAGGCGATCGCGATCTCGCGGCGGCGTTCCTCAACCGAGAGTCTGGTGATCTGGGTGATCAGGATGACCCCGACTCCGACCGAGATCAGCGCGAAGATGCCCAGCAGGGGCAACAGCACGTCGTTGACGTTGTAGCCGCGCGCAGGTTCGCTGCGGGTCTGCACGCTGTAGGTGGGGCCGAGCGTGGTCTCCAACCGCTGCTGGACCTGCGCGGAGTCGGCGTCCTTGGCCAGAGTTACGTACAGCATGTCCACTCGGTCACCGCGGGCGAACTGCACTTTGGCCATGCTCAGCGGCATCACCGCGACCAGACCGTTGTTGACGTCGTCCAGATCGGGCACCCGCTGGAACTTGTCCACCGACAGCTGCCCGACGTCGGTGACCAGGGTCGCTGTGGAGCCCAGGGAGTCGCCAAGTGAGCGCGAGATCGACGGCGGGGGTTCGAGCTGCCCGGTCTGGCAGACCTTCGGGTCGACGATCCACTGTGCGGAGCAGTCCACGCCGAGGCCCAGTCCGAAGCTCTCCTTGTCACTGTCGCCATTGCTGCGGATCATCGTCACGCCGCGGATGACCGGCACGACGGCCGCCACCCCGGGCACCGAGCGGGTGTCTTCGACGACCGCCGGGCTGATGCCGCCCCGGGTGGCCGCACCGACCACCCGCAATGGCGCCGGTCCGGCGATCTGGTAACCGACGTCGTCGACAGCCTTGGAGACGCTGGTGACCTCGATCATGACGGCCACGACGACTGCGACGCCGCCACCCAGCGAGAAAGCGGCCAGTGCAGCCCGGAAAGCGTGTTTACGAACGGCCCGGAAATTGATTATCCGAAGGAGGCCGAAGGTCGCGGCTAATGTTCCGCGAGCCATGTCACATTGTTGGGCGTATGAGCCATTCCACTGTCCGTCTCGATTTCACCGTCGAGCAGTGAAACCAAACGCGGGGCGTCGTCGGCGATTTTCCGGTCATGCGTCACCAGAACAATTGTCTGGCCGGCCGCATTCAGGTTGTACAAGGCGTCGATAACGCGGTGGCCATTAACGGTGTCCAGATTGCCGGTCGGCTCGTCGGCGAGAATGACGTCGGGTTTCATGAAAAGTGCTCGCGCGACGGCCACGCGTTGCTGTTCGCCGCCGGACAACTCCGACGGGACCCGCTTGGATTTCGCGGCCAGCCCGACCTGATCCAGCAGACTCATCGCGTGAGCGTGCTGGGAGCGGCCGGATTTACCGGCCAGCAGGCCCGGGAGCATGACGTTCTCCACGACCGACAGGCCCGCTAGGAGGTTGAATGCTTGGAAGACGTAACCGAGTGTCTGACACCGGACAGTGGCCAACTGCCGGCGTGACAGCGCCGAGACGCTGTGGCCGTTGATGAGAACATCGCCGGTGGTCGGCATGTCCAGCAGGCCCAGGATGCTCAGCAGGGTGGACTTGCCGGAACCGGACGGTCCGACCAGGGCGACGAATTCACCGCGGGTTATCTGGATATCGATGTTGCGCAATACCGGTGTGGCGGAATCGCCGTCACCGAACTGTTTGTTGAGTTTTCGCGCTTCGAGGACCACGGGAGGCCTAAGAACTACCGGCGGCGTGAGTCCGTTCCGGTCGAGCTCCACGGTGTGCATGTCGGTCCTGATCATGAATCTCCAGCGGGCGTGTGTAATACAAGATCATGCCCGCGTAGCGCGAGTTTCTCAATTCGTTACGCACTCTGACGTTGCTGCGCCTAGCGGGGAGGCCACTGACGATCATACCGACGTGCGCCCCTTGCCGAAAATCATTCCTCCGTGACTCCGCACACCATTGATTGCCCTGGTTGGCGGTGGTTCTCGTGGTGCGCGGGCTCCGCCGGCGGTCCTGCTTCGGCCAGAAACAACAGCTGACCTGCAGTTATTGGTTCATGGACCGTTAGCCATCGAAGTGTACGATGCTCCGCTACCCGTCGGAGTTGCGTTGCGCAGCTTCGGTGGCGGGATGCAGCGCCACCAGGCCGAGTTCGTTGCGGCGCTTGCAGATCCCCGCCAGCTCGGCGTAGGCCCTGGCGCCCAGCAGTTCGGTGAGTTCAGGCGCCAGGCTCTGCCAAACCTGCCTGGTGCCGACGTGCGCCGCCGGGTCACCGGTGCAGTACCAGTGCAGGTCTTCGCCGCCGGAACCCCAGCCCCGCCGGTCGAATTCGGTGATCGTCGTCTTGAGGATCTCGGTGTCGTCGGGCCGGGTCACCCACTCCTGGCTGCGCCGGATCGGCAGTTGCCAGCACACCTCGGGTTTCATGGTCAGCGGCTCCACGCCCAGCCGGACGGCCTTGATGTGCAATGCGCAGCCCGCCCCGCCGGCGAAACCGGGCCGGTTCAAGAAGATGCAGGCGCCCTTGACGGTTCGGGTGCGCAGTTGCTCCTCGCCGTCGTTCTCGTCGTACTCCAGGTAGCCCTTCTTGCCCAGACCCTTGTCGCGGTACTGCCAGTCGGCGTCGGTCAGCTTTGCGACGGCGTCATCGAGGTTGGCGCGGTCGTCGTCGTCGCACAGGAAGGCGCCGTGCGAACAGCATCCGTCGTCGGGCCGGCCGGCCACGATGCCCTGGCAGGCCGCGGTGCCGAACACGCACGTCCAGCGCGACAGCAGCCAGGTCAGGTCGGCGGCGATCAGATGCTCGGAGTTGTCCGGGTCGTAGAACTCCACCCATTCGCGGGGAAAGTCCAAACCGACTTCACGGCGACGGGGGCCGGGCTGCGTGGGGGTCACAAAACTCCACGCTAGACCAGAAATTCCGGTTGTCTCGCGTTGACGATGCCTCGCCCCACTAAGTTGGTTCCGTGCGATTAGGCGTGCTCGACGTCGGCAGCAACACTGTCCATCTCCTTGTGGTCGATGCCCACCGGGGCGGTCACCCGACCCCGATGAGTTCGACCAAGGCCACGTTACGGCTGGCGGAGGCCACCGACAGCTCGGGCAAGATCACCCGGCGCGGCGCCGACAAACTGGTGTCCACGATCGGCGAATTCGCCACGATCGCAGCGAGTTCGGGCTGCGCCGAGCTGATGGCGTTCGCCACCTCGGCGGTGCGCGACGCGTCCAACTCCGAGGACGTGCTGGCCCGGGTGCGCACCGAGGCCGGCGTCGAGCTGCAGGTGTTGGAGGGGGAGGACGAGTCCCGGCTGACCTTCCTGGCCGTTCGGCGGTGGTTCGGCTGGAGCGCCGGACGGATCATCAACCTCGACATCGGCGGCGGCTCGCTGGAAATGTCCAGCGGTCTCGACGAGGAGCCTCAGGTGGCGTTGTCGCTGCCGCTGGGCGCCGGCCGGCTAACCCGGGAATGGCTGCCCGAAGACCCGCCCGGGCGGCGCCGGGTGGCGATGTTGCGGGACTGGCTGGACACCGAGTTGGCGACGGCGGCCGCCACCGTGCTCGACGCCGGTCCGCCCGACCTGGCGGTGGCGAGTTCCAAGACGTTTCGTTCGCTGGCCCGGCTCACCGGTGCGGCTCCGTCGGCCGCCGGGCCGCGAGTGCGGCGCACATTGACCGCCGCTGGCCTTAGGCAGCTCATATCATTCATCTCTAGGATGACCACGGCCGATCGTGCCGAATTGGAGGGGGTGAGCGCCGAGCGGGCCCCGCAGATCGTGGCGGGTGCCCTGGTGGCGGAAGCAAGCATGCGAGCGCTGTCGATCGAAACGGTTCAGATTTGCCCGTGGGCATTGCGGGAGGGCTTGATCCTGCGGCGACTCGACCGTGAAGCCGACAGCGCCACCTTGCTGCGATCCTCATCTGTGGGCATGGCCCGAGGGGCGGGAGGGAACCGACGATGACTGGGCCCAAGCCGGATCCCCGCGACGTCGAGACGCGGCCGATCTCGGTTGCCGAACTGCTCGCCAAGAACGGGACGATCGGCTCGCCGCCGGTCACCGGGAGGCGTCGGCGCAGGCGCGGCAATGCCGACGCGGTTACGGTCGCCGAACTGACCGGCGAGATCCCGATCATCCGCGACGAGGACGGCCCCCCGGGGCAGGACCCTCCAGACGAGCCGTCGGACGGCTCCGAGAGCGCCGAGCGTTCCGACGGCGAGGCGACCGGAGGCTTGCTCGCCGGCCCGGCACCGGGGTTCGTCGACGAGGAGCCGTCGGCCACCGGGCCACGTCCCGTGGAGCGGAGCAGCGGGCCCGCCACCGGGCCACGCCCCGTGGAGCGGGGCAACCGGCCTGCCACCGGGCCACGTCCCGTGGAGCGGGGCAACGCGCCGTCCACCGGGCCACGACCCGTCGAGCGGGTAGAGGCCCCCCAGCGGTCGGAACCCGAACCGCGCTGGCCCAAATCCCCGCCGCAACCCGCGCGCAGTAGCGGCCCCCAGCAAAGTGCTTACCCGCGACCGATGCGCCGGTCCGATCCGCCGCCCGCGGAGAACGGCCGCCCGGCGGTCGCCGCCCAGTCGACGGGCTCGGGCGCGGAACGAATGCGTCCCGACCCGGTCGACACCTATGCCGACGTCGAAGTCGACGTGATGGACACCGACGTGCGGGAGCCCGAGCTGCCGACCGGGGACTCCGCCTACGTGCGCTCCTTCCTCGACAAGGCCGGCAGCACCGACCGGTCGGCCCGGGCGGATTTCGACGCTGACGTCGACCCTGCCGATGCCGCAGCCTTAGCCGGATCCGACGATGCCGACAACGTCACATCCGACCCGGCCGACGAGTACGTCGGCCGACCGGGGGCGGTCGGCGGGTTGCTGGTGGTGCTGCAATCGATGTTGGCGGTGGCGTTCGGCGGCGGATTGTTCATCGCCTTCGACCAGCTGTGGCGGTGGAACAGCATCGTGGCACTGGTGCTCACGGTGCTGGTCACGCTCGGTCTGGTCGCCGCCGTGCAGGCCGTCCGCAAGACCGTCGACATCGTCAGCACCTTGATCGCGGTCGCGGTCGGTCTGCTGGTCACTTTGGGGCCGCTGGCGCTACACGCCAATTAGCCGTTCACTATTAGTCCGTGCGCCCCGCCATCAAGGTCGGCTTGTCGACAGCTTCGGTTTACCCCCTGCGGGCCGAGGCCGCTTTCGAGTACGCGGCCCGGCTCGGGTACGACGGCGTCGAGCTGATGGTGTGGGGGGAGTCGGTCAGCCAGGACATCGGCGCCGTGCGAGGGCTGTCGCGCAAGTACCGCGTTCCGGTGCTGTCGGTACATGCGCCGTGTCTGCTGATCTCGCAACGGGTCTGGGGCGCCAACCCGATCCACAAGCTGGAACGCAGTGTCCGTGCCGCTGAACGGCTCGAGGCGGAGACCGTCGTGGTGCACCCGCCGTTCCGCTGGCAGCGGCGCTACGCCGAGGGATTCAGCGATCAAGTCGCCGAATTGGAGGCCACCAGCCAGGTTGCGGTGGCGGTGGAGAACATGTTCCCGTTCCGGGCCGACCGGTTCTTCGGCGCTGATCAGTCCCGCGAGCGGATGCGCCGCCGCGGCGGTGGCCCGGGAGCGGGGATTTCGGCGTTCGCGCCGTCCCACGACCCACTCGACGGCGACCACGCGCACTACACGCTGGACCTCTCGCACACCGCGACGGCCGGCACCGACGCGTTGGAGATGGCCCGCCGGATGGGTTCGGGCCTGACGCACCTGCACCTGTGCGACGGCACCGGGCTGCCGGCTGATGAGCATCTGGTGCCCGGACGCGGCGACCAGCCCACGATCGAGGTGTGCCAGCTGCTGGCCGCCGGTGATTTCACCGGTCACGTGGTGCTGGAGGTCACCACTTCGCAGGCGCGTTCGCCGCACGAGCGCGAGGCGCTGCTGATCGAGTCGTTACAGTTCGCCCGCACGCACTTGCTGCGCTGATCGCCTGTACCTGCTGATCGCTTGGACACAAGGAGCCCCGTGTGACCTCATCCACGCTGTTCACCGACGCCATGGCCCTGGTGCGAATCGATGGCCATGACGATGGCGACACCGTCATCTTCGCCGGTGAACTCAACCGGCACTGGACGATCGGCCCCAAGGTGCACGGCGGCGCCATGCTGGCGCTCTGCGCCAACGCCGCCCGCACCGCCCATGGCGGCGGCCTGGAGCCGGTCGCTGTGTCCGCCAGCTATCTGTGGGCGCCGGACCCCGGTCCGATGCGGCTGGTGACCACGATCCGCAAGCGCGGCCGCCGGGTCAGCCTCGTCGACGTTGAACTCACCCAGGGCGACCGCACCGCGGTGCGCACCGTCGTCACCTTGAGCGAGCCTGAGCACCAGGCGCCGCCACTGCTGTCGTTCAACCCGGTGGTGCCGTTGATGACGCCGGAGCCGCCACCCGGCTTGGAGCCGATCGGTCCGGGCCATCCGATGGAACACATCGTGCACCTGGCACATGGCTGCGATATCCGGCCGGCGTTGACCACGCTCGGCCCGCGCTCGGACGGCGGCCCACCGGTGATCGAGATGTGGGTGCGGCCCAAAGACGCCGCGCCCGACGTGCTGTTCGCGCTGCTGTGCGGCGATGTGTCGGCGCCGGTGACCTACGCCGTCAACCGCAACGGCTGGGCGCCCACCGTGCAGCTCACCGCCTACCTGCGGGCCGTCCCGGCCGACGGCTGGCTGCGGGTGATCTGCAGCTGCGTGCAGATCGGTCAGGACTGGTTCGACGAAGACCACACCGTCGTGGACTGCGAGGGCCGGATCGTGGTGCAGTCCCGGCAGCTGGCCATGGTCCCCGCCCGGTAGCGCCGGTCGGGCAGTTCAGGTTTCGCCGGTCGACCCGCCGCTTGCGATCGCCCTGGGTTGTTGCGGTCGACCCGCCGCGCGCGGCTCCGCCGCGCTTGCGATCGCTCTGGGTTGTTGCGGTCGACCCGCCGCGCGCGGCTCCGCCGCGCTTGCGATCGCCCGGTCTGCCATGCTGTCGCCATGGCCAGAATCGCGATCATCGGCGGCGGGAACATGGGCGAAGCCTTGCTGGCGGGTTTGCTGGCGGCTGGACGCCCGGTCAAAGACCTGGTCGTTGCCGAGCGGTTCGGTGACCGGGCCCGACAGCTCGCCGAGAAGTATTCGGTGCTGGTGACATCGGTCGCCGACGCGGTGGAGAACGCCTCCATCGTGATCGTCGCGGTGAAGCCGCAGGACGTGGACTCCGTCGTCGCCGAGTTCGCCAAGAACGTCACCGCCGCCTCCGAGGCCAGTCCCGAACAGGTTCTGGTGACCATCGTGGCCGGCGTCACCACCGGGTACGTGGAAGCGAAGCTGCCGGCGGGCACCGCAGTCATCCGCGTGATGCCGAACACCCCGGTCAAGGTCGGCGCCGGGGCCAGCGCGCTGGCCAAGGGACGGTTCCCCAGTAGCGAGCAGGTCGACCAGGTCGCCGCGCTGTTCGAATGCGTCGGCACGGTGGCGATCGTTCCGGAGGAACAGCTGGATGCCGTCACCGCCGTGTCGGGTTCCGGGCCCGCCTATTTCTTTTTGATGGTCGAGGCGCTGGTCGACGCCGGGGTCGCCGCCGGACTGAGCCGGCGCGGCGCCACCGATCTGGCCGTGCAGACCATGGCAGGGTCGGCGCAGATGCTGTTGGACGGGCGCGACGAGCCCGAGGGGACGGCGAATGCGGTCATCGACACCGCCCCGGCGCAGCTGAGAGCGATGGTGACTTCGCCCGGGGGAACCACAGCGGCCGCACTGCGCGAACTGGAGGCCGGAGGCCTGCGGACCTCGGTCGATCGGGCGGTTCAGGCCGCAAAAACACGCTCTGAGCAGCTAAGAGTTACACCAGAGTAATTCACTTATTTTTCACATATTGCCCCTCACCCGTCGCAGGAACCCCATTCGTCCCGCTATTCTCCTCTATGTCTGTGCGTGTGGGCGTAGCGGTGGGGAAGCCGCTGGGACTGCACGTGCCTGATTGAAATGGGTAACGATGACGTCTGCGAACGGGCCTTCGGCACGAGACTCGGCTGGCGGCAGGGCCGCACGGGAAGCCGGCTCTGGCGAGACGGGGCGAGCACAATTTCTCACCGTGGCCGAGGTGGCCGCGCTGATGCGGGTCAGCAAGATGACGGTGTACCGGCTGGTGCACAACGGTGAGCTGCCCGCGGTACGGGTGGGGCGGTCTTTTCGGGTGCACGCCAAGGCGGTGCACGACCTGCTGGAGACTTCCTTCTTCGACGCGGGCTGACCACCGGTCGACAGCTAAGCGCCCCCCGGGCGTCGCCGCACGGCGACGCCCGGGGTCGGCTGTCTTGTCGGGCCGGTCGGGTGCCGGTTTTCTGCTCTACACCCGCCTACGGGTAAAGTGACCGGGTCGACCAAGTTCAGCAGCGCCACTCTGGCGGCGCGGGCCGAAGCAGATAAGCAGATAGCGGAGTTCATGGGTTCAGTCATCAAGAAGCGGCGCAAGCGCATGTCGAAGAAGAAGCACCGCAAGCTGCTTCGCCGTACTCGGGTGCAGCGCAGAAAACTCGGTAAGTAACTCCGCCTGGCCCTGCCCCGGGCCCCCGAACGGAAACGGTCGATCGCCGGTATTGCTTTTCCGGAGCGGCCGTTAGGCTGGCGGGGTGGACGAGGCCGGCCCCCCGAGCGACAGCACGCGAAGCGATGTCCGGCACTACCCGAAGGTTGTGTTGGTCACCGGCGCGTGTCGGTTCCTAGGTGGCTATTTGACCGCCAGGCTGACGCAGAATCCCTTGATCAACCGGGTGATCGCGGTGGACGCGGTCATGCCGAGCAAGGACATGCTGCGCCGGATGGGACGCGCCGAATTCGTCCGCGCTGACATTCGCAATCCCTTTATCGCCAAGGTGATTCGAAACAGCGAGGTTGACACGGTGGTGCACGCTTCCGCGGCGTCGTACGTGCCGCGGTCGGGCGGCGGAGCGGCGCTGAAGGAGCTCAACGTGATGGGCGCCATGCAGTTGTTCGCCGCCTGTCAGAAGGCGCCCTCGGTGCGCCGGGTGGTGCTCAAGTCGACCTCGGAGGTCTACGGGTCGTGCTCGCGCGATCCGGTCCTGTTCACCGAGGACAGCACCAGCCACCGGCCGCCGACCCAGGGTTTCCCCCGCGACAGCATCGACATCGAGGGCTACGCCCGCGGGTTGGGCCGGCGCCGGCCGGACATCGCGGTCACCATCCTGCGGATGGCCAACATGATCGGTCCCGCCATGGACACCGCGCTGTCGCGCTACCTCGGCGGCCCGCTGGTTCCGATGGTGCTGGGCCGGGATGCGCGCCTGCAGCTGCTACACGAGCAGGACGCGTTGGGCGCCCTGGAACGGGCCACCATGGCCGGCAAGGCCGGCACCTTCAACGTCGGCGCCGACGGCATCATCATGATGTCGCAGGCGGTGCGCCGCTCGGGACGGATCCCGATACCGCTGCCCGGACTGGGATTGTGGGCGCTGGATTCACTGCGGCGGGCCAACAACTACACCGAGATCAACAGGGAACAGCTGAATTATCTCAGCTTTGGTCGGGTGATGGATACGACTAGAATGCGAACCGACCTCGGGTACAGCGCCAAATGGACTACTGCCGAGGCGTTCGATGACTACGTGCGGGGACGAGGTCTCAATCCGATCCTCGACCCCAAATGGGTGCAGTCGGCGGAACGGCGCGCGGTGAGCGCGGCGCAACGCCTGGGCGATATCAGTTTCAACAGGGTGCGGGGAGGTTAACGTAATGGCTGGTGATTCCAGGGCCAAAGTCATTCCGCTGCACAGGAATTCGGGAGCCATGCGCCGGCACCCGTCGACACTGGCCGGCCCTGGCGAACGGGCTTCGGCCGAGCAGATCGCCGCCGTCGTCCGCGAGATCGATGCGCGCCGCGCCGCCGCGGGGGCGCCCGACGACGCCGAGTCGGCGCCCGGCGACTTCGCCCGGCGGGTGGCCTCGGTCGTCGGGTTCCTGCGGGAGCGGATCACCGGTGACTACCAGGTCGACGAGTTCGGGTTTGATCCGCACTTCAACGAGGCCGTCGCGCTGCCACTGCTGCGGTTCTTCTTCAACGAATGGTTCCGGGTCGAGGTCAGCGGTATCGAGAACCTCCCGGCCGACGGGCCCGCGCTGGTGGTGGCCAACCACGCCGGGGTGTTGCCGATGGACGCGCTGATGCTGTCGGTGGCGGTGCACGATCACCATCCGACCCAACGCGACCTGCGGATGCTCGGCGCCGACCTGGTGTTCGACCTGCCGCTGATCGGACCGGCCGCCCGCAAGGCGGGCCACACCGTGGCCTGCACCGTCGACGCCAACCGACTGCTGGCGGCCGGCGAGCTGACCGCGGTGTTCCCGGAGGGCTACAAGGGCCTGGGCAAGCGGTTCAAGGACCGCTACAAGCTGCAGCGGTTCGGTCGCGGCGGCTTCGTGTCGGCGGCGCTGCACACCGGAGCGCCGATCGTGCCGTGCTCGATCGTCGGCTCCGAGGAGATCTATCCGATGATCGCCGACGTCAAGTTGTTGGCCCGGTTGCTGGGTGTGCCGTACTTCCCGATCACGCCGCTGTTCCCGCTGGCCGGCCCCGCCGGGCTGGTGCCGCTGCCGTCGAAGTGGCACATCACCTTCGGTGAACCGATCGTGACCACCGGCTACGAGGCCGGCGCCGCCGACGACCCGATGGTCACCTTTGAGTTGACCGACCAGGTGCGCGAGACGATTCAACAGACGCTGTACCGGCTGCTGGCCGGTCGCCGCAACATGTTCCTCGGCTGACTTTTTTCGGCCGAGCGTGCGCGTCTCCGGTCGACACGCCGCGGTTTTCGCCGGGATCGCGCACCCTCGGCGAAAGGATCCGAGCTACTTCTGGCGGTTGCGCATCGCCTCGATGGCGGCGATCGTCGCCGCCTCGGTGTCGGCGTCCTGGTTGATCGACTCGCCGAGCATGGTGACGACGCTGGTCACCACCGGCTTGCCGTCGGCGTCGGTTACCTCGCTGCGGACCTCGCTGACCACGGTGCCGTGTGACTCGATTACCGAGTCCAGGTAGGTGTCGAAGAACAGCTTGTCACCGGCCACGATCGGCCGGTGGAAGGTGAATTTCTGGTCGCGGTGCAGCACCCGAGCGATGTTGATCGGGATGTCGAATTTGTCGAAGATCTCCAGCTGGACCTGACGTCCGGCGACCGCCAGGAACGTCAGCGATGCCAACAGGCCCGGGTGCCCGGCTTCGGTGGCAGCGGCCTCGTCGAAGTGGGTCGGATGATCGTCCTTGACCGAGCGGGCGAACTCCCGGATCTTCTCCCGGCCGACTTCGAAGTAGTCCGGGAACCGGTAGTGGGTACCGATGATTCCCTGCGACTCCGTGTGTACTGCCATGCCGGTCTACCCCTCCGCTCGCCGTGGTGTTCGGCGGCGGAAGCTTATCAGCGAGCAGCTCACACGCGCTCGTTCCGGTGCGCCACGGCCGCAGCCAGGGCCCCGCCGACGGCCCCCAGGGCCAGCGCCGACGGCACACCGATCCGCGCCGCCCGCCGAGCGGTGCGGAAGTCGCGGATCTCCCACCCCCGCTTGCGCGCCATCTCGCGCAAAGCGGCATCCGGATTGATCGCAACCGCGGTGCCGACCAGCGACAGCATCGGCACGTCGTTGAAGCTGTCGGAGTAGGCAGTGCAGCGTCGCAGGTTCAGCCCCTCCCGGATGGCCAGCGACCGCACCGCGTGCGCCTTGCCGGGCCCGTGCAGGATCTCGCCGACCAGCCGGCCGGTGAACACCCCGTCGACCGACTCGGCGACGGTGCCCAGCGCACCGGTCAGCCCGAGCCGGCGGGCGATGGTCTCGGCCAGCTCATAGGGGGTGGCGGTGACCAGCCACACCTGCTGGCCGGCGTCGAGGTGCATCTGGGCCAGCTCGCGGGTGCCGGGCCAGATCTTGTCCGCGATGATCTCGTCGTAGATCTCCTCGCCCAGATCCACCAGCTCCGACACCGGCCGCCCCTCGATGAACGCCAATGCCTTGGTTCGGCCGGCGGCGACGTCGTCGCTGTTCTCCCGGCCGGTCAACTGGAACTTGGCCTGGGCGTAGAGGAAGCCGACGACATCGCGGTAGGTGAAGTAGTTGCGGGCGGCCAGCCCGCGGCCGAAATGCACCATCGAGGAGCCCTGCACCAGGGTGTTGTCGACGTCGAAGAACGCGGCTGCGGTCAGATCCACCGGCGCGGGCGTATCGGCGTCGAGAACGTCGTCAAGCGCCCGGTCGGCGCTGGGGTCGCCGGCCAGCGACTCGAAGTCGGCGCCTGCTGCGGAATTCCCGTCGGCCGGGCCCGGTAACGCCATCACCCGACTCCTTCCGCTGTGCCTGACGGCCGGTCATCCGGCCGCCATCAACCCTATCCGGCCCCGTGGCCCAAGACCCCCAGGTGATCGCGCAGATCACCTTTGAGATCGAGCATCGAGTAGTCCCGGAAACTGAACCGCCAGACACCGTCCACCCGCTCGAACTCGTCGTGGTAGCGGCCGGCGGCGATCACTTGCAGCGCCACGGCGTCGGTCTGTTGCAACACCGTGTAGTAGGACCGGCAGGTGGCGGTCCCGGCTTCCTCGTCGATGTCGAGAATCGGGTTGGTGATGACGTGTTTGGTGCACGGGGTGCCGTCGGCATGGATCTTGACCAGCCCGCGCCACAGCTGCAGGATCCCGGCGCTGTCGAGTACGACCTTGCCGTCGGCGTCGGCCTTGATCCGGGCATGGGCGAACAACGCCGCGGCCGAATCCAAGTCGCCGGCGTCCATCGACTCGGCGTAGCGATACAGCAGGTTCGTGATCGACACCGCACTTCCGCTGGTCATATCGAAAACATAGCCACCCTGCGCCACACTGAAGCCATGGCCCGCCCCCAGGTGCAGTTGCTGACCCGCGACGGCTGTCCGGTCTGCGTCACGGTGCACGCCCAGCTGACGCAGCTGGCCGCCGAACTCGGGTTCGACCTGAACGCCACCGACGTCGACGTCGCCGCTGCGGCCGGTGACACCGCGCCGCGCGCGGAATTCGGTGACCGGTTGCCGGTGGTGCTGCTCGACGGGCGCGAACACAGCTACTGGGAGGTCGACGAGGCCCGGTTGCGGGCCGATCTGGCCGGCCGGAACCCGCGCTGACGGCACGCATGGTTCCCCGACAAGCGGGCCTACCCGGGTAAGAAACCGCACACCGGGCGGCATCGAGCAGGCAAACAATCGAACAAATTTGGTGGGCCAGCGCCTTAGCCTCTACCGTGGAGTGAAGTTTGTTCACGGGTGACAGCAAGGAGCGGACCAGGTGATATCGCCGTGAGCGTCCTGCTCTTCGGGGTTTCGCATCGCAGTGCCCCGGTCTCGGTACTCGAGCAGCTCAGCACCGCCGAATCCGATCAGGCCAAGATCGTCGAGCAGGTGCTGGAATCGCCGCTCGTCACAGAGGCGATGATCTTGTCGACCTGCAACCGGGTCGAGGTCTACGCCGTCGTCGAGGCGTTCCACGCCGGGCTGTCGGCGATCGGCCAGGTGCTCTCCGAGCATTCCGGCATGTCGATGACCGACCTGACCAAATACGCCTACGTCCGCTACAGCGAGGCCGCCGTCGAGCACCTGTTCTCGGTGGCCAGCGGCCTGGACTCGGCGGTCGTCGGCGAGCAGCAGGTGCTGGGCCAGGTGCGCCGGGCCTACGCCTCCGCCGAGGCCAACAGCACCGTCGGCCGGGTGCTGCACGAACTGGCCCAGCGGGCACTGTCGGTGGGCAAGCGGGTGCACTCCGAAACCGGGATCGACGCCGCCGGTGCGTCGGTGGTGTCGGTTGCCCTCGGCATCGCCGGTAAACAGCTGGGCGACAACGCGTTACAAGGTCGGACCGCGGTGGTGATCGGCGCAGGATCGATGGGTGCGCTGTCTGCGGCGCACCTGGTGCGCGCCGGTGTGGAACACATCCATGTCGTCAACCGCTCGCTGCCGCGTGCCCAGCGCCTGGCCCGCAAGATCCGCGACAGCGGTGTCACGGCCGACGCCGTCGGCCTGGACCGGATGGCCGCAACACTGACTGTCGCCGACGTCGCGGTGTGCTGCACCGGGGCGGTGAGCCCGGTCGTGTCGCTGGCCGACGTGCACCATGCCCTGGCCGGCGGTAACCGTGACGAGGCGACTCAACCGCTGATGATCTGCGACCTGGGCATGCCGCGCGATGTCGACGCCGCGGTCGCCGGACTGCCCGGGGTGCGGGTCATCGACATGGACCGGATCCAGCGCGAGCCGTCGGCGCAGGTCGCCAGCTCCGACGCCGACGCCGCGCACGGCATCGTCGCGCGTGAGGTCGCCACCTATCTGGCCGGTCAGCGGATGGCCGAGGTCACCCCGACGGTGACCGCGCTGCGTCAGCGTGCCGCCGACGTGGTCACCGCCGAGCTGCTGCGGCTGGATCACCGGCTGCCGGATCTGGACACCGCCCAGCGCGACGAGGTGGCGCGCACCGTGCAGCGCGTCGTCGACAAGCTGCTGCACGCCCCCACCGTGCGGGTCAAGCAGCTGGCCAGCTCGCCTGGCGGCGACAGCTACGCCGAGGCGCTGCGCGAGCTGTTCGAGCTCGATCCGACCGCCGTGGATGCCGTCGCGACCGCCGGGGAATTGCCAGTGGTGCCGGACGGAACCGACGTCCGCGCCGAAACCGGGTCGGCCGGGTAGACGTTTTGGGTGAACTAATCCGTATCGGTACCCGGGCCAGCTTGCTGGCCACCACCCAGGCCGGGACCGTTCGCGACGCGCTGGTAGCCGCTGGACACCCGGCGGAACTGGTGATGATCAGCACGGTCGGGGACCGTTCGTCCGGACCGATCGCCGACCTCGGGGTGGGGGTGTTCACCGCCGCGCTGCGCGAGGCCATCGCCGACGGCCGGGTCGACGCCGCGGTGCACTCGCACAAGGATCTGCCCACCGCCGATGATCCGCGGTTCCTGCTCGCCGCGATTCCGCTGCGCGAGGACGCCCGGGACGCGCTGGTGGCACGGGGCGGGTTGGTGCTGGGAGAGCTGCCGGCAGGCTCGGTGGTGGGCACTTCGTCGCCGCGACGGGCGGCGCAGCTTAGAGCATTGGGTCTCGGTTTGGAAATTCGCCCCCTACGAGGCAACCTAGATACCAGGTTGAACAGGGTAAGCAGCGGAGAACTCGACGCCATCGTGGTAGCCCGGGCGGGATTGGCCCGAATCGGACGCCTCGACGCGGTCACCGAGACGCTGGAACCGGTGCAGATGTTGCCGGCTCCGGCCCAAGGTGCACTGGCGGTGGAGTGTCGCGCCGGTGATAGTGCGCTGGCGGCGTTGCTGGCGGAGTTGGATGACACCGACACCCGCCAGGCGGTTACCGCGGAGCGGACCCTGCTCGCCGAACTGGAGGCGGGTTGTTCCGCACCGGTGGGAGCGATCGCCGAGGTGGTCGAGTCCATCGATGAGGACGGCCGAGTCTTCGAGGAGCTGTCGCTGCGCGGTTGCGTGGCGGCGCTGGATGGATCCGACGTGATCCGCGCGTCCGGCATCGGCAGCCCGGACCGAGCCAGGGAACTGGGTGTGTCGGTCGCAGGGGAGCTGTTCGAGTTGGGTGCGCGCGAGCTCATGTCGGACGCGCGGTGAAGCGGCCGCGCGCCGAAGTGGCTGAAGTGACTGGGAGTAGGGAATGGCTCGCCAAGTGAGCGTGCGAGGGCAGAAGCCCAAGCCGGGCCGCATCGTGTTCGTCGGTTCGGGTCCCGGCGACCCGGGGCTGCTGACGACGCGGGCGCGGACGGCGCTGACGAACGCCGCGCTGGTGTTCATCGACCCCGACGTGCCCGAGGCGGTGCTGGGGCTGGTCGGTATCGACCTGCCCCCGATCGCCGGTCCGGCGCTGCCGGATCCCAAGGCGGACAAGACCGACCCGGCCGACGACGGTACCGGCGCCGACGACACCGGCGCTGCCGATGAGGCCGCCGCGACCGTCCCGGGCGGGCCCGACATCCGTCCGGCGCTGGGCGAGCCGGCCGAGGTGGCCAAGATCTTGACCGCCGAGGCGCGCTCCGGCTCCGACGTGGTGCGGCTGGTGGCCGGCGACCCGCTGTCGGTCGATGCCGTCATCACCGAGGTCAACGCGGTGGCCCGCACCAACCTGCAGTTCGAGATCGTGCCGGGGCTGCCCGCCACCAGCGCGGTGCCCACGTATGCGGGTCTGCCGCTCGGCTCGTCGCACACCGTGGCCGATGTCCGCGACCCCAATGTGGATTGGGCCGCTTTGGCCGCCGCGCCGGGCCCGCTGATCCTGCAGGCCACCACCTCGCACCTGCCGGAGGCGGCCCGCACCCTGATCGAGTACGGCCTGTCGGACAACACGCCCTGCGTGGTCACCACCTCCGGCACCACCTGTGCGCAGCGCTCGGTCGAGTCCAGCCTGGTTGGGCTGACCGACCCCGCGGCGCTGGCCGGTATCGACCCGGTCATCCTGCCCAACGGTCAGGAGACCACCGCCGGGCCGCTGGTGGTGACCATCGGCAAGACGGTGAACAGCCGGTCCAAGCTGAACTGGTGGGAGAGTCGCGCCCTGTACGGCTGGACGGTTCTGGTGCCGCGCACCAAGGACCAGGCCGGCGAGATGAGCGACCGACTGGTCTCCCACGGTGCCCTGCCGGTAGAGGTGCCCACCATCGCGGTGGAGCCGCCGCGGAGCCCCGCCCAGATGGAAAGGGCCGTCAAGGGTTTGGTGGACGGTCGCTACCAGTGGGTGGTGTTCACCTCGACCAACGCGGTGCGCGCGGTCTGGGAGAAGTTCGGTGAGTTCGGTCTGGACGCCCGCGCGTTCTCCGGAGTGAAGATCGCCTGCGTCGGCGAAGCCACCGCCGAACGGGTACGGGCGTTCGGGATCAGCCCCGAGCTGGTGCCTTCCGGAGAGCAGTCCTCGTTGGGCCTGCTCGACGAATTCCCGCCCTACGACGACATTTTCGACCCGGTCAACCGGGTGCTGCTGCCGCGCGCCGACATCGCCACCGAGACCCTGGCCGAGGGGCTGCGTGAGCGGGGCTGGGAGATCGAGGACGTCACCGCCTATCGCACCGTGCGGGCCGCCCCGCCGCCCGCGAACATCCGGGAGATGATCAAGACCGGCGGGTTCGACGCGGTGTGCTTCACGTCGAGTTCTACGGTGCGCAACCTGGTCGGCATCGCCGGCAAGCCGCACACCCGGACCATCGTGGCCTGCATCGGCCCCAAGACCGCTGAGACGGCAGCCGAATTCGGGCTGCGGGTCGACGTGCAGCCCGAGACGGCCGCGGTCGGTCCGCTGGTCGACGCGCTGGCTGAGCACGCGGCCCGACTGCGGGCCGAGGGTGCCCTGCCGCCGCCACGTAAGAAGAGCCGCAGGCGCTAGCGTGGCGACTGTTAGCGCGGCGGAGCCGGGCGTACAGGTCGCCACGTAATGTCGGCGTTTCCGCGCCAGCGTCCGCGTCGGCTGCGGTCCACGCCGGCGCTGCGCCGCCTGGTGGCCCAAACCTCGCTGGAGCCACGGCACCTGGTGCTGCCGATGTTCGTCGCCGACGGTATCGATGAGCCCAGGCCGATAGCGTCGATGCCCGGCGTGGTTCAGCACACGCGTGATTCGCTGCGGGCTGCTGCCGCCGACGCGGTGGCCGCCGGGGTGGGCGGGCTGATGCTGTTCGGAGTTCCAACGGAGGCGCATAAGGACGCCGTCGGCTCTGCTGGTTCAGACCCCACGGGCCCTCTCAACACCGCGCTGCGCGACCTGGCCGGCGATCTCGGTGATGCCACCGTGCTGATGGCCGACACCTGCCTGGACGAATTCACCGAACACGGCCACTGCGGGGTGCTCGATGACCGGGGCCGGGTGGATAACGACGCAACCGTGGACCGCTACGTGGAACTGGCTGTCGCGCAAGCGGATTCCGGCGCCCACGTGGTGAGCCCGAGCGGGATGATGGACGGCCAGGTTGCCGCCATCCGAGACGGGCTGGACGCCGCCGGGTACAGCGACGTGGTGATCCTGGCCTACGCGGCGAAGTTCGCGTCGGCGTTCTACGGCCCGTTCCGTGACGCGGTCGGCTCCAGCCTGGAGGGGGATCGCCGCACGTATCAGCAGGAGCCCGGCAACGCCCGCGAAGCACTGCGCGAGGTCACCCTCGACCTCGCCGAGGGCGCCGACATCGTGATGGTCAAGCCGGCCATGGGGTACCTGGACGTGATCGCGGCCGCAGCCGCGGTCTCACCGGTTCCGGTCGCGGCATACCAGGTGTCCGGGGAGTACGCGATGATCGCCGCGGCAGCCGAGCACGGATGGATCGACGGGCAGGCGGCCGCGCTCGAGTCGCTGGTCGGCATCCGTCGTGCCGGCGCCGACATCGTGCTCAGCTACTGGGCGGCCGAAGCAGCCGGATGGCTGGCATGACGAGCCCGGACATCGGGACGCAGCCGACGGCTACGACCCAGCCCACTCGCCCGGCGGACGTCGACACCGGATTCTGGCTGTGGCTCGCCGCCCTGCCGTTGATGACGACCGGATATGTGGTGAGCCTGCTGGCCTCCCCGGAAGTCGCCGACTTGCCGGTGACCTACCCGATCGTCGGACTGAGCGCGCTGGTGGTGCTCGTGGTGGTGGCGACCTTTCTGGTGCTGATGCGCTCCGGGTACCGCTGGGCTCGCACCGGGTTGACCGGTGGTGGGATCGCCTCGGTGGTGTACGCGGTGAGCGGGCTGTCGCACGCCGATGCGCGGCCCGCGGTCGCGGTGACCGTCGCGGTCACGGGCATCATCGGATCGGTGCTGATCGCCGCCGGAACGTTTTTGCTGCACCGCCTCGACGCCCAGGAGTACTTCGCTCGTTAGGCGGTCTTGCGGCCCGCGTTAGGCTGACCCGATATGTCTGAACCCGAGCCGATCACCCAACCCGCTCCGCTGTTCTTCGAATGCGGTGCCAGCTGGTATTGGGTGCTGTGCGGTCCGGTCGCCGGCGGACTGTTGATGGCGATCCAGAACTCCGGCGGCTACGGGTTCCAGCCGCTGATGCCCGCCGTATTGATGGGGCTGGTCTCCGGCATGCTCGCCATCCAGGTGAAGGCGGCCCGCATCCACACCTCCGTCGAGCTCTCCGGTGACACACTGCGGCAAGGCACCGAAACCCTCCGGATCGCCGACATCGTCATGATCTACCCCGAGGCCAAGCGGCCCACCGGCTGGGGTAAGCAGCAACCGGAGAAGTGGCAAGACTCCCGGGCGTTGGGCGAGCTGAGCGGGGTG
The DNA here is from genome assembly GCF_055419425.1 of Mycobacterium sp. IDUB_21. Lineage (NCBI taxonomy): Bacteria > Bacillati > Actinomycetota > Actinomycetes > Mycobacteriales > Mycobacteriaceae > Mycobacterium > Mycobacterium sp. IDUB_21. The sequence continues at coordinate 93,011 of NZ_JBVAXQ010000004.1, read as the reverse complement.
CCGCGCCGCCGGGTGGGCATCGGGCTGCGCCTGACCGGGCGGCGCACGGTTCAGGCCTGGGCCCGGGATCATCGCCGGCTGCGCGCAGTGCTGAACGAGCTGATCCCCGAGGCGGTTCCGCCCAGCGGGCTCGCCGAACCCGACCTCAACGACGATGCCGAAGAATCGTCATGGTGAAGAGAACTTCGACGATCCGGGCCGTCATCGAGCTGATCCTGGCCGGCGTCGCGGCGGGGGGCTGCGCGGTGAGCTGGTTGCACGTTCGCTACCTGGTGCTGGTCGCGCCGGTGATAGACGGTGAACCCGTGACCACCTCGGTGGCTTACCACCCGCGGATGTTGCTGCTGGTTCTGCTGTTGGCGACGGTCGCCGGCGTACTGGCGGTGGTGGGTACGGCACGGTTGCGCAGGGCGGGTCGCCGATCGGAGACCATATACCCTGCGGGGGTATCATCGGCGGGGTGACCACCACCGACCTCGAACTGCGTGGAATGACCTGTGCGTCGTGTGCGGCGCGCGTGGAACGCGGCTTGAATGCGCTCGACGGAGTGCATGCCACGGTGAACCTGGCGGTCGAACGCGCCCGAGTCGAACACGAGTCGAGCGTCTCGACCGACGACCTGGTGCTGGCCGTGGAGGCGAGCGGCTACCAGGCCGCGGTGATCGGCGCGGCCCATGAACACCCCGCCGAGCACGCGGATGTGCCGGCCGGACAACTACGCCCCCGGCTGATCGGTTCGGCGGTGCTGGCCGTGCCAGTGGTGGCGCTGTCGATGGTGATGGCCTGGCAGTTCGGCGGCTGGGGCTGGGCGGCGTTCGCGCTGACCACCCCGATCGTGGCGTGGGGCGGCTATCCGTTCCACCGTGCGGCGCTGCGTAGCGCCGTCCACCGCGCCGCCACGATGGACACCCTGGTGTCGCTGGGCACATTGGCGGCCTACCTGTGGTCGGCGGTCGCGGTCATCACCGGGGCGGGTCACCTGTATTTCGAGGTGGCGGCGGTGGTCACGGTCTTCCTGCTGGCCGGCCGCTACGCCGAGTCGCACGCCAAACGCTCGGCGGGGGCGGCGCTGCGCGAACTGCTGGAACTCGGCGCCAAGGACGCCGCGGTGATGCGGCGCGGCGCCGACGGACTGAAGGAGACCCGGGTACCGATCGCCGACCTGCGGGTGGGCGACGTGGTCGTGGTCCGGCCGGGTGAGCGTGTCGCCACCGACGGCGTCGTCATCGACGGCACCACCGCGCTGGACACCTCGGCGATGACCGGGGAGTCGCTGCCCGTCGAAGTGGGCGTCGACGACCCGGTGCTGGGCGGCGTACTCAACACCACCGGGCTGGTGTTGGTCCGCGCCACCAAGGTGGGCGCCGACACCCAGCTGGCCCGGATGGCCAAGCTGGTCACCGACGCGCAGGCCGGCAAGGCGTCGATTCAACGGCTGGCCGATCGCGTGTCGGCGGTGTTCGTGCCCGTGGTGCTGGTGATCGCCGCGCTCACCCTGGCCGGTTGGCTGCTGGCCGGGCAATCCGCCGCGGCGGCGTTCACCGCGGCGGTCGCGGTGCTGATCATCGCGTGTCCGTGCGCGCTGGGGCTGGCCACACCGACCGCCATCCTGGTCGGTACCGGCCGCGGTGCGCAGCTGGGCATCCTGATCAAGAACCCGCAGGTCCTGGAGGCCGTCAAGGACATCGACACCGTCGTGCTGGACAAGACCGGAACGGTCACCACCGGCGTGATGGCCGTCGGCGGCCTCGCGGTCAACCGCGGCGAGGACCCCGACACCGTGCTGGCGCGCGCCGCCGCCGTCGAATCGGGATCCGAACACCCGATCGCCGCGGCGATCGTCGCCGGGGCCCGAGCGGCCGGGCTTCCGATCGGCCGGGTGACCGAGTTCGCCAGCCGGCCCGGCCACGGGGTGACCGGCGTGGTCGACGGGGTCCGGGTCGAGATCACCCGATCGGCCGCCGCGCACGAGACCGGGACGGCCGTCGAGGTCTCCTGGGACGGCCGGGAGCGCGGGACGATCACCCTCACCGACACCGTGCGGCCCACCAGTGCTGCGGCGGTGGACGAACTCAAGGCCATGGGCATCACTCCGGTACTGCTCACCGGCGACGGGGCGGCGGTGGCACGCAAGGTGGCCGGCGAGATCGGGATCGACCCGGCCAACGTCATCGCCAACGTGCTGCCGGCGGACAAGGCCGACGCCGTCAAGAGCCTGCAGGCCCGTGGCCGGCGGGTGGCCATGGTCGGCGACGGCGTCAACGACTCGGTGGCATTGGCCACCGCCGACATCGGGATGGCGATGGGCACCGGCACCGACGCCGCCATCGAGGCCGGCGACCTGACCCTGGTGCGCGGTGACCTCGCCACGGTGCCGACCGCGCTGCGGCTCTCGGCGCGCACCCTGCGCATCATCCGGCAGAACCTCATCTGGGCGTTCGGCTACAACGTCGCCGCGATTCCGCTGGCCGCGGCCGGGTTGCTCAACCCGATGATCGCCGGCGCAGCGATGGCCGCCTCGTCGGTTCTGGTAGTCACGAACAGCCTGCGGCTGCGCCGATTCGCCCGGTGACGCGGGGCGCGCTGTCTGAGTGTGCGTTGACGGCGTTGAGTGTGCGTTGGGGGCGCGATTCGCCGTGTCAGAGCGCCCGTGGCGCACACTCAACGTGATGCACCGAAATCAGGAATCCAGCCAGGCCAACTCGGCCGGCAGCTGGCCGCGCCAGTAGGACACGTCGTGACCGCCCGGCGAGAATCCGCCCGCCGGCCGCGGATTCAACTGGCCGACGAAGTGATTGGTCGCGTAGTAGAAGCTGTCCGAAGTGCCGCAGTCGATTCGCAGCGGGATCGGTGCCAGTTGCGGCGCCAAGCCGAACACCGAGTTCGTCCGCCAGTCGTCGACGCTGTCGAACGCCCCGGCGGGCGCGCCGAAGTAGGTCATGTAGATCGCCGGGCTGATCGCGCATATTCCGGCGGTCCGTGCCGGGCCGAGGCGGGTGCCCAGCAGCATCGCGCCGTAGCCGCCCATCGACCAGCCCATGAACCCGACCCGCGAGGTATCGATGCCCTTGTCGGGCAGCATCGGGATCAATTCGCCCAGCACCATCGCCCCGGAGTCCTGGCCGGGGCCGTGCGGCCGCCAGTAGGTGTTGCCGCCGTCGACGGCCACCACCGCGAACGGTGGCCGGCCCGAGGCGGTCAGCTTCGCCAGCTCCTCCTCGACGCCGAGATCCATCACCCAGGCCGCGTCGCCGTCCTTGCAGTGCAGGGCGATCACCGGCCGCAGCGGCCCGGTCTGTCCCGGCGGCCGGGCGATGATCCAGTTGGTTTCCACTCCGCCGCGAGCTGCCGACACGAACGACCCGGATTCCCGTGTGGGGTAGGCGTTCCCGGTGGCTCGCGACGCGGGCGACGTCAGTAGGGCACCCGATCCGAACAGGCCCGCGGCGCCGGCGGCACCGACCCCGAGGCGCAGAGCAGCCCGGCGGGTCAGATCAGCCATGACAGGAATTATTTCGTGCCCGAGCGCCGGGGTCGGCGAGGCACGCCGGGGCGCCGATCAGGTTGATATGGGTTCGTTAGGAACGTCGGGCGCCGGTGGCGGACCGAACTGCTGGCGGAACGCCTCCACGGTGTAGCTCACCACGGTCGCCTCCCGGGGCGCGCGGACCGTGGCCGAGCGGGGGATGCGGACCATCGGCCCGAGCTGACCGGCATAGTTGTCCGGTTTGCCGATCTTGAGCAGTCCGTCGCCGGCGCCGGCCGAATCGGGGGCGATCTCCACCTCGCCCTCGGTGACGACGTAGATGAGATCCTCCACGGTGCCCTGCTCCAGCAGCACCGAGCCGGGCCCCAGCCGGACGGGCGCCTGCTGGGGGCGGGTCGGGACGGCGGTCGGCGACAGCTGGATGACGATGTCGGCGAGCGGCACGATCCGGGTGTCGTGGGTGGCCACCACCACGACGCGGTCACCGGCGGCGAGTACCCGCAGCAGTTGCACGACTTCGCCGGCCCGGACGTAGTCGAGTTGCGCGGTCGGTTCGTCGGCCAGGATCAGCGGCGGGTCCAGGGCCAGTGCGCGCGCCACCGCCACGCGCTGCTGCTGGCCGCCGCTGAGCTGCCCGGGCCGGTGGTGGGTCCGGTCGGCCAAACCCACTCGGGTGAGCAGGTCACGGGCGCGTTCGGTGGCCGCCCACTGCGTCCGTCCGGCCGCCCACAACGGCACCATCACGTTCTCCAGCGCGGTCAGGCTCGGCACCAGGTTGAAAGCCTGAAAGACGATGCCGACGGTGCGGCGCCGGTAGGAGGTGATGTCACGGCGGCTCAGCGCGGTGACCTCGGTGGCCCCGAACCGGATCTGACCGCTGGTCGGGCTGAGGATGCCGCCCAGGCACGACAGCAGCGTGGTCTTGCCGCACCCGCTGGGCCCGAGGACCACCACCAGCGATCCGGCCGGAATCTCCAGGCTCAGGCCGTGGATCGGACGGATCGGTTCCCCGCCGCCGGTGGCGTATTCGATCACCAGATCATTGATCTGCAGGTCGCCCATGCGTCACGGCCCCCCGAACGCCAGCACCGGGTCGACGGCCACCGCATGGCGCAGGCCCGCCAGGCTGGCCAGCAGGCCGATCCCCACCGCGGTCAGCATCAGCAGGGTGAACGAAGAAGCGGTCACCGCCACCAGCATCGGAAACAGCGGACCGATCGCCACCGCCAGTATGCCGCCGAGCACCGCCGCGGCCACTGCCACGGCCACCGATTGCAGCGCCAGCCCGGCCAACACCATCCAGTTGGTGACGCCCAGTGCCTTGAACACCGCGAAGTCGCGGGTGCGCTCCAGGGCCGACAGGTAGATCAGCGAGCCCACGATCAGCGCGGCGACGCCCCACAGCAGCACCGACATGTACGACAGCGCCATCTGCGCCCCGGCCAACGGGCGCACCATGTCGTCGACGGCGGCGGCCCGGTCCACCACCCGGTAGCCCTTCGGCACCTTCGCGGGGGTGCCCCGCATGCCGATCGCCGAGGCCACCGGCTGCCCGGAGAACATCAGTCGCTGGGCGCCCGACACGGTCAGGAAGCCATTGGGCTGGCCGGCCAGCGTCGTGGACTTCTCCACCAGCCCGACGATCCGCAGTTTGTCCGGGCCCAGTTGGACGTCGTCGCCGACGGCGCGTTTCAGCGTGGTGGACATCGCGATCTCGTTGGGTTCGGTCGGTGCGCGCCCCGAGGTGAGCGGCGGCATCGCGGCCTTGGGAACCCCGTAGATGTTCACGTTCAGCGATGACTCGCCGTCTTGCAGGATGGTGTTGCCGTACACCACCGGCAGCGCCGCTTCGACGCCGGGAATCCGGGCGACGTCACCGGCCTCCTTCTGCGGGAACCGCGACGAGCCCATGAACGGACCGACCGCGGCCGTCTGGATCAGGTAGCTGTCGATGCCGAGTGAGTCGACCACATGTTCGGCCTCGACGCGGAAACCGTGGGTCAACCCGGCCAGCACCAGCGTCAGCGCGAACACCATCGCGGTGCCGACGGCGGCGACGATGAACCGGCGCAGCCGCCACTGCAGGTCGCGCAAAGCGGTGATCAGCATCCGCACGCGCGAATGTTATCGCAGCGTGCGGCTGTGACCGTCATCTCGCCGGGACGACCGGACCCTCCTCCGCAAATCCGGAATCCCCGGCCACCAGGGACCATTTCCGCTACAAATACACACACACCGGTTTCCGTCGGTTCGTGCCCAGGGAGGGGGTCAGTGGATGAACTACGCTGCCCTGCCACCGGAGGTCAATTCGCTGCGGATGTACACCGGCCCGGGTTCCACGCCGATGCGGGCCGCCGCCGCAGCCTGGGGTGGCTTGTCCGCCGAGCTGCATTCGGCGGTCACGTCGTATGAGTCGGTGATCGCCGAGCTGACCGGCCAGTCCTGGCAGGGGCCGGCGTCGGTGGCGCTGGTGCAGTCCGCGGCGCGGTATGCGAGCTGGATGGCCGCCACCGCGGCGCAGGTCGACCAGACGACGGCGCAGGCGAATGCGGCGGCCGCGGCCTATGAGGTGGCGTTCAGTGCGACCGTGCCGCCCACCGTGGTGGCTGCCAATCGTGCCCAGTTGCTGCTGCTGGTCGCCACCAATGTCCTGGGGACCAACACCGCGGCGATCGCCGCCAACGAGGCCGCCTACGGCGAGATGTGGGCTCAGGACGCCGCCGCGATGTACGCCTACGCCGCGTCGTCGGCCACCGCGACCGGGCTGACACCCTTCCAGCCGCCACCGCAGACCAGCAATCCGGCCGGGCCGGTCAGTCAGGCCGCCGCGACCGGGGCGGCCGAAGCCACCTCGTCGTCCTCGAACGTCCAGTCGTTGCTGGGCCAGCTGGCCTCGGGGATCTTCGGCGCGCAGAACAGCTCCATGCTGCAGCCAGGGGTGGCGACGGTGGCCGGGCCGGCCCAGGGCCTGGCGGATCTGATCACGCTGCCGAGCATCAGCGATATCGCGGGGCTGAGCGCGGCGCAGGTGGTCTCGCTGATCCTGGCCTCGGGAGCCTGGGTGGCGGCCGACGCCAGCACCCGGGAGATCCTCTCCGAGCAGGATCAGTTGCGGGCAGTGGAGTACGAGATCCTGCACAACATCGACCTGTTCTCGCCGTTGACCCCGTCGCGGCCGATGGTGCCCGGCGTTTCCGCGGGACTGACCGCGGCGATGGGCGAGGCGATCTCGGCCGGAAATCTGTCGGTGCCGATCAACTGGGCCGCCAATGCCCCGGAGATCCGCACCTTGTCTTACACGACGCCGCTGGCCGGCCCGGGCGCCGGCGGGGCGCCGGCGGCCTCGCTCGCCGGCGCGGGCAGCGCGTTCAGCCAGATGGCGCTGGCGGGCATGGGCGGTAGCGCCCTGGCCGGTTCGGTCAGCCGCGGCCGGGGCGGCGCTGATGCCGCGGACACTTCGGCGCGGGTCCAGATGCCGCAACGCGCCGGGGCCGGCTCGGCGGCGGATTCTCCGGCGGGTGCGGCCGACGGGGGTGACGGCACACCCGGGCCGACGGCGATGGGCATCGCCGCGGAGATCCGCGAATTCGCCGAGCTGCGCGATCGCGGATTGATCACCAACGACGAGTACAACGAGCAGAAGATGCGCCTGCTGGGCCGCTGATCAGTTCAGCGCGGCGCCTCCGGGTCTTCGGGCCCCTCCCAGGTATGCGGCAGCATGGGAACCGACGGACCGGCACCCGCGGCGCTGTCGGTCAGGGTGGTCAATCCCGTTACACCAGAACCTGTTTGATGCCCCGCGGTGCCCGGGAATCCGATCTGGCCCGCCCCGCTTGCCGACGCCGCAGCCGTGCCGTCCGAGTCGAGGTATTCGTAGCGGTTGCCGGGATCTTTCAGGGCCTCGCGCTGCCGTCTCCGGCGTGCCTGTCTGTCCGCGGCGCCGGAGGCCACCGTGGCGGCGGGAGCCGCGGACCGCTGCGCCGCCGCGGGCGTGGCCACACGCATCTTCGTGGCGGCTCCGAAGACCCGCCCGCCACCGATCAGGTACGGGAAGGCCGCCGCTTCGGCCCCGGTGATCGGCGGGGGCATCACCGGGACGCCGGCCGCGGTGGCGGCCGGTGCCAGGGTGGGCGGGGCCATGGCCGGGGGAGCCGCCGGTGCCGGGGCCGGCGGGGCCGTCACACCCGCCGGCGCGGCGGCGGCCGGGACGGGCAGGGCTGGGGCCGGGGCGGGCAGCGCCGGTGCGGGAACGTTGAGGCCGGCCAGGCCGGCCAGACCGGCGACACCGGCGAAGCCGGCCAGCGGTGACGCGGGCGCGACCAGGGCGAGCATCGTCTCGGTCAGCGCCGTCACGGCCGGCGCCATGCCGAGCACGATCTCACCGGCGTAATGCGGGGCGATCGTCATCAGCACCGGATCGCTGATCAGGCTGGTGAGCGGATTGTTGCTGGAAAGGTCGGCCTGAATGGCCTCGTTGATCTCGGCGATCCGGGTCGTCCACCAGCTCTCCTGGTAGATGTTGCCGAAGTCCTGGGTGGGCGGCTGGTCGTTTCGGTGGTGGTGGTCGCGGTGCACCGGGGTGTCGGGATTGAGCACCGTCGGCGCGGTCGCCGCCGCCGGGGACGACGCCACCGCCGCCCCGGCCACCGCTTGATACGTCGACATCGTGGTGGCCGCCTGTACCCACATCCGGGTGTAGTCGGCCTCGTTGGCGGCGATCGGAATGGCGTTGACTCCGAAGAAGTTCGTTGCCAGCAGCACCGCGTGAATCGTGTGATTGGCGGCCAGTTCGGCCAGGGTGGGCATCGTCGCCACCGCGGAGGTGTAGGCGGTGGCGGCGGTCTGGTGCTGGGCGGCCAGCGCCATGCTGTCGGCGCTGGCCTGGATCAGCCAGGCCAGATACGGAACATTCGCCGCCACATAGGATTCCGCGCTGGGTCCCTGCCAGGACCCGGCCTGCACCGCCGAGAGCATCGTGGACAGCTCCTGCGCCACGTCGGTGTACTCGGTGCTCAACGCGTCCCACATGCCGGCGGCGGCCAGCAGTGGCCCCGCGCCCGGACCGCTACTCAGCAGAGTTGAGTACACCTCCGGTGGCGACGCCATCCAGATTGGCTCCGTCATGGCCACCTTTCCCCGTTCCGAACGTATGGAGCCTATCCTCAAATCAAGAATAATAACTGGATGTCTGCTGGGAATACGGGACTATCGACGGAGAACACCCGCATTTATGGACTCACTGGCGCGGCGCCGACGGGCGGTCGCACCAGGAAGCCGCTCATGATCAGGCTGCGGACCAACTCGATCTGCGCAGCAGAGCTCAGCCCGGGCAGTTCACCCACCCGGAACGGCTCGGTGCTCTGCGACAGGAACCGCATCGCGGCCTCGTGGTCGGAGCGGGCGCTGACGATCAGCTGGGCGAACTGCAGGCCCACCCCGTCGGCCGTCGTGCTCACCCGGGAGTACAGCGGCTGTTGCTTGCGCACCAGGGTGTCGGTGTCGAGACCGACGGTGTCGGAGACCTGTCCGACGACCGGGCAGCGGGCGCGCCGCACCAAGAAATCCTGCATGGCGCCAAGGCCTTCGGCCAGCGCGTCGGGGGCTGCAATGGCGGCGAGCCCGTCCCGGATCACGGCGCCCAGGTTCGCGCGCACCTTCGGGTCGTCCAAATGTCTTGCGGGCAAACGTGTGTGCACCACGTCGTCGCGCAGACTCAACATGTGCAGCGTGTGGGTCAGCAGCGTGAGCACCGTCGGCACGTGGATGCCGACGGTCAGATGCACCGATGACTCCGACGTCGTCTCGGCCGAATGCACCCGGCCCCGTGGCAGATACAGGGTGTCCCCGGCGGCCAGGTGCAAACTGGTCGGCTCCGGCAGACCGGCCGGGTCGACCTCGTGCATCTGCTGCATAAGGTGCGGCGGCACCGGGTCGTCACCGTAGAAGTACCAGGTCTTGCTGCCCTGGATCTGCAACACCAGCACGTCGTGGTGGTCGTAATGGGGCAGAAAACCCGTCGAGGCCGGCGGGGTGACGTAGGCGTTGACGTGGGTCGGGAAGTTCAGCTCGACTTCGACTCCGTGGGTCAGCGTCGACATCGGGCGCAGGTATTTCTCGATGTTGTTGCAGATGATCGTGTAGCCGTCATCCAACGCGGCGCGCACCCGCGCTAAATCCAGAGTGCCGTCGGCACAGTGCTCGGGTGCCAGGTGGTCGGCCCCGCGCACCAGTCGCACCGCGGACGGCTCGGTGCGCAGCGCCGCCAGCAGTTGCTCGGTCGATGACGGGCCGGCCAGCGGGCCGAAGTAGTCGGCGCGGTCCCGGCCGATGTGGTGCGGCGCGGCGCCCCACAGCTCGTCGAGGAAAGTCGGCACCGTCACCGGCGCCAGCAACCAGGCGAGTGCGGATGCCGCCGAGCCGTCAGTGGCCGTCACCGGCATAAAGTACACCCGGGCGCCCGGCCTCGAACGTCCGGCCAGCGACTGCGGTTGTTATTTGTTCATAGGCCCGCACATGCTGACGAACACGTGGGTTGGATCCGCAGTTGTGGCGCAGCAGTGGGCCTGGTTAAAGTCGCACAATGTCCGGTCGCCGTGCTGCCATCCAGAACCATCGTCCCTCTCGCCGCGCGGCAGGCGCCGCGACCTCCATCGGGTCGGTGGGCACGTTCCTGGCGCTCGGGTTGAGCCCGGTCACCGCCGCGCCGGCGCGCGCCGACTTCGACGACATGTTCTCCTTCGACCAGTTCTTCGCTGACGCAGACACCTTTGCTCAAGCCGACCCGGGGGTGGCCGCGGCCGACCCGCTGGATCTCGGCCAGGCAGGCACCGACATCTACACCTGGGCGTCGGTGGCCGAGGTCGTCTTCGCCGGACTCGTCCAGAACCAGCTCTACGCCACCATCCACGACCTGGGCAACCTGTGGCTGATGGGCCCGGGCGTCCTGATCGACCCGATCATCAACCCGCTGTTCGCATTTGACGGGTCCTGCGGCCTGATCTGCGACGGCGTCGACGGCACCGTCGACCACCCCGACGGCGGCGACGGCGGCTGGTTGTTCGGCGACGGCGGCAACGGCTACGGCTCGGGCACCGACGAGAACATCGCCGCGGGTGTGACGGGGGGCAACGGCGGCGACGCCAAGATGGTCGGCAACGGCGGCTGGGGCGGCGACGGCGGTTCCAGCGGCGACGGCGGTGACGGCGGGACCGGCGGCTGGCTGTTGGGCAACGGCGGCGAAGGCGGTTGGGGCGGCGACGGGCTGGACAGCATCTCCGGCACCGCGGGCAATGGCGGCGACGGTGGACTCGGCGGGGAGGCCATCTCGCTGTTCGGTGCCGGCGGCCGCGGCGGCGACGGCGGTGACGGCGGCTGGGGCAACGGCGGTGGCGACGGCGGACTCGGCGGCAACGCCGGTGACGGCGGCAACGGTGTGGCCGGGTTCGGTGGCCCGGGCGGCTCCGGTGGCTACGGCGGTAACGGCGGTGCCGGCACTGCAGATCACCCGAGCGGCGGAAACGGCGGGGCCGGCGGTGCGGCAGGCAACGCCGGAGACCTGATGTTCATGGGCAATGCCGGACCAGGTGGGTTCAGCGCCCCGGGCGGCAACGGCGGCGACGCGCTGGCCGGTTCCGACGGCAACGGCGGCAACGGCGGCCGCGGCGGTGACGGCGGCGCGGGTGGCTACGGCGGGGTCCCCAGCCACGGTCGGGCTGCCGGCGCCGGCGGAAACGGTGGCGCGGCGGGCTCGTGGGCCGGAACCGCCGGCAACGGTGGCGACGGCGGGAATGGCAGCGACGGCATGCTCGGTCACCCGAACAGCGGTGAGAGCGGCGCCGGCGGCGCGGGTGGTACCGGTGGTGCCGGTGGCGCCGGAACCGCGGCTCATCCCGACGGCGGCACCGGGGGAGTGGGCGGCAACGGCGGGAACGCCGGGGACGGAGCGGCGGCCAAGGGCGGAGGCGCCGGCGGGACCGGCGGTGCCGGTGGTGCGGCGGCGGCCGGGGGCTCGGTCGGCCCGGGCGGATCCGGTGGTGATGGTGGTGACGGCGGCAACGGTGTCGAGGCCGGCAAGGCCGGCGCCGCCGGTACCGGTGGGGCCGGAAACCCGCAGGGCACCCCGGGACAGCCCGGTAGCCCCGGCTCGTCTAGCGACTAGTCAGCCGGCGCGGTCCAGCAGCAGGGTGTGCGCCACCCCGGCGCGCCCGAGCAGCTGGCGCCAGGGCGGCTTGAGCTGGTCCACCACCTCGGCGGTCGGCACCACCCGCGGGTTCGTGACGGCAAAGGTCTTGCCACCCATCTTGGCCCGTCCGCCGTCGGCAGCCTGCAGATTCTTCACCCAGTCACGGTCAGTTCCATACGGCAGCAGGACCGCGACGCCGCCGCCGGCGGCGTGGAACATCGAGACCGGGGTGCGGTAGGTCTTCCCGGAGCGCCGGCCGGTGTGCTCGACGATCGACCACATCGGCACCCAGCCGGAGATCGGCCGGAACAGCGGATTGGTCACCACCCGATTGAACCGGGCGCGGCGCTCGGAGAACTGCATCGCTCAGCCCTGCCGGGTGAGCAGGACCGCCTGCTCGAACGGCAGCCGCCCGAAAACCCGACGCGACCTCGGCCGCACGTGCAGCGCCGCCTCGTCGCGGCTGACCACCCGCGGTTCGGTGACGCCGAACGTCTTGCCGTGGCGGCGCAGCCTGCCGCCACCGGCGGCGGTGATGTTCTTCAGCCAGTCCCGGTCCGGGCCGTAGGTGAGCAGAATTGCCACCCCGTCATCAGTGCTGAACACGCTCAGCGGGGTCCGGTAGGCCTTACCGGAGCGCCTTCCGACGTGCTCGAGGATTCCGAAGGACGGTGCCCAACCGGCCCAGAGCCGCTGGATCGGATTGGTGACGTGCCGGTTGAACCGGGCCAGACGTTGCGGTAGTTGCATGATTGCCATCCAACCCCCGGCATGCGGTGACCTCAAGCCCCAACTACACCCTGTAGTCGTAGACGTCGCGCGGGCTGGAACACTGGTCGTCGTGGTTAGTGCGGATCGTGTCACGGCGGCATCGGAGCGGCTGTTCGCCGAGGCCTGCGCGGTGATCCCGGGCGGGGTCAACTCGCCGGCCCGCGCGTTCGCGGCCGTCGGCGGCACCCCGCGGTTCATTGATCGCGCCCAGGGCTGCTGGCTCACCGACGCCGACGGCAACCGCTACGTGGACCTGGTCTGCTCCTGGGGCCCGATGATCCTCGGCCACGCCCACCCGGCCGTCGTCGAAGCCATCCGCGACGCCGCCGCCGCCGGCCTGTCGTTCGGGGCGCCGACCCGCACCGAGACCGAGCTGGCGGCCGAGATCATCGGCCGGGTGCCGGCGGTGCGCAAGGTCCGGCTGGTCAACTCCGGCACCGAGGCCACCATGAGTGCGCTGCGGCTGGCCCGCGGCTTCACCGGCCGGCCCAAGGTCGTCAAGTTCTCCGGCTGCTACCACGGGCACGTCGACGCGCTGCTCGCCGACGCCGGCTCCGGGGTGGCCACCCTGGCGCTGCCGTCGTCGCCGGGGGTCACCGGCGCCACCGCCGCCGACACCATCGTGTTGCCCTACAACGACATCGCTGCCGTACGCGGCGCGTTCGCCGAATTCGGCGACCAGATCGCCGCCGTCATCACCGAGGCCAGCCCCGGGAACATGGGCGTGGTGCCGCCGGTGCCCGGCTTCAACGCCGAGCTGCGGGCGATCACCGCCGAGCACGGGGCGCTGTTGATCATCGACGAGGTGATGACCGGCTTCCGGGTCAGCCACAGTGGCTGGTACGGGCTCGATCCGGTGGACGCCGACCTGTTCACCTTCGGCAAGGTGATCAGCGGTGGGCTGCCGGCAGCGGCCTTCGGCGGCCGGGCCGACGTGATGGACCGGCTGGCGCCGCTGGGGCCGGTCTATCAGGCCGGCACGCTGTCGGGGAACCCGGTGGCCACTGCCGCCGGGCTGGCCACCCTGCGCGCCGCCGACGCCGACGTCTACGGCCTGCTGGACAAGAATGCCGACCGGCTGACCGCGCTGCTGTCCGAGGCGCTGACCGACGCCGGTGTGCCGCACCAGATTCCCCGGGCCGGCAACATGTTCAGCGTGTTCTTCGCCGATGAGCCGGTCACCGATTTCGCCGCGGCCCGGGCGAGCGAGACCTGGCGGTTCCCGGCGTTCTTCCATGCGCTGCTCGATGACGGGATCTACTTGCCGTGCAGCGCCTTTGAAGCCTGGTTCGTCTCGGCTGCGCTCACCGACGAGGCGTTCGATCAGATCGCCGACGCGCTACCCAGGGCGGCACAGGCCGCCCGCGCCGCCACCCCGGAGCCGAAACCCTGATGTCCGAAGAAACCCGCGTACACCTGATCCGTCACGGCGAGGTCCACAACCCGGACCGCGTTCTCTATGGGCGAATCCCGGGTTTCCGGCTCTCCGACACCGGTCGCGCGCAGGCTGTTGCCGCCGCGGAGATGCTGGCCGAGGCCGACATCGTCGCCGTGGTCGCCTCGCCGCTGCAGCGCGCCCAGGAGACCGCCGCGCCGATCGCGGCCCGCCACGACCTGCCCGTCGACACCGACGAGGACCTGATCGAGTCGACCAATATTTTTGAGGGCAAACGTGTTTCGCCCGGTGACGGTGCCTGGCGCAACCCGCGGTTCTGGTGGCACCTGCGCAACCCGCTCACCCCGACCTGGGGCGAACCCTATGCCCAGATCGCCGCCCGGATGGCCACCGCGGTGGACAAGGCCCGGGCGCGCGCCGCCGGTCACGAGGTGGTGTGCGTCAGCCACCAGCTGCCGGTGTGGACGGTGCGGCAGTACCTGAGTGGCCACAAGCTCTGGCACGACCCGCGCCGGCGCCAGTGCGACGTCGGTTCGGTGACCACGCTGATCTATGACGGTGATCGGCTGGTCGACGTCGACTACCGTGTCCCGTCCGGCGGCTGACGATGCGGGCGTTGCTGATCGCCGGGGCGGTGGCGGCGGCCGCCTTGATCTCGGGCTGCTCGACCGGTGACGACGCCGTGACGCACGGCGGCACCTTCGAATTCGTCTCGCCCGGCGGCAAAACCGACATCTTCTACGACCCGCCCGAGGACCGCGGCAAGCCCGGCCCGATCTCCGGGCCCGACCTGATGAACCCGGCGCGCACCATCGGCGTCGACGACTTCGGTGGACGCGTCGTCGTGCTCAACGTGTGGGGGCAGTGGTGCGGGCCGTGCCGCACCGAAATCAGCCAACTGCAAAAGGTTTACGACGAGACCCGCGCCGACGGGGTGGCGTTTCTGGGCATCGACGTCCGTGACCCCGAGCCGCAGGCGTCCCGCGACTTCATCTCCGACCGCGGGGTGACGTATCCGTCGATCTACGACCCGGCGATGCGCACCATGATCGCGTTCGGCGGCCGGTATCCGTCGTCGGTCATCCCGGCGACCATGGTGCTCGACCGCCAGCACCGGGTGGCGGCGGTGTTCCTGCGCGAGGTGCTCGCCGAGGACCTGCAGCCGGTTGTGGCACGGTTGGCCCTGGAAAGCGCGGAAAGCGCGGAAAGCGCAGAAAGCACCGAGGCGCCGCAGTGAGCAGTCTCACCGCCACCGCCACCTCCGGCCCGCTGCTGCTGGCGGTCGCGGTGTCGGCGCTGGCCGGGCTGGTGTCGTTCGCCTCGCCGTGCGTGGTGCCGCTGGTGCCGGGTTACCTGTCGTATCTCGCCGCGGTGGTGGGCGTCGACGAACAGCCGCAGGCCGGTGCACTCAAGGCGCCACCGTCGGCGAGGTGGCGCGTCGCGGGGTCGGCGGCACTGTTCGTCGCCGGGTTCACCGCGGTGTTTCTGCTCGGTTCGGTCGCCGTGCTCGGTATGACCACCACTTTGATCAGCAATCAGGTGCTGTTGGAGCGGATCGGCGGCGTGGTGACCATCGCGATGGGACTGGTGTTCGTGGGTTTCGTCCCGGCGCTGCAGCGGCAGGTCCGGTTCACCCCGCAGCAACTGTCGACGGTGCTGGGGGCGCCGCTTCTGGGCGCGGTGTTCGCGCTGGGCTGGACCCCGTGCCTGGGGCCGACGCTGACCGGGGTCATCGCCGTCGCCTCGGCCACCGACGGCTCCGGCGTGGCCCGCGGGGTGGTGCTGGTGATCGCCTACTGCCTGGGATTGGGCCTCCCGTTCGTGGCGCTGGCCTTCGGTTCAGCCAGTGCGGTGGCCGGGCTGGGTTGGCTGCGCCGCCACACCCGGGCCATTCAGATTCTGGGCGGCGTGCTGCTGATCGCAGTCGGGCTGGCTTTGGTCACCGGCGGATGGGGCCACTTCGTCGCCGCGGTGCGCGACGGGCTGGTCTCCGACGTCAGGCTGCCGATCTGATGGTCACTTCCTCCCCGCGTCTGCTCGCGGGGCTCACAGCCCGGATACGCAACACCTGGCGTGCGCTGACCTCCATGGGCACCGCGCTGGTGTTGCTGTTTCTGCTCGCGCTGGCCGCCATTCCAGGGGCACTGCTGCCGCAACGCAACCTCAACGCCGCCAAGGTCGACGAGTACCTGGCGCTGCACCCGGTGCTGGGACCGTTATTGGACCGCGTCCAGGCCTTTGAGGTCTTCGCCAGCTTCTGGTTCACCGCCATCTACGTGCTGCTGTGCATCTCGCTGATCGGCTGCCTGACCCCGCGGACCCTCGAGCATCTGCGCAACCTGCGCGCCACCCCGGTCGCCGCGCCGCGCAACCTGGCCCGGCTGCCCAAGCACGCCGAGGCGCAGCTGGTCGGCGATGCGGACAAGCTCGGCGCCGAGCTGGCCGGGCGGCTGCGCGGCTGGCGGCGGATCAGCCGTTCCGATAACGGCACCATCGAGGTGTCCGCGGAGAAGGGGTATCTGCGCGAATTCGGCAATCTGGTTTTCCATTTCGCGCTGCTGGGGCTGCTGGCGTCGGTCGCGGTCGGCCGCCTGTTCGGCTACGAGGGCAACGTGATGGTCATCGCCGACGGCGGGCCCGGGTTCTGTTCGGCATCCCCCGCGGCGTTCGACTCGTTCCGTGCCGGCACCACCGTCGACGGCACCCGGCTGCACCCGATGTGCATCCGGGTCAACGACTTCGACGCCAACTATCTGGTCTCCGGGCTGGCCACCTCGTTTACGGCGCACATCGACTACCAGGCCGGCGAAGATCTGAGCCGCGACCAGTGGCGCCCGTACCTGCTGGAGGTCAACCACCCGCTGCGGGTGGGCGGCGTCCGGGCCTACCTGCAGGGCCACGGCTACGCGCCCACCTTCACGGTGATCTTCCCGGACGGGCAGACCCGCACCCAGACGGTGCAGTTCCGCCCGGACAATCCGCTGACCCTGCTGTCGTCCGGTGCGATGCGTTTCGACCCGCCGGCCGGGACCTACCCCGACGCGAGCGAACGGCGCAAACAGCAGATCGGCATCCAGGGGCTGTTCGCACCGACCGAGGAGCTCGACGACACGCTGCTGTCGTCGGCGTTCCCGGCGTTGCACGACCCCGCGGTCGCGATCGATGTGTATCGCGGTGACACCGGGCTGGACACCGGCCGGCCGCAGGGACTGTTCACGCTGGACTCCCGGCTGATCCATCAGGGCCGGCTGGCCAAGGTGGCCCGGTCCAACCTCAAGCCCGGTGAGGAGATCCGCCTCGACGACGGCACCCGGGTGCGCTTCGACGGCGCCGTGCCGTTCGTCAACATCCAGCTGTCCCATGATCCGGCCGAGGTCTGGGTGCTGGTGTTCGCGATGACGATGATGGCCGGTCTGGTGGTGTCGCTGGCGGTGCGCCGCCGCCGGATCTGGATCCGGATTGCCCCGCGCGACCAGGTCGCCGGTACGGTAAACGTCGAGCTGGGCGGGCTGGCGCGCACCGACAACTCCGGTTGGGGTGATGAGTTCGAGCGGCTGACCACCCGATTGCTGGCCGGCCTGGAGGAGCAGCGACCGTGAATACCACCCACATCGACGTCGGGCTGGCGCGTTACTCCGACTGGGCGTTCACCTCGGCGCTGATCGTGCTGGTGATCGCGCTGCTGCTGTTGGCCGTCGAACTGGCCTACAGCCGCGCCCGCACCCCCGCCGAGGCCGAGTTGGTGGCCGCCGGAACGGTGATCGCCGACAGTGCCACCCCCGGGGTCGTGTTGCCGCCGCGGCGGCGGCCCTTCGACGAGCGGGTGGGCCGCGCCGGGCTGGCCCTGGTCTACCTGGGTATCGCGCTGCTGCTGGCCTGCATCGTGTTCCGCGGCGCCGCCACGCTGCGCCCGCCGTGGGGCAACATGTACGAGTTCATCAACCTGACCTGCTTCTCCGGGCTGGTGACCGCCGCGGCCGCGCTGCGCCGTCCGCAACACCGCAGCTTGTGGGTGTTCGTGCTGCTGCCGGTGTTGATCCTGCTGACCGTCTCCGGGCGCTGGCTGTATGCCACCGCCGCACCGGTGATGCCGGCGTTGCAGTCCTACTGGCTGCCGATCCACGTCTCGGTGGTCAGCATCGGCTCAGGGGTGTTCGTGGTGGCCGGTGTGGCCAGCATCCTGTTTCTGGTGCGGTCCTCGCGGCTCAGTGACCCCGACGCCCCGGGTGCGCTGGCCCGGATGGTGCGCCGGCTGCCGGACGCGCAAACCCTGGACCGCATCGCCTACCGGACGACGATCTTCGCGTTCCCGGTGTTCGGCTTCGGCGTGATCTTCGGCGCAATCTGGGCTGAAGGTGCGTGGGGCCGCTACTGGGGCTGGGACCCCAAGGAGACGGTCTCGTTCGTCGCTTGGGTCATTTACGCCGCCTATCTGCATGCCAGGTCGACGGCCGGGTGGCGGGACTACAAGGCGGCCTGGATCAACGTCGCCGGCTTCGTGGCGATGATTTTCAACCTGTTCTTCGTCAATCTGGTGACCGTGGGACTGCACTCGTATGCCGGAGTCGGCTAACACAGCTGACAGAAACCCTTAGGTCGGCTGCGCTACCCTGCGGTAAAAGACGTCCATTTACTCGACCCAACCACCGTGATGGGGGAGATATCAGTGTCCGACCATGCACCGGGTGACGCCACCCAGGGCCACGAGATGACGGATCATCCGACCACCCAGTTCCGGCCGTACCAGCAGGCCAGCGGGGCAGACGAGGTGCCTGCCGGCGACCCGGACACCGGGCCGTTCCAGCAGCAGGCCGAGGAGGCCGAGGGCTCCGTGACCCGGTCATTCGGTGGTTTCCGCACCGAACGCCGGTTCTCCGAACCGCTCGACCCGTGGCCGGCGCCCGCCGAGACCCAGGCCCAGCAACAGCAGTGGAACCCCGGTCCGGCGACCTGGACTCCACAGCCGATGGAGAACCCGGCCCCGGTCTACTACGGCGGCAGTTCGAGCGGTGGCCCCGGTGGCGCCCCCTACCGTCCGGCCGAGCCCATCTCACCGTTCTCGGATCTGTCCACCACGTCACTGCTGCGGCAGTCCAAGCCGCCGCCGACGTCCGGCTGGCGCCGGTTGCTCTACGTGCTGTCCGGCCAGCTGATCAATGTCGGGGAGAGCCCGCGCACCACCCGCTACAACGACCTGGTGGTGCAGGTCAATCGGCCGCTGCAGGGCTGCCACCGGATCGCGGTGCTGTCGCTGAAAGGCGGCGTCGGCAAGACCACCGTCACCGCGACGCTGGGAGCCACCTTCGCGTCCATCCGCGGCGACCGGGTGGTGGCCGTGGACGCCAACCCGGACCGGGGCACGCTGAGCCAGAAGGTGCCGATGGAGACGCCGGCGACCGTGCGCCACCTGCTGCGCGACGCCGACGGTATCCAGCGCTACAGCGATGTCCGCAGTTACACCAACCAAGGTCCCAGCCGGTTGGAGGTGCTGGCCTCGGAGAGCGACCCGGCCGTGTCAGAGGCGTTCAGCGCCGAGGACTACGCCCGCACCCTGCAGGTGCTGGAGCGGTTCTACAGCCTGGTTCTCACCGACTGCGGCACCGGTCTGATGCACTCGGCCATGTCGGCCGTGCTGGCCAAGGCCGACACCATGATCGTGGTGAGTTCGGGCTCAGTTGATGGCGCACGCAGTGCCTCGGCGACGCTGGACTGGCTGGACGCGCACGGCCACGAGGAGCTGGTGCGCAACTCGATCGCGGTCATCAACGCGGTGCGGCCCCGGTCCGGCAAGGTCGACATGCAAAAGGTGGTCGACCACTTCTCCCGGCGGTGCCGTGCGGTGCGATTGGTGCCGTTCGACCCGCATCTGGAGGAGGGCGCCGAGATCGATCTGCTGCGCCTCAAGCGGGAGACCCGCGAGGCGCTCGTCGAATTGGCTGCCGTCGTCGCCGAAGCGTTCCCGGGCGACGACCGGTTCAACCAGCACTTCGTGTAGCCCGGGGTCTTCCCGGGTGGTCTACCGCGCTACGGCTTGTTGTCGCCGTGGCTGAGCTTCCACAGGAAGTCGGGGTCATCGTCCGGCCCGATCACGCGCGTCTTCGGCCGTGCGTGGTTGGCGCGCAGACCGATGTAGAGCAATGTCCCCAGGGCCAGGACGAGGAGCAGGTAGAGCACTCGCGACACCTCCTGGCGCCGAATATACCGTTAGCCCGCCGGAGCCCGTCGGGCCCGACAGTAGGCTTGGTGATCGTGACAGCAGGTCGGGCCCCGCTGGGCCGTGCGGTAGCCGATGTGGTCGCGTACGCGGCAGCCCGGCTGGCGCTGGTGGTCGTGTTGAGCGCGGTGATCTACGGGCTGGGGCGGCTGCTCGGGCTGAGCGACTTCCCGTTGATCGTCGCGGCGCTGTTGGCGCTGATCATCGCGCTGCCGTTGGGCATGTGGGTCTTCACTCCGCTACGCCGGCGTGCCACCGCCAGCATGGCCGCGGCCGGCGAGCGGCGGCGGCGCGACCGCGAGCAGTTGCGGGCCCGGCTGCGCGGGGATGAACTCCCCGTTGACACTGCGCCCACGGCGCAAGACGCCGAGTAGATTGCGCCCTCAGCGCAGTGTCAGCGCCAGCGCCTCGATGATCGCCCACACCAGCATCGTCAGCCCGGTGTCGCGCAGCACCGGGATCAGCGCGACGCCACCCTTACCGGAGCGCACCGGGACGATGGCCCGCAGCGCCAGCGGGGTGGCGATCAGCCCCGCCGCACACCACGGGGTGGCCCGCATCAGCGCGAACGTCAGCACGCCTGCCAGCGCCAGCAACACCTGGAACAGCACGCGGGTGCGAGCATCGCCGAGCCGCACCGCCAGCGTCATCTTGCCGGCCGGTTCGTCGGTGGCGATGTCGCGCAGGTTATTGGCCACCAGCACCGCCGACGACAGCGCGCCGATACCCACCGCCAGCGCTGCCCCGACCCAGTCCACCCGCAGTGCCTGGGTGTACTGGGTGCCCAGCACCGCGACCAGGCCGAAGAACACGAACACCGCGATTTCACCGAAGCCGGCGTAGCCGTAGGGCCTCGACCCGCCGGTGTACAGCCACGCCCCGGCGATGCAGACCGCGCCCACCGCCAGCAGCCACGGGGCACTGAGCAGGGCCAGCGCCAAACCGGCCAGCCCGCCCATCGACAGCGCGGCGACCGCCGCGGCCAGCACCGTTCGCGGGGCCGCCAGCCGCGAGCCCACCAGCCGCAACGGGCCGGTCCGGTCGTCGTCGGTGCCGCGAATGCCGTCGGAGTAGTCGTTGGCGAAGTTCACCCCGATGATCAGCGCCAGCGCGACGGTCAGCGCCAGCAGCGCCTTCCACCAGACTGCGGTGCCCAGCCAGGCCGCCGCGCCGGTTCCGGCGATCACCGGGGCGATCGCGTTGGGCAGGGTCCGGGGACGCGCCCCTTCGATCCACTGTGCAAAGCTGGCCTTTTCGGACATGGGCACGATCCTTGCATGCGGGAGGAGCACAACTTGCCCGGCGCTGACGATGCAGTGGGGGTACCCCCAGCCGCGCAGCGGCGAGGGGGACGAAGCGATGAGGAGGAAGCGGCGCAACATGTTGGGCGTGATCGGCGGTAGTGGCTTCTACTCGTTCTTCGGCGAGGACGTGCGCCGCGTGCAATGCGACACCCCCTATGGGAAGCCCAGCGCGGAGATCACGATCGGCGCCGTCGGCGGTCACGAGGTCGCGTTTCTGCCGCGGCACGGCGAACGACACGAGTATTCGGCGCACACGGTGCCCTACCGGGCCAACATGTGGGCGCTGCGGACGCTGGGGGTACGGCGGATCCTGGCGCCGTGCGCGGTCGGCAGCTTGACGCCTGAACTGCCGCCCGGTTCGGTGGTGGTGCCAGATCAACTGGTGGACCGCACCCGCGGCCGCGCCGACACCTACTTCGACGACGGCGGGGTGCACGTCGAGTTCGCCGACCCGTACTGCCCGACGCTGCGGTCCGCGGTGACCGGCCTGGACGACGTCGTCGACGGCGGCACCATGGTGGTGATCCAGGGGCCGCGGTTCTCCACCCGCGCCGAAAGCCAATGGTTCGCCGCGGCGGGCTTCCGTCTGATCAACATGACCGGCTATCCCGAATCGGTGCTGGCGCGCGAACTTGAGATTTGCTATGCCGCAATAGCGTTGGTCACCGATCTGGACGCCGGCGTCGATGTCGGTTCTGGCGTGAAGGTCGTCGACGTCTTCGCGGAATTCCAGAAGAACATCGAGCCGTTCAAAAAGCTGGTGCAGCAGGGGATCGAACAGGTCGACGAAGAGCGCACCTGCACGCATTGTCTGCCGCACGAGGGCGTTCAGTTGCCGTTCGAGCTGCCCTGAACCAACGCGTCGTCGCCGGCCGAATCATCTTCTCCCCGGTAGATCTTCGGCCCGCCGGTGGCTGAGGGCGGCGTCGAATTCTCGGACCGGAAGATGTGCGGAGAGCCGCGGTCGCCGGGTTTGGGGCGGTCGTCGGCCGGCAGGGCGAGTCGGCCGGCGACGATCGTGACCACCAGACCGCACAACGCCAGACCGCACAGCATCACGTCGAACGTGCTGGTGATCTGCTGGGCGAGTCCGTTGCCGTACACCGGGTTCGCCAACGCCGCGACCCGCTGTGAATCGGCAAGGCGTGGAGCCAGTCCGACACCCACCACGATGCGCGCGATGGTGAACCCGAACAGGATCGCGGCCACCGACCAGAGGGCGGCTGCCGGAATCGTGCGATTGCCCAGGTTGATCCGCAGCCAGATCGCAACCACCGCGGTCACCACGTCGAAGGACGCCATCGCCGCACTGTCATAGGGCGAATACGGCAGATCCAGGCCGACCGCGACCGCGAGGTCGTTGATGCGCATCAACGCCGACCCGAGGCACCAGACGATGATCAGCAGCAACGTATTACGTGTTGCCGCAAGCCAGGTCGCCGCGGACGCGTCGCGCACCGCGGCCACCGCGAAGATCGCCGCCGCGGCGACCCACACCAGATAACCCTCGAATCCGACCCCCGCCGTGGAGGTGTTCTGCGCGATACCGTGAAAGCCGTCGATGACCCGGCCCACCGGCAGTACCCACACCAGCACGCCGGCCAGCAGGGTGGCCCCGCCGAGTAGCACGACGCAGAGCTGGGACGCCTTGTCGCGCCGCAGAATCCATCCCGACGCGATGAGCACCGTGATCCAGGCGATCGCCCCGTACACCAGGGCGGTCACGATGATGGCGGCGTGCGGCTTGCCGAAGTCGCTTGCCGAGTGCACATCGGGCAGGGCGTAGTGCACTCGCCAGTACAGGTTGTAGAGCACGCTCAAGGCGGCGCCGACGATCGAGGCGTCACCCAGGACGCGGGCGCCGCGTTTCCAGAATCGGACCGGCCCGGCCAGTACCGGTTGCCCGGCGAGCAGTGCGCCGGTGACGCCCAGCCACGCTCCCGGACCCACCCCGCCGGGGGGCCGCGAGCTGCCGCCGTATTGGACGGTCTGCACCACGTCGGCGACCACCACGCCGAGTACCAGCAGCAGGTACGGCGCGCTGAGCCATCGACGTAGCCGTCCGGCGAGAGCCGGGTTGGCGTCCGCGCCCAATATCCCCCAGGGGCCGGCGTAGGTCGCCACGACCGCTCCCAGCGCGAGCATCGTTGCCCCGGCCAGCACGGCCAGCAACCTGGTGTCGTTGCCGGGTATTCCGGCCCCGAAGTACACGCTCCAGGGCAGCGCCGGGGCAATGCACAGCAGCACCACAGCGGTCACGTCACGGCCGATGTTCCAGCGCCTGGTCGAATCGGCGATCACCTGCACACCATAACCGCGCGAGGGCCGCGCGCCGCTGATCAGCAAAGAATTGCACCTCTGCGCTGTCGGTTCGCGCGGCTAGACTGGCGAATCGAAGTGGGCAGCGGAAGGAGGCGCGCAGGTGGATGTCGCGCTGGGCGTGTCGGTTACCGGCGCGCTGGCCCGCTTGGCACTCGTCGAGTCGGACACCTATGGCGATGCCGTGCTCGACGAGTCGATGCTTGACCTGACGCAGGATCCGGTCGAAACGCTGACCGAGACGGTGACCGGCACGCACCGGATGCTGGCCGAGGAAGGTCATCGGTTGGCCGCCACGCGGCTGTGCTGGTCGGATGCGGACTTGATGGCCGACCTTCGCCGGGCGCTCGAGGAGGCGGGAGTCGAGAACGTCTCCGAGCAGTCGCATGCGCGCTCAGCAGTGGCGTTGGCGCGCAATGTTGAGGGCGAGGACGGCGAAACGACAATGCTGCCGAACCCCGGCGCAGACGCGACGACGGCGGCGCCCGCGGCGACTGTCGGCGAGCCGACGATGGCGGCGGCCGCGCTGCCCGACTTGGGCGCCGCGGATGGGACTGCCACAGCGGCGGCTCCGGCGGCTGACGGTGCAGAGCCGGAACAGCAGTTGGCGTACTCCCTGACCGACGACGACTCCGAATTGCTGCCGGTGGAATACACCGAGGGCGACTACGAGTACGACGAAGCCGAGTACGACGAAGCCGAAGACGACGAATCCGAGGCCCCGCCACCTCCGGTGGGTCGCGCACTATTGGTGGGGAGCACGGTCGGCGGTATTCTGGTCGCCGGGTGCGCCGCGCTGGCCGTGGCCGTGACGATCGGCATCCGCCCGACCGCCGCGTCCACCGGGGTGGAGCCTCCGGTGGTGGCGCAGCCGCTGCAGCCGCAACCCGTGCCGGGTAATTTCATGCCCGCGTTGCCGGCCCCGAAGCCGTTGCCGGCGCCCGCACCGCCAGCTCCGGCGCCTAATCCTGTTGTGGCTCCACTGAATCCGGCACCTGCCGCGGTGGTTCCGCCGCCGGTTGTGGCCCCGGTGGTACCCGCGCCCCCGGCGCCCGCGGTGATCCCGTTCCCGATTCCGATCCCGATCATCACCGGGCCTATTGGTGGTGGCGGCGGCGGGCTGGGCGGTTGGGGTGGCAGCGGCGGTAGTGGCGGAGGCGTCGGGTCCGGCGGCGGTTACACCGGGGGCGGTCATTCCGGTGGAGATGCCGGCTCCGGCGGCGGTCACACCGGGAGCAGCCATCCGGGTGGAGATACCGGTTCCGGCGGCGACGCCGGTTCTGGCGGTAGCGGTTCTGGCAGCACCGGTTCTGGCGAAAACGGCTCCGGTGGCAGCGATTCGGGCGGTAGTGGTTCCGGCAGCACCGATTCGGGGGGAAGCCCTTCCGGCGGTACCGGCACCGGCGGGGACGACGGTAGCACTGGCGGCTCCGGCAGTGCGCCCGGCGGTTCGGACGGCAGCGGTTCGGGTGGCACCGGATCCGGTAGCGATTCGGGTGGATCGGGCAGTACCGGTGGGTCGGGTAACGATTCGGGTGGATCGGGCAGTACCGGTGGGTCCGGTAGTGATTCGGGTGGATCGGGCAGTACCGGTGGGTCGGGCAGCGATTCGGGTGGATCGGGCAGCGGTTCGGGTGGATCGGGCAGTACCGGTGGGTCGGGCAGCGATTCGGGTGGATCGGGCAGCGGTTCGGGTGGATCCGGCAGTACCGGTGGGTCGGGCAGCGGTTCGGGTGGATCCGGCAGTACCGGTGGGTCAGGTAGCGATTCGGGTGGATCGGGTACCGGTGGATCGGGTAGCGGTTCGGGTGGATCGGGCAGTACCGGTGGGTCGGGCAGCGATGGCTCGGGCGGTAGCTCGGGCAGCTCTAGCGGCAGCTCGGGTGGTGACTCCGCGGGCTCCGGGGGCTCCGGGAGCAGTGGCTCCGGCGGTGCCTCCAGTGGTTCTGGTAGCAGCTCCAGTGGTTCTAGTGGCAGTTCCGGTGGCGGATCCAGCTCCGCTGGCTCGAGTGGTGACTCCGGGGGCGGTTCCGGTAGCAGCTCCAGTGGTTCAGGCGGCAGCTCTAGTGGTTCTGGTGGCAGTTCCAGCGGTGGCTCGAGCGGCGGCTCGAGCGGCGGTTCCGGTGGTGGTTCGAGCGGCGGTTCCGGTGGTGGTTCGAGTGGTGGCTCGAGCGGCGGTTCCGGTGGTGGTTCGAGCGGCGGGTCCAGTGGTGGTTCGAGTGGTGGTTCCAGCGGTGGCTCTGGCGGTGGTTCGAGTGGGGGTTCCAGTGGCGGCTCCGGCGGTGGCGGCGACTGAGCTCGACGAGCGGGCCCAGCACGGTCAGGGCTTGAGCAGCGCGACCATCGCCTCGACTTGCTTGCGGTTGAGCACTGTCGTTGACCCATCGGGTAAACCGAGGATGCGGTCGGTCGCGATGCCGTGCAGTTTGATGCGCTTGACGCAGTCGTCGATGGCCTGACGCCGCGCCTTCGCGTCAGGCGCATCGAGCACGCGGATCAGGTTCGTCTGCAAGCTGGCCGCGAATGCCTGAATCATGTCACCGACACCCTCGGGATCGAAGGTCTCGAAGACGCCGTCGTCGACCCCGTCGGTGATGAGTTGGGTCAGTACCGGCCGGAACATGGTTTCCCAGATGGACACGATCCTTGCGAACAAGGCTTGGTTCTGCGGCATGAACAGTGACGTCATCGCCGCGATCTGCTCGGGAGCCCCCATCGTGATTTTGGCGTCGTAACTGGCGGCGAGTCCGGCATTGAGGCGCTCCAGAGCGCTCTTGCCAGGCTGGTCGAAGACCGGACGCAACACCTCGAACGCTTCGGCGGCGCTGCGCTCGGCCAGCGCGGTGATCAGCGCCTCTTTGGATGGAAAATAGTGGTAAAAGGCACCTTTCGGAATACCCACCGTGACGAGAAGGTCGTTGAGACTGACATTCTCATAGCCCCGTTCGAGAAACAGTGCGAGCGCCTGGTCAAGCACCTCGGCCTGCCGGACGTTACGGGCCTTCTTGACTCGCCGCATGGCGGTATTGAATCAGTCGGACTTCTGCCGCCATCCCACATATGTCAGGTATGTACCGCATAAGGCGAGCAGTCCGAAGCCGGCCCGCACGACGCCGAGGGTCGCACTCGATGTCTCGGTGGCGGCTTCTGCTCCATTGACGATCAACTGTGGCGCGGCGAGCAGCACGAATCCCCGCAGCAGCAAAAACCAACCGAACAGCGAAATGATCACGGCGGCGACGCTGCGCCAATATTGGTGAAACGCAACGATGAACAGCCCGCTGCCGAACAACATAGCGCCCAACGTCCACGGCCACATCGGGTCAGTCGAGAAGCTCGTCAACTGGTTCCCGATGCTTCCGGCCTTGATCGCGACCATCGCCGTTACCACAGCGATGAACGGCCCCAGGACACGCGCGAAGGAGCGCGTGCGCTCCGTGGAGGTGGCGGGTGTGGGCATGGTTGCAGACTCTTTCGTAGCAGTGGCGACAAGACTGCTGTCGGCCTGTTGGATCACCAGCCCAATAATTAGACCACCGGTCTAAGTCCGGCGCAATGCCCTCGGTGAGTCACCGGTTCGTCTCGAGATGACGCGATCGCGGCGGCCCGAGCGGCCGAGATGACTTCAGGACTCAGGAAGCGAACTGACGCGCCAACGCTTTTCGGTCCAGTTTTCCGATCCCGCGTCGGGGCAGCGCGGCCACGATATGCAACTCGCGCGGGGCCGCGGTGCCGTCCAGGGATTCCGCGACATGGGCACGCAACGCCTCCAGGGTCGGCGGCGCAGCGCCACCGGCCACCACCACCGCGGCCGCGACACGCTGGCCCAACCGGTCGTCGTCGATCCCGAACACCGCGCAGTCGGCCACCGCTGGATGGGTCGACAACGCCGCCTCGACCGGACCGGGCAACACGGTCAGCCCGCCGGTGCTGATCGCGTCGTCGGCGCGGCCGAGTACGCTCAGGCGACCCGAAGAATCCAGGGCTCCAACGTCGTTGGTCTGGAACCACCCCGGTTCGGCGAACGGGTCCGGGTCGACGGGATTGCGGTAGCCCCGAGCCAGCATCGGCCCCCCAATCGCGATCCGGCCGTCGTCACCGATCCGCACCCGGACCCCCGACAGTGGCACGCCGTCGTACACGCAACCGCCGGCGGTCTCGCTCATGCCGTAGGTACGCAGCACCCGCACGCCCGCGGCCGCCGCGGCATCCAGGACCGGTTGCGGCGCCGGGCCCCCGCCCAGCAGCACCGCATCCAACTCGGCCAAGGCGGCCGTCGAGGCGGGAGTCCCCAGCGCCTTGGCGAGTTGAGTGGCCACCAGCGAGGTGTAACGCCGCCCGGACCCGAGTTCGGCGACAGCCGCCGGCAATCGGTCGATGTCGAAACCCGTTGCGACGTCTAACTGCACCGGGGTGGTGCCGGCCAGCAGGCTGCGTACCACCACCTGGATTCCGGCGATGTGGTGCGGCGGCAACGCCAGCAGCCAGCGACCCGGACCGCCCAGCCGGTTTTGGGTTGCTGCAGCGCTGGACAGCAGTGCCGCGCCGGTCAGCAGTGCCCCTTTGGGCGCCCCGGTGGTTCCCGACGTCGTCACCACCAGCGCGACATCGTCATCGACCGGTTCTCCGACCCGCAGTGCGTCCAGGACCGACGAATCCCCATCGGGGGCAACCGGGATCAGCGCGGCGCCGCGGCCGTCCAGAACGTCCTGCAGGGCGGGCAGCAGCGTCGACACCGCACTACCGGGCGGAACGACCAACGCGCACAGGCCGGCTATGGCGTCCCTCCGCCGGTGGGGGCGTCATCGAGCAACCAGCCCTTGGCGGCCAACCGCTGCCGCACCCGTTCGACGTCCTCCGGGCCGGGCAGTTCGTTGGTGAGGCGGGCGATCAGCACTCCGATATCGACTTGGTCGAATTCGCCGCGGCCGATCAGTTCACCGGCGACGGCCTTGACTTCGTCGTTGGTCAACCGCCGGGACAGCAGCGCCAGCAGCGGGACGTAGTCGGTCTGCGGGACGCCGTCGGGATATCCGGCGCGCAGCCACGCAACGATCGAGGAGAGAAATTTGTTCATACTGCGTCAACTTCCCCGCGCCGACACCGGACAGGTCGGCATTGATATTACGTCGAAAGTGCACCGAAGACCTCGCCCCAGCCGCCTCAGGCGTCCCACTTCCAGCCGACGCGGCGTTCGATGAAGTCGCAAGCCGATGGTTACTTCGGCTTTGCCCCGAGCAGATACCAGCCGAAGTGATGGCCCAGGAAGTCGCGGGCGACGAAGAGCACCCCGATGACCACCACGACGAGCACCAGCAGGAAGATCGCCCAGCTGAGCGCGATCAGCAGGGGCCGGCGGGTGCCGACGGTGCCGTCACCGGCCGCCGGGATGCCGTTGCCGGCGGCATTGACCCGCGTCGCGACCGCGAACAGCGCCGGCAGCGCGGCGCCGACCAGCAGCCCGAAAACCAGAATTTTCAGGGTCGCGGCGTAGTTGAACCACTCACTCATGATCGGACGGTTTCGCGCGTTTCCGTATCCCCGGGCGGGACGATGCTCAGCTGCGGTATCTCGGGGCCGGTCTTGAACGCCGACCGCAGGGCTTGCTCGACGAGCGGGATCTCCGCCGGGTCCGGCAGGTGACTGTCCGGCGCGGAGAGACCGCCGGTCAGGCTGCCTTCCCATTCGTCGTTGACGTTGCGGTGGTCGACGCGCGCCCGGCGCGACCGCAGCCAGATCGCCAGCACCGCGGTGATCAGCATCGTCACGCCGACTGCGATCCCGATGTAGCCGCCGATGCCGTGCACGATGCCGTATGCGCCAGCGCCGACACCGCCGGCCATCGGCAGGGTCACCAACCAGGCCGACACCATCCGCCCGGCAACTCCCCAGCGCACCTGCGCGCCCGGCTTGCCGACGCCGCTGCCCAGTACCGAGCCGGTGGCGACCTGGGTGGTGGACAGCGAGTAGCCGAAGTGGCTGGACAGCAGGATGACCGCCGCGGCGGCCGATTCGGCGGCCATGCCCTGCGGGGGTTTGATCTCGACCAGGCCCTTGCCCAAGGTGCGGATGATGCGCCAGCCGCCGGTGTAGGTGCCGGCCGCCATCGCGAGGGCACAGCTGACGATCACCCACAGCGGAGGCAGTGTCGCCGAGGTGCTCACGGCGCCGTAGGACATCAACGCCAGGAAGATCACGCCCATGGTCTTCTGCGCGTCGTTGGTGCCGTGGGCCAGCGACACCAACGCGGCCGAGCCGATCTGGCCGCGCTGGAACACCTTCTCGGAATGCTTCTGGTCGACGTTGCGGGTGATGCGGTAGACGAGCCAGGTGCCGACGGAGGCGATCAGGGTGGCGATCACGGTGGCCACCACCGCAGGAACCAGCACCTTGGACACCACGCCGTGCCAGATAACTCCGTGCGCGCCGACGGCGGCGATCATCGCCCCGACGATGCCGCCGATCAGCGCGTGTGAGGAGCTGGACGGGATGCCCAGCAGCCAGGTCAGCAGGTTCCACACGATGCCGCCGACCAGGCCGGCGAAGACCAGTTCCAGCGTCACCAGGTGGGCGTCTACCAGACCCTTGGCGATGGTCGCCGCGACCGCGGTCGACAAGAAGGCGCCGAGCAGGTTCAGGCAGGCCGACATGGTGACCGCCGCTTTGGGCTTGAGTGCACCGCTGGCGATCGACGTCGCCATCGCGTTGCCGGTGTCATGAAAGCCGTTGGTGAAGTCGAAGCCGAGCGCCGTGACCACCACGATGATCAAAAGGAACAGATCAAGGCTCACGAGCGCATCACAGCACCGATTCTGGCGGGCGCCGGTGCCGTTGTCTAACCATCGCGCACCTGAAACGCCGGTGTACTCCGAGACGTCTCAAACTGTTTGCCCGCCGTTAACCCGGCGGTCAGCGAGGCTCGACGGAGGAGAGGCGAAGCTGGACCGCCGAATCAACCTTGAGATTCCGCGCGTTTGTCCTGGCGTACGTCCCGGCGGAGCGGATGACCGGCGGGCACCTCCACGAAGATCAGGGTGACGCCGTCGGGGTCGGTGACATGCATCTCGTGCAGCCCCCATGGCTCCCGCTGGGCGGCCCGGGCGATCGGCACGCCGCGGCTCTCCAGCTCGGACTGGGTGGCGGCGACGTCGCGCACCTGCAGCCACAGCGCCCCCGGAAACGGGGCTTCGGTGTGCTCCGGGTTGCCGTGACCGGCCAACTCGATCAGCGACTGCCCGGCGTAGAACACCGTTCCGGCGCCGTAGTCGCGGGCGATCGCCAGGCCGATCTCGTCGCGGTAGAACCGCAGCGAGCGTTGGTAGTCGGCTGGGCGAAACAGCACCCGGCTGGCTAGAACCTCCACGAGCTTTCCATGCCCTCGTGTCTATCACGTACCGCGCTGCATGACTGTGGTCACCAGCCCCGGCGCCACCACATCCAGTGCCCGTGCGGTCACCGCGATCCGCGGGGCGATCCGTACCGGTCGGCTACGCGCCGCGGTGATCATCCACTCGGCGGCCTCGTGCGCGGTCAGCGCCGGACGATTCTGGAAGGCCTTGGTCGGGGCGATCATCGGAGTCGCCACCAACGGGTAGTACAGCGTCGTGGAATGCACACCCTTTCCGGCCCACTCGGTTTCGATGACGCGGCTGACCGCCGCCAGTGCCGTTTTGGAGGCGTTGTACACCGCGAACAACGGTGAGGCTTCGGTCATCACGCCCCAGGTCGCGACGTTGATGATGTGTCCGTCACCACGCTCGAACATGCCCGGGGCGATCGCGCGGATCAGCCGCAGCGGCGAGTAGTAGTTCAGCGTCATGGTCCGCTCGACGTCGTGCCAGCGCTCCAGGGATTCGGCCAGCGGCCGCCGGATGGAGCGACCGGCGTTGTTGACCAGAATGTCCACTCCGCCCAGTCGCTGCTGCACGTCGGCGGCCAGTGCGTCCACGGCGTCCATGTCGGACAGGTCGCAGGCGATCGCGATCGCTTCGCCGCCCGCGGCGGTGATCCGCCCCACCACCTCGTCGAGCAGGTCCTTGCGCCGGGCTGCCGCGACCACCGTGGCGCCTTCGGCGGCGAACAGTTCGGCCGCGGCCTCGCCGATACCCGAAGATGCGCCGGTGATCAGCACCCGTTTACCGCGCAGCTGTACCGGTTTGGCCAGCGGCCGGTACGCCAGCAGCTGCGGCGCAACGGGCGGGCGCATCGCGGCCAGGGCGACCGCCTCGGTCAGGCGGCGTAGGGGGCTCTTGCTCATGGATAGCCACTCTATGCGGGTCCGGGATGCGCCGAACCCGCCCGCTAGTAGTACCGGGGGAAGGCGCTCCAGTCCGGGTCGCGCTTCTCCAGGAACGCATCGCGGCCCTCGACGGCCTCGTCGGTCATGTAGGCCAGCCGGGTGGCCTCGCCGGCGAACAACTGCTGGCCCACCAGCCCGTCGTCGAGCAGGTTGAAGGCGAACTTCAACATCCGTTGGGCCTGAGGCGATTTGCCGTTGATCTCCTTGGCCCACTGCACGGCGGTGGCTTCCAGCTCGGCGTGCTCGACGACCTCGTTGACCGCGCCCATGTGGTGCATCTGCTCGGCGGTGTAAGCCCGGCCCAGAAAGAAGACCTCGCGGGCGAACTTCTGGCCGACCTGGCGGGCCAGATACGCCGAGCCGTACCCGCCGTCGAAGCTGCCGACGTCGGCGTCGGTCTGCTTGAACTTCGCGTGCTCGCGGCTGGCCAGGGTCAGATCGCACACCACGTGCAGGCTGTGCCCGCCGCCGGCCGCCCAGCCGTTGACCAGGGCGATCACCGGTTTGGGCATGAACCGGATCAGCCGCTGCACCTCCAGGATGTGCAGGCGGCCGGCCCGGGCGGGGTCGACGGTCTCGGCGGTCTCGCCGGCGGCGTACTGGTAACCGCTGCGCCCGCGGATGCGCTGATCCCCGCCCGAGCAGAACGCCCAGCCGCCGTCTTTGGGCGAAGGCCCGTTGCCGGTCAGCAGCACCACGCCGACGTCCGGAAACATCCGGGCGTGATCGAGCGCCTGATACAGCTCATCGACAGTGTGCGGGCGAAACGCGTTGCGCACCTCGGGGCGGTTGAACGCGACCCGCACGGTGGCGTCGGTGACGTGGCGGTGGTAGGTGATGTCGGTCAGGTCGGCGAAGCCGTCCACCGTCCGCCAGATGCTCTCGTCAAAAGGGTTGCTGCTCACGCCTGCGACCGTACCGGGGCACCGCGGTCAGATCGCGACACATCGGCTATCCCTGGACCGAGGAGATGGTCGCCGCTGGTGACTAGCGGCGCTTCGGCGGCTTTGTTAGCTTTCTGCTCGGGGCTCCAACGGGAGGTGTGAGCATGGCGTTGACGCCGATTGATCCCGCGGAAATTTCGTTGCGACCGGAGTTGTTGCACTCGCACGCCGCGCGGGTTGCCGATGCGACCGAGGTGGCGCGGACCTTCGCCGCCCGGCACGCCGGCTATCTGAGCGATTGCGCCGCGGCCTGGGCGGGTTCGTCCGCGGAAGCTCTGGCCGCATTGAATGCGCACTGGGAGGCGACCGACGCGCGGTTGCACGGGCGTGTGCAGGTGTTTTCCGAGGCGATGCGTGAGGGCGGCCGCCTCTACACGGCGATGGAGCAGGAGCACGCCCGGAGGTTTACCGTGCTCGTTCCCAGAGGATCCGGCGCTTCGTAGCGGATGACGATCACCACCGACGGCATCGAGAGGTGGAATCTCGAAACCTTGGACACGGTGTTCGAGATCGCCACGGAACGCGCCGCGCGCAAGGCCGACTTCGGCGGGGCGTTAGGCGACGCGGGCAATGGGCTCAAGGACTGGCAGGGCCACGGTGGTGATGCGTTCCGCCGGGAGTTGGGCAGGCACCGTGTCGACATCAGCGATCACCAGAGTGAGGCGACCGCGATAGCCAATGCCTTTGCCACCGCCCGGGCAGAGGTCGCGGCCTGCAAGAGCGAATGGGGATCCATCAAATCTATTGCAGCGAGCAATGATTGGGCTATCAGCACCGACGGACGTTTGAGCGGGCGGGTCAGCTCCCAGAAGTACAACGACTTCGACGCTCTGCAACGTCGGCTGACCAAGCTGATGGCCGACGCCAGCATGACCGACCAGGACCTGGCTACCGCCATCCGGGCTGTGGTCGGCGACACCAAAGTCGACGCGGGCGGTCGAGCGATATTCGGCCCGGCGATGCCGAACCCAGCATCAGACACGTCGGATAATCCAGCGGCGGGCAGCCTGCCGTGGCTGCTGTCTCAAGCGAGGCAGGGAGGCGGCCCTCTCCCACCAGTGCCGTTGAGCCCCAAGGACGTGGACAACTTCAAAGTCCTGGCCCGCCAAGTGCTGACGAACGACGGTGTTCCACCGGACCAGATCGAGGCGCGGATCAACGCCGCCGTGGTCGCGGCACAACAGCCGCTGCCGCGCTATACGCCGCCGCAACCGCAACGGGGGCCGGCACCCGGGTACGGCGACGGACTCGGTGACCGCTGGAGAGCCGCGGAACAAGGTGTCAAAAATCTGCTGGGACAGGGCGGGCCGGGCGCGCCCGGTGTCCTGGAATCCTGGGGCGGCCTGGCCAAGGGCGTCGGCAGCACGATGCTCAATCCGGCAGGTGCAGGCGTAGCAGAAGCCAAAGAGGCTCTCGAGGCGCCCAGCCTCGCCTACTACCTCGGCGAGAAGACCTTCGACGTCGGCTCCGCCGCCGTTACCCTGCCGTTCGGCGGCGAAGGTGCCATGGTCCGGGCGGGGCTTCCGGCTGAGATCCTCACTCCGGGCGGCGCGCCCGCCGCAGTTCTGCGGGATTGGCACCCTACGGGCGGAATTCCTCCGGCGGAGTTTGAAGCCCGGTTTGGCGCCCCAGGATCCCGAGTCTGGCCTGACAATGACGGGTTTCCGCCGGGGTACGTCCCGCAGCCGGCACAGCTAGCCGAAAGCACGATTATCGATAGGTTTGGCTCCGCGGGTGGCCGCTATCTCGCGCCAGACGGCACCCCATTTTCGGACAGGTCCTTGGCCCCCGAATTGGTTGACGGAAATTACAATCGATACATGATCACAGGCGAACCACTCCCACCTGGCTGGCAAATATTTGAAGGACCAGTGGAGCCCTTTTACGGGCAGAGGCCATCGCCAGGGGTAACGCAATACATGATCACTGCGCCAGACGGCGTCCAACCAACTGTGCGGGAATTAGTAAAGTTAGGAATACTTGATGACTATGGACCACCCATTGGACGCTAAATCTAGAGAACTTCAAAGCGAAATCGATCGATTGTCGGGGAAACTGGGCGTCCACTCCATGCCAGTCGGACTGCGGACCAATCACGGACTTAACCTCTTCGTCGCCGACGACGGCTCGTACCACTACGCCTTCTACGAGCGTGGAAAACTAAGCTTCGACAGGGTCGGCAGCATTGACGACCTACGCTACTGGTACTGCGTTGATATCGTCACGGACGTAGCTGCAAAACAAGTCGGCGACCGTGCCGAGCGTTTCAAGCTTGAGTATCAGGTGCTAAGTGACTTCAGTGTTGATTGGGCGAAAAGAAATGTTCGTGACACTGCAGCTATGTTTCGTAAATATGGTAAACCGCAGGATATCGCACTTCTCCCCGATATCGGCGAACCGTTGTGACCGACGGGGACGATAAATCCAGGAAACGTCAGATCGAAATTGATCAGGACAGCAGGATCACGCCGGGCGCCGCACCTCAGGCGATTAGCCGATGGCTCGGCCGGCGCCTTCCCAGAACTGGGCGCGGACGGCCTTCTTGTCCGGCTTGCCCAGCGCGGTGACCGGCAGCGCGTCCACCACGATCACCCGTTTCGGGGATTGCACCGAGCCCTTGCGTTCCTTGACCGCGTCCTGGATCTCGGCGGTCATCGCCGCGATCGCGGCGTCGTCGCGGGGCGCCTCGGGGCGCAGCACCACCACCGCGGTCACCGCCTCACCCCATTTGTCGTCGGGGGCGCCGATCACACACACCTGCGCCACCGAGGAGTGTTCGGCCACAACGTCTTCCACCTCGCGTGGGAACACGTTGAAGCCGCCGGTGACGATCATGTCCTTGACCCGGTCGACGATGAACCAGAATCCGTCTTCGTCTTCGCGGGCCATATCGCCGGTGTGCATCCAGCCGTCCCGGAAAGTCTCCGCGGTCGCCTCCGGCAGATTCCAGTACCCGCCGGACAGCAGCGGCCCGCCGACACAGATCTCGCCGACCTCGCCTTGAGCCACCGGTTGGCCGTCCTCGCCGAGCAGCGCGGTGCGGGCGAACAGCGTCGGGCGCCCACACGAGCTGAGCCGCTTCTCGTCGTGGTCGGCCTTGGCCAGGTAGCTGATCACCATCGGCGCTTCGGACTGCCCGTAGTACTGGGCGAAGATCGGCCCGAACCGCTTGATCGCCTCGGCCAACCGCACCGGGTTGATCGCGGACGCGCCGTAGTACACCGTCTGCAGCGACGACAGATCCCGGGTGTGCGAATCCGGGTGGTCCATCAGCGCATACAGCATCGACGGCACCAGCATCGTCGCGGTGATCCGCTGTTCCTCAATGGTTTTCAAAATCTCGGCCGGATCGAACTTGGCAGCTACCACCATCTGGCCGCCCTTGATCAGCGTCGGCGCGAAGAACGCCGCCCCGGCATGCGACAGCGGGGTGCACATCAGAAACTTCGGATCGGCGGGCCACTCCCATTCGGCGAGCTGAATCTGCGTCATGGTGGTGATCGATTGCACGGTGCCGATCACGCCTTTGGGCTTCCCGGTCGTCCCGCCGGTGTAGGTCAGGCCGCCGATGTGATCCGGAGCCAGATCGGCAGCCACCAACGGCCGCACCGGATACGACGCGGCCGCCGCGGCCAGATCGGTCGCCACGTCGGCCAGCGCCTCGGGGACCGGTCCGATGGTCAGGATCTGCTGCAGCGACTCGACCCGCCCCAGCAGGTCGACCGCACGCTGCACGAAGGCCGGGTTCGGGTCGATGATCAGCGTGGAGATCCCGGCGTCGGCCAGCACATAGGCGTGGTCGTCCAGCGAGCCCAGTGGGTGCAGCGCGGTGCGCCGGTAGCCCATCGTCTGCCCGGCGCCGATGATCATCAGCACCTCCGGGCGGTTCAGCGACAACAGCCCGACCGCGCTGCCGGTTCCGGCGCCCAGCGCCTCGAAGGCCTGGATGTACTGGCTGATCTTATCGGCCAGCTGGCCGCCGGTCAGCGTGGTGTCGCCGAGGAACAGCACCGGGGTGTCCCGGTGGCGTTTGAGTGCGCCGGCCAGCAGGTGGCCCATGTGGAGGGGATTGCGTAACAGATCAGCTGTCGGCGTCATGCCAGACACCCTAAAACGTGGTGCCGCTGTACTGCGCCCCGGTTCGGGCGGCACCATGGACCGATGCCGCCGATGCCGACCCTGGACGACATCCTCGACCGCCTGCATGTGGTGGCGCTGCCGATGCGCGTCAGGTTCCGCGGCATCACCGTTCGCGAGCTCGCGCTGATCGACGGTCCGGCCGGTTGGGGCGAGTTCGGCGCGTTCGGTGAATACGAAGCCCCCGAGGCGGCGCACTGGTTGGCCGCCGCGCTGGAAAGCGCCTACCAGCAGCCGCCACCACCGCTGCGCGACCGCATTCCGATCAACGCGACCGTGCCCGCCGTCGCCGCCGACCTGGTGCCCGAGGTGCTGGCGCGCTTCCCCGGCGCCCGTACCGCCAAGGTGAAGGTCGCCGAACCCGGCCAGACCCTGGCCGACGACGTCGCCCGCGTCGAGGCCGTCCGCGCGTTGATCCCCACCGTGCGGGTTGACGCCAACGGTGGCTGGAGTATAGAAGACGCCGTGCAGGCAGCGAACGCGCTGACCGCCGGCGGTCCCCTGGAATACCTCGAACAACCCTGCGCCACCGTCGCCGAACTGGCGGCCCTGCGCGCCCGTATCGACACCCCGGTTGCCGCCGACGAGAGCATCCGCAAAGCCACGGACCCACTGGCCGTCGCCAACGCCGGTGCCGCCGACATCGCCGTGTTGAAAGTCGCACCGCTGGGCGGTATTTCGGCACTTCTCAAGATCGCCGGCCAGATCGGCATCCCGGTGGTGGTCTCCAGTGCGATCGACTCGGCAGTCGGCATCGCCGCGGGCCTCCAGGCTGCGGCCGCACTGCCGGACCTGCAGCACGCCTGCGGGCTGGGTACCGGATCGCTGTTCGTCGAGGACGTCGCGGCGGCACCGCCGCAGCGCGACGGCTACCTGCCGGTGCAGCCGGCCATCCCGGACCCGGCCCGGCTGCACGCCCTGGCCGCCTCACCGCAGCGGCGGCAGTGGTGGATCGACCGGGTCAGGGCCTGCCATGGGCTTTTGGGGTAGCCGCTTACCCTAGGCCGACCACCGCCCAGACAGGACACTGCGTCCATGACCGGGTTTCGGGTAGGCATCCAAGACGGAATCACCGCGGCCCGGCCGGCGGCCGACACCTTCACCAGAGCCAACTACCTGGGAGCGGTGGCAAGCCGGGTCGACTCGTTCTGGGTGCCCGATCATCTCAATGCGCTGTTCCCCCGGGCGTTGTGGCAGACCAAATATGCCGGCTTGGCCAAGATCGTGCCGTCGGTGGATGCCTTCCTGGAGCCGTGGACGATGCTCGGGCACATCGCCGGCCGCAACCGCATCGGCCGCATGCGTTTCGGCACCTCGGTGACCGACACCGGCCGACGTAACCCGGCAGTCACCGCGCAAGCCGCGGCGACCCTGCATCTGCTGACCCGCGGCCGGGCCATCCTGGGCATCGGCACCGGCGAGCGGGAGGGCAACGAGCCCTACGGGGTGGACTGGTCCAAGCCGGTCGCCCGCTTCGAGGAAGCGATGGCCACCATCCGGGCGCTGTGGGATTCGTATGGGGCACTGGTCAACCGGGATTCACCATACTTCCCGCTGCGCAATGCACTTTTCGACCTGCCCCCGTATCGCGGGACGTGGCCGCCGATCTGGATCGCCGCGCACGGACCGCGC
Source organism: Mycobacterium sp. IDUB_21 (assembly GCF_055419425.1). NCBI lineage: Bacteria > Bacillati > Actinomycetota > Actinomycetes > Mycobacteriales > Mycobacteriaceae > Mycobacterium > Mycobacterium sp. IDUB_21. The sequence continues at coordinate 54,326 of NZ_JBVAXQ010000004.1, read as the reverse complement.
ATGCTGCGCGCTGTGGGCCGCTATGCCGATGGCTTCTATCCCGCCGCGCCGCACCAACCGCAGGAGTACACGCAGCGCCTGGATGCCGTCCGGGCGGCGGCGTCGGACGCTGGCCGCGACCCGATGTCGATCGTTCCGGCGTTGTGGATGGGTGTCGTCACCGGCCGGAGTCCCACAGAAGTGGATCAGGCCCTCGAATCCGAAATGATCAAGGCGTGGGCACTGAACGCCACCGACGAGTTCTTCGCCCAACACGGTGCGCAGCACCCGTTAGGGGTCGGCTTCGGCGGCGGGCAGGACCTGCTACCCCATGACTGGGACGAGCAGACGGCACTGTCCTACATCAAGGGCATTCCGCCGGAAGTCTTGCGGGACACACTGCTTGTCGGCACCCCCGGAGAGATCATCGACCGGGTGGCCGAATGGCGGGACTGCGGTGTCCGCTACATCGTGCTGGCTCATTTCAGCCCCATGCAACGCAGTCTGCGCAACGGCCTGGCCGCGACAGTTCCCTTCTACCGGATCGTTCGCGGACTCAAGAAGCTCTGACCCGCAACAGACCGTCACACGCTGGGCAGCCGCGCGTCGATCCCGTTCGCGATCGTGACCGCCTCGTCGCTGACGTAGAGCTTGCACGCCAGCACGTCGATCGCGATGTTGTTGGCCACCCGCAGCGCCCGCTGACACGACCAGCCCGCGCTGTCGTCCTGATGCTGGGTCATCCACATCGTGGAGTCGACATCGGCGACCACGTCGAATGTCCACGGCGTCTCGCCGTAGCCGTCCTTGCTGGTGGTGAAGGTCCGCTCGCCGCACGGTGTCCAGCGCCGGGCGGTTGCGTCGAAGAAGTTCTGCGCATCGCTGCGGGTGGCGAAAGCCGTCACGGCCTGAATCACGAAGTGGTCCAACGCCGCTTCGGAGAGTGTCTGGACTATCGTCGCAGTCCAGTTGGTGTCGGCGTATACCGATTGTTCGACGGGCGTCCACGCGGCCATGCAGTCGCGGTCGGGGAATTGCTTCCCGGAGTCGAACATCCGTGACCGGGCGTCTTTGACCCGCATGTCGGCCGATCCCATGATGTCGTTGACGGTGGAGGCTTCCATCAGCAGATCCGGCAGCATGGACGCCGCCACGGGCCGGGGCCCGTCGTGGTCGGCCGGTACCGCATGGCCGCCGGTCAGCCGCGTGCAGGCGGCCACCACTGCGCACGCCAGCACCAGCACTGGCGTCAACCCCGCGGTCCGTATCCGCATCACCGTCCCCAACTGCGCAGTTGCGATCCTGACACCATAAGGCGTCGCCGGGTCGCGTACCTTCACACCCGTGACCAACCTCGCTTACGACGACCGTAATCAGGATGGCGATCCGGTTCTGTTCATCGCCGGGCGTGGCGGCGCGGGCCGCGGATGGCATCTGCACCAGGTGCGCGACTTCCAACTCGCCCGCTACCGTCCGATCACCTTCGACAACCGCGGGATCGGCGCCACCGAGAACGCTTCGGGGTTCACCACCGAAACCATGGTGGCCGACACCGCGGAGCTGATCGAATCCCTGGATATCAGCCCGGTGCGGATCGTCGCGGTGTCGATGGGCGCCTTCATCGCTCAGGAACTGATGCTGGCCCGCCCCGAACTGGTGAAATCCGCCGTGCTGATGGCCACCCGCGGGCGCCACGACCGCGCCCGGGACTTCTTCTACTCCGCCGAGGTGAAGCTCGCCGAATCCGGTGTCCAGCTGCCCGCCGAATACGAGGCGAAAGTTCGGCTGCTGGAAAGTTTTTCGCCTAAGACCCTCAGCGACGACGCCGCGATCAAGGACTGGATCGCGATGTTCACCATGTGGCCGGTCAAGAACACCCCGGGGCTGCGCTGCCAGCTCGACGCGGCGCCGCTGACCAACCGGCTGCCGGCCTACGCCGGAATCACCCAGCCGGTGCTGGTGATCGGCTTCGGCGACGACGTGGTCACCCCGCCGCAGCTGAGCCGCGAGGTCGCCGACGCGATCCCGGGCGCGCGCTACCTCGAGATCCCCGACGCCGGCCACCTCGGGTTCATCGAGAAACCCGACCAGGTCAACAAGGCCGCGTGCGAGTTCCTCGCCGAGGTCGACGGCAGGCCGTTCCGCTGGACACCTCCGCCGCCGACACACGACTAACCTGATACCAATGACCAACCCCTCGACGGCACAGGCCCGCATCGTCGTCGACGAGCTGATTCGCGGCGGCGTGCGCGACGTCGTGCTGTGCCCGGGGTCGCGCAACGCCCCGCTGGCCTTCGCGCTGCACGACGCCGACCGGGCCGGCCGACTGCGTCTGCACGTGCGCATCGACGAACGCACCGCCGGATATCTGGCGATCGGGCTGTCGGTGGGGGCGGGGGCGCCGGTGTGCGTGGCGATGACCTCCGGCACCGCGGTGGCCAATCTGGGGCCCGCGGTGGTGGAGGCCAACTATGCGCGGGTGCCGCTGATCGTGCTCAGCGCCAACCGGCCCTACGAACTGCTGGGCACCGGCGCCAATCAGACGATGGAGCAGCTCGGCTACTTCGGCACCCAGGTGCGCGCCACCATCAGCCTGGGACTGGCCGAAGAAGCCCCCGAGCGGATGGCCGCCCTCAACGCCACCTGGCGCTCGGCGGTGTGCCGGGTGTTGGTCGCCGCCAACGGATCTCGTACCGCCAATGCCGGACCGGTGCAGTTCGACATTCCGCTGCGTGAGCCGCTGGTCCCCGATATCGGATCGGATCGCGCCGATGCCGGCCTCGCGGGCCGCCCGGACGGGCGCCCGTGGACCTACACCCCGCCGGTCAGCTTCGACCAGCCGCTGGATATCGACCTGACCCCGGACACCGTGGTGATCGCCGGGCACGGCGCCGGTGTGCAGCCGAATCTGGCGGCGCTGCCCACGGTCGCCGAACCGACCGCCCCGGTGCCGGAGAACCCGCTGCATCCGTTGGCGTTGCCGCTGCTGCGTCCGGAGCAGGTCATCATGGCCGGGCGGCCCACCCTGCACCGCCCGGTCTCGGCGCTGCTGGCCGACCCGAAGGTGCCGGTGATCGCGCTGACCACCGGGCCGCGCTGGCCGGATGTGTCGGGAAACTCGCAGGCCACCGGCACCCGCGCCGTCACCTCGGGGGAACCTGACGCGGCCTGGCTGCGCCGTTGCGCGGAGCTCAACGCCCATGCCAACGCCGCGGTGCGCGAGCAGTTGGCGGCGCACCCGCTCACCACCGGCCTGCACGTGGCCGCGGCCGTCGCCGATGCGCTGCGCCCCGGTGACCAGCTGGTGCTGGGCGCCTCCAACCCGGTCCGGGACGCCGCGCTGGTGGGGTTGGGGAACGCCGAGGGTGCCCGACACATCGCCGTGCGGTCCAACCGCGGGGTCGCCGGTATCGACGGCACGGTGTCCACCGCGATCGGTGCGGCGCTGGCTTACGAGCAGCAGAATCCCGACGCGCGCACCATCGCGCTGATCGGGGACCTGACGTTCGTGCACGACAGCTCCGGGCTGTTGATCGGGCCCACCGAGCCGACGCCGCGGCGGCTGACCATCGTGGTGTCCAACGACAACGGCGGCGGCATCTTCGAGCTGTTGGAGCAGGGCGACCCGCGGTTCGCCGACGTGTCGTCGCGGATCTTCGGCACCCCGCACGACGTCGACGTCGGCGCGTTGTGCCGCGCCTATCACGTCGAGTCCCGGCAGATCGAGGTCGATGCGCTGTCCGCCGCGCTCGCGGAGCCCGCCGGCGGCATGCGGGTGCTCGAGGTCAAAGCCGACCGGTCGTCGCTGCGGGCCCTGCACGCCGCGATCAAGGCCGCACTGTGAGATTGCCGCACATCAAATCGTTGAACCCGCTGCTGCGCAAGCTGGTTCACGGTGAGGGAGCCGTCTCGCCGGACAGTCGGGCCGGACGACTGCTGCGCTGGGCGCGGATGGGTGTGCTGATCATGGTGTCCGTGGTCACGCTGCAGTCGGTGCTGTTGGTGGCCGGGGCCTGGCGCAACGACATCGCCATCGAGCGTGACATGGGGGTTTCCCAGGCAGAAGTCCTCAACGCGGGCTTCCGGCGCTCCACCATCGAGTTCGTCACCCCCGAGCGGATCACCTACCGCCCCGAACTGGGGGTGCTCTATCCGTCCGAATTAGCAACGGGCATGCGCATTTACGTCGAATACGACAAGTCCGATCCGGACCTGGTGCGGGTGCAGCACCGCACCGCCGTACTGGCGGTCATCCCGGCCGGCTCGGTCGTCATAGTGGCCTGGCTGATCGGCGCCGCGGCGCTGGCCGGGCTGGCCCTCGTCGAGAGGCGCCTAGCGCGTTAGCCGGTCCAGCCGCCAGCCGGCGTCGTCGGTGTCGACGACGGCACAGGTGGTGACGTCGTAAACCGTTGGCGTGCGGACTGTTTCCGCCTCGGAGACGCGTATCACGTGCCGGGGGGCCCGATTTCACCGGGGGTGCCGTCCGGTCCGGGGGGTGTGCCGGCGCCGCCGTCGGCGCCGACACCGGCTGCGCCGCCGGAGCCGTAACTACCGGGGGTGCCGTGCGGAGCGCCGCCCCCGCCTGCGCCGTAGTGGCCGTGGTTCCCGCCCGCGCCGCCGTCGTTGCCGTTCCCGCCGGCCCCGCCGGCGCCAGAAGTGGAGCTGCCGCCGACGCCGCCGGCCCCGCCGCCGCCGCCGTTGCTCCCGTTGCCACCATTGCCACCGGTGCCGCTGAAGTACGCGACACCGCCGTTCCCGCCGCCGCCACCGGCCCCGCCGGCCCCGCCTACGCCGCCGATAGCGCCGTCACCGCCGGCGCCGAAGGTGGAGTTGCCGCCGGCCCCGCCGGTGCCGCCGTTGCTGCCGACCGCGCCGCCACCGCCGTTACCGCCGTCACCGGCTCGGGCGTCGGCGAAGGGACCGCCGGTGCCGCCGACGCCGCCGTTTCCGCCGAGTCCGCCGGCTCCGCCGCCAGCACCGGCGCCGCCGACCGCGCCGTTGCCGCCGTGGCCATAGGTGGAGGCGCCGCCGGCACCGCCGATGCCGCCGTAGCCGGCACTACCGCCGTTGCCGCCGTTGCCGCCGCGGGCGCCATTGCCGGTGTAGGTCGTGCCGCCGGCTGCGCCGTTGCCGCCATTGCCGCCGGCGCCACCGGCGCCGCCCGCCCCGGCCGCGCCGCCGACAGCGCCGTTGCCGCCGGCGCCATAGATGGAGCTGCCACCGGCACTGCCGGCACCGCCGTGGCCGCCGTCGCCACCGATGGCGCCGCCGCCGCCGATGCCGCCGCTGCTGCCGTCGCCACCGGCGCCGCCGGCTCCGGCGGCTCCGCCGTTACCGCCGGTGCCGCCGGCTCCGGCACTTCCGCCGCTGCCCGACCCCAGTGCCGCGCCACCGACGGCGCCGTTGCCGCCGGCCCCACCGGCCCCACCCTTGCCACCGGCCCCGCCATCGCCGCCGACGTTATCCGGATTTCCGCCGCCGGGGCCGCCTTGACCGCCGGCACCGCCGACAGCGCCGTTGCCGCCGGCACCGCCGACCCCGCCGTTGCCTGACCCCAGTGCCGCGCCGCCCGCCGCGCCGGCGCCGGCGTTACCGGCGGCGCCACCGGAACCGCCGACGCCGCCGACGCCGCCGCCTCCGCCGCCGGTGGCCTGGCCGCCGCTGCCGCCGGCTCCGCCGGCGCCGCCTTGGCCGGTGCTACCGCCCGCGCCGCCGGCCCCGCCGTCGCCTGACCCCAGGGCCTGTCCACCGGCCCCGCCGGCGCCGCCGTCGCCGCCCTTGCCGGCGTTGCCGCCGGCCCCGCCTGACAGACCCCCGCCGGCGGACTGGCCGTTGCCGCCGTCGCCGCCGTTGCCGCCGCCGCCGCCCCCGCCGCCGGCCCCGCCGGACCCGCCGTCACCGGAGATCGCACCGCCCAACCCGCCCGTGCCGCCGGCGCCGCCGTTCCCGCCGGCGGTCCCAATGCCGCCGGCGCCGCCGGGGCCGTGGTTGTCGATGCCGCGCGTGCCGCTAGCACCAGCGGTACCGTCCCCGCCGGCGCCGCCGCTGCCGCCGTTGCCGACCGTCCCGCCGTTGCCGCCGGCCCCGCCTACCCCGCCGGTGGTACCGGCCCAGTTGAAGTTGCCCGGCACGCCAGAGCCGCCGTTGCCGCCGTTGCCGCCGTTACCTGATGGGCCGGCCGCCGCAGCGCCGTCGCCACCTTCGCCACCGGCGCCGCCAGCACCCCCGATGCTGGGTGCACCCTCGCCGCCGCGACTCCCGTCGGTGCCGCCGAAGCCGCCGCGGACGCCATCGCCGTACGCCCCGGCCGAGCCGCCGTCGCCGCCGTCGGCACCGCTACCGGCGGCGCCAAAGGCGGAGTCGCCGCCGTCGCCGCCGCCACCGCCCTTTCCGCCGGCGCCGGCATTGCCGCCGGAGCCGCCGTGCCCGGCGGTATATAGCGAGTTGGCATTACCGCCGACCCCGCCATCACCGCCGCCACCGCCAGCAGCCTCGGCTCCGGCTGCCCCGCCGTCGCCGCCGGTGCCCGCTCCGTCGGCCGCGCCGCCGGCCCCGCCGAGGCCACCGCCACCGCCGGCAGCGCCGTTGCCGCCTTTGCCGCCGGCCCCCCCGTCACCAAACAGGCCGCCTTGCCCGCCGAACCCTCCGTTACCGCCGCCCCCGCCGTACCCGGCGGACCCGCCGGCGCCGCCGGTGCCGCCGTTGCCGGACCCCAGGGCCTCACCGCCCGCGCCGCCGCCTCCGCCGGTGCCGCCGATGCCGCCGTCGCCGCCGGTGCCGCCTGGGTCGCCATCGCCAGTGACGCCGGACTCGCCGTTGCCGCCCCAGCCGCCCCAGCCGCCGTCGCCGGCGTTGCCGCCGGCTCCGCCGGTGCCGCCGTTACCGGAGGTCGCGCCGCCGAAGCCGCCGGCCCCGCCAGTCCCGCCGTTACCGCCGATACCGCCGGGCCCGCCGGGGGTGCCCTCCCCGTCTACGCCAGGTGTGCCGGTAGCGCCGGCCGCACCGTTGCCGCCGACCCCGCCTTTACCGCCGTTGCCGACTGCACCGCCGTTGCCGCCGGCCCCACCGTCGCCGGCGGTGAGCGCGCTGAAGCCAGCGCCGCCGTTCCCGCCGTTGCCGCCGCTGGTGGGTGTGGTGCCGTCCGCGCCGTTGCCGCCGGCGTTGCCGCCCGTCCCGCCGCTGCCGGCCGCCCCGCCGGTCCCGCCGGGCCCACCGCTGCCGGGGTTACCGCCGTTGCCCCCGGCTCCGCCGTTGATGCTGCCCGCCTCGCCGGCAGCGCCGTCGCCGCCGTCGCCAGGGGTGCCGCCGTTGCCGCCGGCCCCTCCGGTCCCGCCGTCGCCGTTGACGCCCACAGCGCCCGACCCGCCCGCGGCCACGCCGCCGCCGTTGCCGCCGGCCCCGCCGTTGCCGCCGCCGCCGCCGTCACCGCCGTCACCGGCGTTGCCGCCGTTTCCGCCGGGTGTGCTGGAGGGTGCGCCGTTAGCGCCGTCACCGCCGGCGCCACCGTCACCGCCGTTGCCGCCGAGCCCGCCGTTGCCGCCGTTGCCGGTGCCTGCGCCCAGACCGCCGTGGCCGCCGTTGCCGCCGGCCTGGCCGGTGTGGCCGTCGCCGCCGGAGTCGCCGGGGTTCTGGCCGTCGGAGCCGGTTGAGCCGCGTCCGCCGTTGCCGCCGGTTCCGCCGTTGCCGCCGGTGCCTTGGTTGGCCACGTCGCCGCCGTGGCCACCGGAACCGGCTAGGCCGCCGTTATTGCCGAAGGCGCCGCTGCCGCCGTTTCCGCCGTTTCCGCCGTTGCCGGTGACGGTGTTTCCGCCATGGCCGCCCGAGGCGCCGTTGCCGCCGCCGAAGCCGCCGTTTCCGCCGTTGCCGCCGGCACCGCCATCGCCGATGACCGCGTTGCCGCCGGCCCCGCCGAGGGCACCGTTGCCGCTTGTGGAGCCGGTGAAGTTGGCGCCGCCGTCGCCGCCGTTGCCACCGGTGCCGCCGTTGCCGCTGACGGTGCTGTTACCGCCGGCGCCGCCGTGTCCGCCGCCGGCCGCGATGGCGCCTTGAGTGGCGCCGCCGCTGCCGCCGTCGCCGCCGGTTCCGCCGTGGCCCTGGGCGTTACCGCCGTCGCCGCCGTTGCCGCCCAGGCCGCTGTCGGAGCCGAAACCGCTGTCGCCGCCGTCGCCGCCGTGTCCGCCGTTGCCGGCGTTACCGCCCGAACCGGTGGCCCCGGCGTTGCCTGATCCCAGGGCTGCGCCACCGTTGCCGCCGATCCCACCGTCACCGCCGTTGCCGGCGTTGCCGCCGTTACCGCCGGCCACACCATTGGTGGTGCTGTCGGCACCGTCACCGCCGGACCCACCATCGGCCCCGTTACCGCCGGACCCGCCGGCACCACCGTTGCCGGTGCCTGCGCCCAGACCGCCGTGGCCGCCGTTGCCGCCGGCCTGGCCGGTGTGGCCGTCGCCGCCGGAGTCGCCGGGGTTCTGGCCGTCGGAGCCGGTTGAGCCGCGTCCGCCGTTGCCGCCGGTTCCGCCGTTGCCGCCGGTGCCTTGGTTGGCCACGTCGCCGCCGTGGCCACCGGAACCGGCTAGGCCGCCGTTATTGCCGAAGGCGCCGCTGCCGCCGTTTCCGCCGTTTCCGCCGTTGCCGGTGACGGTGTTTCCGCCATGGCCGCCCGAGGCGCCGTTGCCGCCGCCGAAGCCGCCGTTTCCGCCGTTGCCGCCGGCACCGCCATCGCCGATGACCGCGTTGCCGCCGGCCCCGCCGAGGGCACCGTTGCCGCTTGTGGAGCCGGTGAAGTTGGCGCCGCCGTCGCCGCCGTTGCCACCGGTGCCGCCGTTGCCGCTGACGGTGCTGTTACCGCCGGCGCCGCCGTGTCCGCCGCCGGCCGCGATGGCGCCTTGAGTGGCGCCGCCGCTGCCGCCGTCGCCGCCGGTTCCGCCGTGGCCCTGGGCGTTACCGCCGTCGCCGCCGTTGCCGCCCAGGCCGCTGTCGGAGCCGAAACCGCTGTCGCCGCCGTCGCCGCCGTGTCCGCCGTTGCCGGCGTTACCGCCCGAACCGGTGGCCCCGGCGTTGCCTGATCCCAGGGCTGCGCCACCGTTGCCGCCGATCCCACCGTCACCGCCGTTGCCGGCGTTGCCGCCGTTACCGCCGGCCACACCATTGGTGGTGCTGTCGGCACCGTCACCGCCGGACCCACCATCGGCTCCATTACCGCCGGACCCGCCGGCACCACCGTTGCCGGAGATCGAGCCGCCGGCACCGCCGATGCCGCCGTTGCCGCCGGTGCCGCCGTTGCCGCCGGTGTTGCCCGCTTCGCCCGGGTTGGTCCCGTCGGAACCGGCCCCGCCAGCCAAGCCGGCCCCGCCGTTGCCGCCGGCCCCGCCGTTGCCGGTGAGTCCGCCGTTGCCGCCGGCACCGCCGTCACCACCGTTGTGGTGTGTCGAGTCACCGTCGGCGCCGATGCCGCCGTTGCCACCATTGCCGCCGTTGCCGCCGGGTGTGAGGCTGCCGCCGGCGCCGTTGGTGCCGGCGTGACCACCACTGCCGCCGATACCGGCGGCGCCACCCTGGCCACCGGAACCGGCCACCGTGCCGGGGGTGCCCGCGTTGCCGCCGTCACCGCCGGCACCGAGCGCACCGCCGTGACCGGGCTGGCCCCATTGGCCGGCGGCTCCGTTTCCGCCGGACCCGCCGACCCCGGTGTTCCCGCCGGTCCCGCCGACACCACCGTCACCGTTGATGCCCACCACACCGGCTGACGCCGTCCCGCCGTTACCGCCACCGCCACCGGCTCCGCCGGTGAAACCGGCGCCGCCGGCACCGCCGTTACCGCCGGCGCCGTCGTTGATGCCAGCGGTCCCGGTCGAACCCGCTGAGCCCTGGGCGCCGTTGCCGCCGGCACCACCACCGCCGCCGGCACCGCCGTGACCGCCATTGCCGGCCAGTGCGCCACCGACACCGCCGTTACCGCCGTGCCCACCGGCACCACCGATGGTGTCGACACCGTCGGCGCCGCCACCAGCGGCACCGCCATCACCGCCGTTGCCGTGGTCGCCGCCGGCCCCGCCGGCTCCACCGTTACCACCGGCCGCACCGGCCACCGTGGCGGTGAAACCAGCACCACCATCCCCGCCGTTGCCGCCATCAGTGGCTGTGGCCCCGTCGGCGCCGTCGGTGCCGTGGGTCAGCCCAGTGCCTCCGGTCCCGCCGATACCGCCGCCACCCGCGTCGCCGCCGGCCCCACCATCGCCCCCGTCGGAGTGGCCGGCCTCACCGGTAGCACCGGCGCCGCCGTCGCCGGCCACTCCACCGGCCCCGCCGTTGCCCGCGTTGCCGCCGGCACCAACGTCGCCCGCGTGGCCGTTCGTCGCCGCGCCACCGGCACCGCCGTTACCACCCGCACCGCCACCACCGCCGGTGCCGCCGCTCCCGCCGACGCCGCCGGCACCCTGGTCAATGCCGGCCACCCCGGCCACACCAACAGCACCCACCCCGCCGGCGCCACCGTCGGCCCCGTTGCCGCCGGCCCCACCGGCACCACCGTTGCCGGAGATCGAGCCGCCGGCACCGCCGATTCCGCCGTTGCCGCCGGCACCGCCGGCCTGGCCGTTGCTACCGGGGTTGCCGGGGTTCTGGCCGTCGGAACCGGCCCCGCCAGCCAAACCGTTCCCGCCGTTGCCGCCGGCCCCGCCGTCTCCGGTGAGTCCGCCGTTGCCGCCGGCACCGCCGTCACCACCGTTGTGGTGTGTCGGGTCAGCGGCCGCGCCCACGCCGCCCGTACCGCCGTGGGTGCCGCCGGGTGTGAGGCTGCCGCCGGCGCCGTTGGTGCCGGCGTGACCACCACTGCCGCCGATACCGGCGGCGCCACCCTGGCCACCGGAACCGGCCACCGTGCCGGGGGTGCCCGCGTTGCCGCCGTCACCGCCGGCACCGTCGGCACCGCCGTGGCCGGGCTGGCCCCACACTCCGGACGCGCCGTCACCGCCGGTCCCGCCGACCCCGGTGTTCCCGCCGGTCCCGCCGACACCACCGTCACCGTTGATGCCCACCACACCGGCTGACGCCGTCCCGCCGTTACCGCCACCGCCACCGGCTCCGCCGGTGAAACCGGCGCCGCCGGCACCGCCGTTACCGCCGGCGCCGTCGTTGATGCCAGCGGTCCCGGTCGAACCCGCTGAGCCCTGGGCGCCGTTGCCGCCGGCACCACCACCGCCGCCGGCACCGCCGTGACCGCCATTGCCGGCCAGTGCGCCACCGACACCGCCGTTACCGCCGTGCCCACCGGCACCACCGATGGTGTCGACACCGTCGGCGCCGCCACCAGCGGCACCGCCATCACCGCCGTTGCCGTGGTCGCCGCCGGCCCCGCCGGCTCCGCCGTTACCGCCGGCCGTACCGGCCACCGTGGCGGTGAAACCAGCACCACCCTGCCCGCCGTTACCGGACGCCGCGGCGGGCAACTGGCCCTGGGCGCCGGTCGCACCGGCGATTCCCCCGCGGCCGCCACTGCCTGCCGCACCACCATGGCCGCCGGCGCCACTGGTGCCGGCGTCCCCGCCGGCTCCGCCGGTGCCACCATCGGGGCTGCCGGCATCCCCGTCGCCGCCGGCACCGCCGGTACCGCCGGCACCACTGTTGCCGCCGACGCCACCGGTCCCGCCGTTACCGTTAGTGCCCGCGCTGCCCAAAAAGCCTGCGGCGCCGGCATTGCCACCGGCCCCGCCGTTTCCACCAGCAGCGCCGGCACCGCCCTCACCGGCGTCCCCGCCGATGCCACCAGCCAGACCGGCGGCCATCCCGTCACCCCCGACACCGCCGTCCCCGCCGGCCCCACCGATCCCACCCAGACCACCGGACCCGCCGATCCCGAACAGCGCGCCGCCGGCGCCGCCGGCCCCGCCGATACCACCGTTTCCGCCGATGGCGCCGCCGCCGCCGTCGCCGTCACCAAGACCAGCCTCACCGGTGACACCGTGCCCGCCGGTACCGCCGACGCCGCCGGCCCCGCCGATGCTGAAGACGAAGCCACCCTGTCCACCGGCTCCACCCATGCCACCGGATCCGCTGCCCCAACCCCTACCACCGGTACCGCCGGCGCCGCCGGCGCCGAAGAAGAACCCACCGAGACCACCGGCACCTCCAGCGCCGGCATCACCGCCGACGCCGGCGTCCCCGCCGAGCCCGCCGGCCCCGCCCACCCCGAACACCATTCCGCCGAGACCACCGGCGCCACCGAGACCACCGGCACCACCGGCGTCTCCGCCCACGCCACCGTCACCACCGGCACCACCGTTACCGAACAGGTAGGCAGCGCCACCAGCCCCTCCGGCCCCGCCTGCACCGGCGAGGGACCCGTCACCGCCGGCGCCGCCGTCCCCGCCGTTGCCCCAGAAGAATCCGCCGTTGCCACCGGCTCCGCCGATTCCGCCGTGACCCCCGAACGTGCCATCACCACCGGCCCCGCCGGCACCGCCGTTGCCGAACAAGAACGCCGCATTGCCCGCCACCCCGGGCACGCCGTCAATCGGTCCGACCAGCGCGGTGGAATCGGTCACAGCGAAGCTGCTCAGTCCGGACTCATCGACGACAGGAGCCGCTCCGCCGGCGGCACCGCCATCGCCGATCAGCCAGCCGGCGTTACCACCATCACCGCCGTAGTAGCCCGCGCCACCATCACCGAACAGCAACCCCCCATCACCACCATCGGGATGCAGCGCGGTTCCCGCAGCACCATCACCGATCAGATACAGCCCGAATGACGAGTTGATGAAACTGCCGACCTGCTCACCCGTTGTGCTGTGAATCCAGTCTTCGATGCTGGTGTGAAGGGGGGCAAAAACCGCCTGGTTGAACCACGCACCAAACCCCGCCATATCCCCGAACGTGTCGCCATCGGCCACCGGCACCTCACCGGCAGCAGGCAACGTCCACATCCAACCGTCGGTCGCACCGGGTAACTGGTCGGCCCAACTAGTGGGATCCCAAAGATCGCTGAGCCAGTCGAAATCTGCCCGCGCCGGCGGCGCACTCGCCAGCGGGGCCATCCCGAATGCCAGAAATGCGCCCACCGCGCTGCCCGCGCCCAGCACGCGACGCCGGCGGGCATTGCTTTTAGGTGATCGGCGATTGGTCTGGATGCGGCGTTGAACGGCCATCGGCTCTAACCCTGCCCGCGAAAAGTTCGCCTAAAAGGAATCACTCAGGCGAGCAAAGGCCCTGGGTGGATACTGAGATTGGTCTAAGAACAGAGTTATTATGAAGTTAGCGATGCCCGTTAGTCAATCTATATATTCCTTAGGAATTCTGGGTGTTCCGTTGCCAGTCGGTGGTGCTGGTGGCCCGCGCCTGGCCCACCACCATCAGGTTCCTCACGCCGGAGCGGATCACCTACCGCTCCCGAGCTGGGGGTGCGCTATCCGGCCGAATTGGCCACGGGCATGCACATTTACGTCGAATACGACAAGTCCGATCCGGACCTGGTGCGGGTGCAGCACCGCACCACGGCACGGGCTGGCCCCCGTCGAGGGGCGCCTAGCGCGTTAACCGGTCCAGCCAGCCGGCGTCGTCGGTGTCAACGACGGTTCTGGTGGTGACGTCGTAAACCGTTGGGGTGCCCGGACTCTCCGGATTCGCCGCCAGCAACTGCACCCGGTTGAAGGCATTCATCGAGGTGGGGTCGACGGCCGGCTGTCCCTCGGCGATCCGATCCACCACGTGGGCGGGCAGGCCGGCCTCGCGTGCGGTGGCCGCGATGTCCTCGAGGCTGGGCGCGCCGCCCTTGCGGTACAGCCCGGCCACGAAGCTCTGGTAGGTCGCGGCCGGGGTGGCCGGATCGGCGGCCGCCATCAACGCATTACCGACCCGAGCGGAGGTGTCGTTGTTGCGGCGGGCGTCCAGAAACGTCATCCAGCGGTACGTCACCGCGACGTCCCCGGCGGCCAGGTGCCGACCCAGGTCGTCTCCGGAGGCCGACACGAACTTCGCGCATTCGGAGCACTGCGGATCGCAGAACAACTCCAGTTGCACCGGGGCGTCCGGGGTTCCGGCCAGCACGCCGAAGTGGTCGGGGGCCAGCACGGTGCCGGGCGGTTCGGCCGCTGCGGGAGCCGCCAACATCGCGCCGAATGTTACGAGTACTGCCAATGTGCCCACCCAAGACCGCATTCCAGCGACCCTATCGGAGGCGGGTAGCGTCGACCCGGTGAGCCGCGCCCACCTGGACAAAGACCCCCACGCAGTGGCATCGATGTTCGACGGCGTCGCGCGTCGCTACGACCTCACCAACACCGTGATGTCGCTGGGGCGCGACCGCTCCTGGCGGCGGGCCACCCGTAACGCACTCGGGCTGCAGCCCGGCGAGAAAGTACTGGACCTGGCCGCCGGCACCGCGGTGTCCACCGTCGAACTCGCAAAATCCGGGGCGTGGTGTGTGGCCGCGGACTTCTCCGTCGGGATGCTGGCCGCCGGCCGCAAGCGTGAGGTGCCCAAGGTTGCCGGCGACGCCACCAAGCTGCCCTTCGATGACGCGGTGTTCGACGCGGTCACGATCAGCTTCGGGCTGCGCAACGTCGTCGATCACGCGGCGGGCCTGCGGGAGATGGCCCGGGTGACCAAACCCGGTGGGCGGCTGGTGGTCTGCGAGTTCTCCACTCCGAAGGTCCCGGTGTTCGCCACCGTCTACAAGGAGTACCTGATGCGGGCGCTGCCGGCGGTGGCCGGCGCGGTGTCCTCCAACCCGGAGGCCTATGTCTATCTGGCCGAGTCGATCCGTGCCTGGCCGGATCAGGCGGAGCTGGCCGAGCAGATCGCCGCGTCGGGCTGGTCGCAGGTGAGCTGGCGCAACCTCACCGGCGGCATTGTCGCGCTGCACTCCGGGCGCAAGCCGCTGGACTGACGGCGCTCAGCCCGGCAGCGGGTCGAACCGGAAGACAGCGCAGCGGCCGGCGAGCGCTTCGATCTCGTCAGGAGTGCCGTGCGGCGCCAGGCCGGTGCGCTTCATGAATCCGACACCGACCGGCACTTCGGAGTGAAAGGCGCGTAGTACCGGGCGCGCCTCGTCGGCGGGCAGTTCCACGATCTGCACGGTTCGCGACTTTCGTCCGCGGGTCAACGTTCCAACCCGCGCGGCGCGCGCATTGCTCGCCCAGTCCGCACCGGGAAACGCCACACCGTGCAAGCCGCCATCGAATGTGAACGGCGTCATCGGCGTGCTGCGCGGCTGACCGGACTTGCGGCCCGGGACCGTCAGCACGGTGACCGGGCCCGCCGTGATGCCGATCTTCTGCATCGCCAGCATCACCTTGTTCATCGGCTTGAGCCAGCCGGGGAGCTTCCCCTCGGGCATGACGCTCAGCCCAGGTGCGCCGAGAGCAGCCAGCCCGCGGCCGACTTGCGGCCGCCCGCCTCGTCGCGCAGCCCGACACCGCCGAAGCCGGGGAAGTCGTCGGGGAACACCGCATGTAGCCGGGCCGGCTTGATCTCGTCGATCACCCAGTACTTCGACACCACGTCGCGCAGCTCGTCGGCGGTCACCGCGAACGGCGGACCTTCCGGGATGGCGGTCTTGTCGAAGACCAGCACGAAGTACGACGCCCCAGGCGCGGCGGCGCGCACGATGGACTGCTGGTAGCCCTCGCGGGCCTCCACCGGGATGGAGTGGAACAGCGTGCTGTCGACGATGGTGCCGAATCGGCCGTCATAGCCGGTGAATGCGCTGATGTCGGCGACCTCGAAGGTGGCGTTGGTCAGGCCGCGCTCGGCTGCTTCGCGGCGGGCCAGGTCGATGGCGGTCGGCGAACTGTCGATGCCGACCGTGGTGTGGCCGCGCTCGGCCAGATAGAGGGAGATGGCGGCTTCGCCGCAGCCGACGTCGAGGATGTCGCCGTGGAACTTGCCCTGCTCGATCAGGGTGGCCAGCTCGGGCTGGGGTTCCCCGATGCTCCACGGGGGTTTGGCGCCCGAGCCCATACGCTCGGATTCGCCACGGTAGGCGGCGTCGAACTCGGAACTCATTGAATCACTCATCAGTCCGGTATATCAACGGCTCTGATATATGTCAACGCTATTGATATCCGTTTTGCGGGTCCTGGTGAACCCGCACACTCAGACCGGGACGACGCACCAGCGTCGTCGCGCTATTGCGCCGAAATATGTGCGGTGACACACTCAACCGCATGACCGGGGCGCCGCCGCCACCCGAGATCATCGAGCTGATGGGCGACGTGGCCGACTTGCTGTTGGCCGAACTCGATGAGCTGCTCGCCGAGTTGGATGCCGCCGTGATCGAGCTGACGCCACTGCTGGGTGCCGACCCAGCGCTGACGGCGGATATGTCGGTGAGCAACCGTGCCAACGTCGAGAGCCTGATCGCGATGTTTGCCTGTCGCGACGGGCCGGCGGCACCGATCGAGGTTCCAGCCGAGGCGCTGCATGTTGCCGGCACGATTGCGCGCCGCGGTATCGATCTCGACGTGGTGTTTGAGTCCTACCGTCGCGGGCAGAACGTCATCTGGCGTCACTACATGGCACATGCCACCCGCATCGTGTCATCGGGGCCACTGCTGCGGCGGCTGCTGGAGATCTCCTCGCAGCGCATGTTCGAGTACGTCGACCACGTGGTCGGCCGCGTCATTGCCAAGGCGCAGCGTGAACGTGAGGAGATACTCGGTGGTGCACTGGCGCGCCGCACCGAGACGATTCGGCTGATCCTCGATGGCGCTCCGATCGACAGCCGCCACGCCGGCGACCGCCTGGAGTATGGGCTCGCCCGGCGCCACACCGCATTGGTGCTGTGGGCTCCACCGCCCGGTGAGGTCCAGGGCGCGCTGGAGTCCGCGGCAGCCAGTCTGGCGCGAGCTGCCGGTGCGCGACGCCCGCTTACGCTGCCCGCCGGAACGTCCACGCTCTGGGCCTGGTTGGGCACCGACGGTGACCCCGCAATGGACGCACTGGGTGAGGCAATCCGCGAAGCGCAACCCAATGTCCGCGTCGCCGTCGGTCCCACCCGACTCGGTATCGCCGGCTTCCGTCGCTCCCACGCGGCGGCGCTGGCCATGCAACGGCTGCTCGTCGGGCACCCTGGTGGCCCGCGGATTGCGCTTTACCGTGACCTGGAAGTCACCGAGCTGGCCGCGCAAAACCTGGACCGCGCAGCCGAATTCGTTGCCGCTACCCTCGGCCGGCTGGCCGCGGACACCCCCAGTGCGGCACGGCTACGCGAAACGTTGCGAGTGTTCCTCGACGAAGCCGAAAACGCACCCCGCGCCGCGGCGCGCCTACACACCCACCGCAATACGGTCCTGCAGCGGGTGGCGCGCGCGACCGAACTCCTCGGCCACCGGCCCGGTGAGCGCCGGCTGGCGATCGAACTCGCTCTCGAGCTTGCATTCCAGACCGGACCGCGGGTCCTGAACCGGGCTTGATCACGTCCGGCGCGCAGACCTCGCCGGCACAGCTGAAGTTGCTCGGTACGTAGCCGAGGGTGCCTGCGGTGCTGCGGCCATCAGCGAAATTTAATGTGCCATCGCACATATCTCGCCATAAAGACAAGGCCTGCAGACATGTCGGCGACCTTAGTGCCGCCGTTACGGTGTGAACCACTTCACTCATGAATTACTCAGCTATCAGGGAGACCCACATGTCAAACGTCGGATTCACGACCTGGTCCGCAGCCGGATGCGCCCCCGATCGGGGGGACCTTGTCTTGGTCGACGACCGGCGCGGGATTGTCCGGGCGGTCGGTGTGGCGACAACCGTCGCGACCGGCGCATTGGCAATGGCGCTGATGGCCCCGCAAACGACTGCTGCCGGGCCGGTGCTGTCGAGGCCGGTGCAACTCCTGTCGACTTCGCTGCAATCCGCGGTTGACCAACTGCTGGACGCACAGCAGCACATCTCCACCACCAACAGTGACTACTCGTGGGTCACGTCGTTTGATGTGACGACCCAATTGCAGGGTTATACGCAGACTTTGGCGTCCACGCAGCTCGGCTTAGCGCTCAACCAACTGACCAGCAACGAGTTTTACAATCTGAGCCAGTACCAGCCCTTCCTCCAGAACGCCCCAGGCGCTGACCCGCAACCATACTTCGTCATAACGAATCCGGACGACGCATACTCGATCCGGCCGCTCGACCCGGATCAGACCTACACGATCACTGTCGACCCGGGCCCCGGTAGCCAGGATGTGACGTTCTCCGCCTATGGGAACGACGGCGTCATCACCCCGTGGGCACCGACGGGGAATGTGACCGGGTTGTCGGAGGCGACGCCCAATCCCGATGGCACCTACACCTTTGTTCTGAGTGCTACTCAGCCGGTGGGTACGCCGGACGGCAACTGGCTCGACATCTCTGGAGCCCAGACGTTGGTCACGCGGGACACCATCGGTGACTGGGGCCTGCCGCACGCCGACATCTCCATGCAAGAAGAAGGCGTCCCCTCGACTTTTACCCTGCCGCTGCTCTCGCACGATCAGATTGCGGCACTGCTGCAAACCGTCGCCACCGGCATGGTTGTCGAGAACGGTCCCGGCGCCACGTACCACGACCAGCCGATGTTGTTCAACTCGATCCCGGCCAACCACATGACCCCCATCATGGAGAGCGCCAAAGTCGTCCCGGGAGTAACCCTGCCGGGCCAACTCAGCAGTTTGGGCCACTTTTCGCTTGAGCCCGATCAGGCGCTCATCATCAAGGCACCCGATATCGGCGCCGCCTACACCGGCTTTCAGCTCACCAACGGGTGGGGGGTGGATTCCCCGTACGCGACGGTGCAGGGCAGCCTCAATGGCGTTCAGGCGTTCCATGATCCCGACGGCTTCATCTACTACGTCATCAGCAGCAAAGACCCGGGTGTCGCGAACTGGCTTGATACCTCTGGTCTGACCAACGGGTTATTTGGAATCCGGTGGCAGGGCGCGGACGGCTCGATTATTCCTTCCGGCCCGGTATCGACCCAGGTGGTGAATGTCGCCGATATCAGCCAGTATCTGCCGGCCGACACCCCGCTCGTCACCACCGCGGAACGTACCGCAGACCTTCAGGAACGCCTGTTCAGTTATGGCTATGCCAACAACCAGGAAAATACCCAGGACGATGGCATCAACTGGCTGACGACCCACCTCGAACTGGATCAGATCAAGGCTGCGATCGGTGGCGCGCAGTACGACCAGATATTCGGCGGCCAAATCGATGTGCCTTCGGTGCTGGACCGGATGATCTCGCCGGAGCTGAGCCCCAACCTGGGCGGCATCGCCAATGAATTGGCGACCGATCCGGATGGCAGCTGGTCGGCGATCGTCAACAACCTGCCCCTGGCGGTCAAAGACATCATGTTGCCCATTGTTTTGGCGGAGTTGCGGCTGGATGTGCTTGCTGCGCAAACGATCCAGTCGGTGCAGGGCGATATCTCGTCCGGCGACTGGTTGCAGGCACTGGCATCGTTGGGCACGGGTTTCCAAGGGTTCGGAACGGTCTTCAACGACATGTTCACCGATCCGGCAACCAGCATCACCGCCGGCTTCCTCAACGCCCGCGACGACCTGTCGGTCTCGATCATGCACGCAGACAGCTATTCCCCGCTGTCATCGGGTGACTTCTCGTCCGTCGCCGATGAGCTGGCTCAATTTCAGCAATCGGTGTCACAGATGCTGTCAGCGGGGTCTAGCGCGGTGCTGGATTCGACAGATGTCGCCTCACTCGGCGCTGCACTGCCGCTGGACCTATTGCCGTAAGGAGCGGCGGCGATGCGCTTTTTGCGGTCAGGGCGTGGGCTGCTGAATGCTCACCGGCGCAACGTAATCAGGGGCCCCGGCTTGCTCGGGGCGGACGACGCCGGCGTCGCCGGGCGGGTGGGCTGGGTTGCTCTCGGGGTTGTGCAACCCACGCCCAGCGACCCCCGCCTGTCGGCAAAAGACAAAAACTTGTCGTGGGATGTCAATACCGGCCAGGGTGGCGGGGATCAAACTGTGTGCGCCAACCGAAAGTGGCGGCCGTCACGAAACTGTGAGCGCTGTGGCGTGAACCACTTCTCAAATGAACCACCCAGTCATCCCGGAGGCTCGCATGTCAAACGTCCGATTCACGCCATGGTCAGCTACCGGACGCCGCCCCGATCGGAGGTCCCTCGTCCTGGTCGACGACCGGCGCGGGGTTGTCCGGACGGTCGGTGTTGCGACAGCCGTAGCGACCGGATCGTTGGCGATGGCGCTGATGGCCCCGCAAACGGCTGCCGCCGGGCCGGTGCTGTCGACTCCGGTGCAACTCCTGTCGAGTCCGCTGCAATCCGCGGTGGACCAACTGCTGGACGCACAACAGCACATCACCGCCACCAACGGTGACTACTCATGGATCACTCCGTTCGATGTGACTCTGCTGCACGGGTATACGCAGACTCTGGCGTACACGCAGCTTGGCATAGCGCTCGATCCGTTGACCAGTGAGCAGTTTCATGTTCTAAGTGGGTATAACCCGCTGGGGGCGAATGCCTTGGCTGCGGATCCGCAACCGTTTTTCGTCGTGACGAATCCGGACGACCAGTACGTGATCTACTCGCTGAACCCGGATCAGACTTACACGGTCACTGTGGATCCTGGCCCCGGCAGTCAGGACGTAACCTTCGCCGCCTATGCAAACGACGGCGTGGTCACCCCGTGGGCACCGACTGGGGTGGTGACCGGTTTGTCGGAGGCGACGCCCAATCCCGACGGCACCTACACCTTTGTTCTGAGTGCTACTCAGCCGCCGGGCACGCCGGACGGCAACTGGCTCGATATCGCCGGAGCCCAAACGTTGGTCACCCGGGACACCGTCGGTGACTGGGGCCTGCCACACGCCGGCATCTCACTGGAGGGAGACGGTGGGCCCTCAACCTTTACCCTTCCGCTGCTATCGGATGATCAGATTGCGTCATTGCTGAATACCGTCGCCACCGGCATGGTGGTCGAGAACGGCCCCGGTGCCACCTATTACTCGCAGCCGAAGTTTCTGGACTCGCTCCCGGTCAACCACATGACCCCCATCATGGATACCGCGAAGGTTTTCCCGGGGGTGACATTGCCGGGCCAAATGAGTAGTTTGGGCCATTTTTCGCTTGAGCCCGATCAGGCGCTCATCGTTAAGGTGCCCGAGATCGACGCCACCTACAGCGGCTTTCAGCTCGTCAACGGCTGGGGGGTGGATTCCCCGTACGCGACGGTGCAGGGCAGCCTCAATGGCGTTCAGGCGTTCCACGATCCCGACGGCTTCGTCTACTATGTCATCAGTAGCAAAGACCCGGGTGTCGCGAACTGGCTTGACAACTCCGATCTTGCCAACGGAGCATTTGCGTTGCGGTGGCAAGGCGTAACCGGCTCTGCCACTCCCGGCCCGGTAGAAACTCACGTGGTGAATGTCGCCGACGTCAGTCAGTATCTGCCGGCTGACACCCCGCTCGTCACCGCCGCGGAACGTGCCGCGGACCTGCAGGAGCGCATGTTCAACTACGACTACGTCAACAACCAGAACAATGGTCAGGACGATGGCCTGAACTGGTTGACGACTCACCTCGAGTTGGATCAGATCAAGGCTGCGATCGGCACTGATCAGTACCACGAGATATTCGGTGGTCAAACGGACGTGCCTTCGGTGCTGGACCGGATGATGTCGCCGGAGCTGAGCCCCAACCTGGGCGGCATCGCCAACGAATTCGCGGCCGATCCCGACGGCAGCTGGTCGGCAATCGTCAACAACCTGCCCCTGGCGGTCAAAGACATCATGTTGCCCATTGTTTTGGCGGAGTTGCGGCTGGATGTGATTGCCGCGCAGATGATCCAGTCGGTGCAGGGCGATATCTCGTCCGGCGACTGGTCGCAGGCACTGGCATCGTTGGGCGCGGGTTTCCAAGGGTTCGGAACGGTCTTCAACGACATGTTCACCGATCCGGCCACCAGCATCACCGCCGGCTTCCTCAACGCCCGCGACGACCTGTCGGTCTCGATCATGCACGCAGACAGCTATTCCCCGCTGTCATCGGGTGACTTCTCGTCTGTCGCCGATGAGCTGGCTCAATTTCAGCAATCGGTGTCACAGATGCTGTCGGCGGGATCCAGCGCGGTGTCGGACTTGCTGTTCTGACCGCAACGTGTCGGGAAATGCCAAAAAGCTGTCGCCAAGTATCAATACGGGCGCGGGTGCCTTGAATCAGACTGTGGGCACGGCTCGAACGTCCCAGAAAGGGGCCACGCAATGAAAACCACTGCCGCAGTATTACTTGAGGCCGGAAAGCCCTTTGAGCTGATGGAGCTCGACCTGGACGGGCCGGGCCCCGGCGAGGTGTTGATCAGGTACACCGCCGCCGGGCTATGTCACTCGGATCTGCATCTCACCGACGGCGACCTGCCGCCGCGGTACCCGATCGTGGGTGGCCACGAGGGCTCCGGTGTCATCGAGGAGGTCGGTCCCGGCGTCACCAAGGTCAAGCCGGGCGACCACGTGGTGTGCAGCTTCATCCCGGCCTGCGGGACCTGCCGCTACTGCGCCGCCGGCAGGCAGAGTCTGTGCGACATGGGTGCGACAATCCTGGACGGCTGCATGCCGGACGGAAGTTTCCGATTCCACAGCAAGGGAATCGATTTCGGTGCAGTGTGCATCCTCGGCACCTTCTCCGAGCGCGCCACCATATCGCAGCACTCGGTCGTCAAGATCGATGACTGGATTCCGCTGGAGACCGCGGTGCTGGTGGGCTGCGGTGTGCCGTCGGGCTGGGGCACCGCGGTCAACGCCGGAGGCCTCCGAGTGGGCGACACGGCCGTGATCTACGGCGTCGGCGGTCTGGGTATCAATGCGGTCCAGGGCGCGGTCTCGGCGGGCTGCAAATACGTGGTAGTCGTAGACCCGGTGGCGTTCAAGCGTGATACCGCACTGAAATTCGGCGCCACCCATGCCTTCGCCGATGCCGCGAGCGCAGCGGACAAGGTCAACGAACTGACCTGGGGGCAGGGCGCCGATGCCGCGTTGATCCTGGTGGGCACGGTGGACGAAGAGGTGGTCTCAGCGGCGACCGCGGTGATCGGCAAGGGCGGCACCGTCGTCATCACCGGCCTGGCCGATCCGGCCAAGCTCACCGTGCACATCTCCGGGTCCGATCTGACGTTTAACGAGAAGACCATCAAGGGATCGCTGTTCGGCTCCTGCAATCCGCAATACGACATCGTGCGATTGCTGCGACTCTACGACGCCGGCCAGCTCAAGCTGGACGAGCTGGTGACCACCCGCTACACCCTCGAAGACGTGAACCAGGGCTACCAGGATTTGCGGGACGGCAAAAACATCCGCGGCGTGATCATCCACCAGAGCTGATTGGTGAGACGAGCGTGACGGCGAATCCGCAAGTGCAGGAAGCCGGAACGTGATGAGAAGGCTGAACGGCATTGACGCGCTCATGCTGTACCTCGACAGTGGCAGCGCCTATAACCACACCCTGAAGATCAGTGTGCTCGATCCGTCCACGGATCCCGGCGGCTGGTCGTGGCCGAAGGCGCGGCGGATGTTCGAGCAGCGGGTACATCTGCTTCCGGTATTCCGGATGCGGTACCTGCCAACACCGTTGGGCCTGCACCACCCGATCTGGGTCGAGGACCCCGATTTCGATCTCGATGCCCATGTGCGCCGGGTCATGTGCCCGGCACCCGGCGGGATGGCTGAGTTCTGCACCCTGGTCGAGGAGGTGTATGCCCACCCGCTGGATCGGGACCGACCGCTGTGGCAGACCTGGGTCGTCGAGGGCCTGGAAGGTGGTTGCGTCGCCCTGGTGACGCTGCTGCACCATGCCTACTCCGACGGTGTCGGTGCCCTGGACATGCTCTCCGCTTTCTATGATGAGACGCCGACCGATACCGCGGTGCTACCCGGGACGTGGGCACCGCAACCTTTGCCGTCGACGATGCAGCGACTGCGCTGGGCGCTGCGGGACCTGCCCGCAAGGGTCCGCAAGGTGGGGCCGACCGCCCGCGCGCTACGTGCTCGGGTGCGTATCGAGCGCGAGTTCGCCAACGGCGGTGAGCGACGGGTGCCGCCCGCTTTCGACCGCTCCGCCCCGCCCGGCCCCTTCCAGTGCGGGCTGTCGCGAAGCCGGCGGTTCGCCTGCGCGACGTTCGCGCTCAACGACCTTCGCCAAGTGAGCAAGGCGCTCGACGCGACCATCAACGACGTGTTCCTGGCGTGTGTCGCCGGCGGCGTCCGCCGCCATCTCGAGCGGGTGGGCGCATTTCCCACCGAGCCGATGGTGGCCACCATGCCGCTGGCGGTGACCCCGGCAGCCGAACGCGACCACCCGGGCAACTACTCGTCGGTCGATTACGTCTGGCTGCACGCCCAGATCGCGGACCCACTTGCCCGGCTGCGCGCGACAAGAATTTCCGCGCAAGCCACCAAGGAACACTTCGCGCTGACCAAGGATGCCGATATCGGCGCCATCGTCGAACTCCTGCCGAGCCGTGTGATCTCGGGCCTGGCCCGCTTCAACGCAAAAACGAAGGGCCGCTTCGACATGTTCAAGAACATGGTCGTCTCCAATGTCGTAGGCCCGCGTGAGCAACGCTACCTCGGGCAATGGCGGGTCGTCCGCTGGTACTCCACCGGGCAGATATCCCACGGCGCGACGTTGAACCTGACTGTCTGGAGCTACGGCGACCAGTTCAATCTCTGCGCGCTGGCCGATGCGGTTGTCATTCCGGACATTTGGGGCCTGGTCCACGG
This sequence comes from Mycobacterium sp. IDUB_21, assembly GCF_055419425.1. Classification (NCBI taxonomy): domain Bacteria; kingdom Bacillati; phylum Actinomycetota; class Actinomycetes; order Mycobacteriales; family Mycobacteriaceae; genus Mycobacterium; species Mycobacterium sp. IDUB_21. Next base: position 29,625 of record NZ_JBVAXQ010000004.1, on the reverse strand, counting down.
TTTCGGCGAATCGCTCGACGAATTACTCGCCCTGACCGAGGCGAATGCAACACCCCCTGCCACTTCGAACCAAGGCTGAGGATATGAACCGACTTGGCGTTGTCGACACGGCATTCTTCGCCCTCGAGTCACCAACCCGGCCGTCGCACGCCGGCGTGCTGATGCTCTTCACCCCGCCCGACGGGGAAACCGGACCGGAGTTCGCCCGTCGCATCCTGGCCGCGTTTCGTTCCATCCCTCCGGCCACCCCGTTCGACCGCCATCCGGTGCTTCAGCCGCTACCGCACTGGGTGACCGACGACGAGGTCGACCTGGACTATCACCTACGGGCGTTGGCCCTGCCCGCACCCGGTTCACGCGAGCAACTGATGGAGACGGTGGGCGAACTCTACGTAGCGCTGCTGGATCGATCTCGACCGCTCTGGGAGTGCTACCTGATCGAGGGGCTGGCTACCGGTGAAGTCGCGCTGTTTTACAAACTGCATCACGGGCTGGCCGACGGTATCAGCGGTGCGCGAATGTTGTTCGGCTCGCTCTCCGAGTCACCGGAGGAGCAGGCCATCACGGCACTGTGGGGACCTCGGAAGACGCGGCCACGACGTGAGCGCGCCGACCGCCGTTCCGGGCCGGCCCAGACACTCCAACTTGTCGGCCGCCAGGCGCAGACCATGCTGGGCGTGGGCCGGCGACTGGCCGAGATTGTTCCCGAAGCGGTCGGCTTGATCCGCGGGGCGCGAGCATTGCCCTTCACCGCGCCGCGGCTGACCTCGGCCGAGAAGCGCCAGTCACCAGCGCGTAGCTTTGCCACCTTCGACCTGACCGTGTCGGAGGTCAAGCGGGTCGCCGAGAGTGCCGGCGGCAGCATCAACGATGTCGTGCTCAGCGTCTGCGACGACGCGATGCGGCGCTACCTTGCCGAGCAAGGGGACACCGTGACCCGGCCGCTCATCGCCTCGATGGCGGTTTCCACCCGCGCGCCGGGCGACGACAAACCCTCCAATGCGGCAGCGCTGGCGCAGGTTGAGCTCGGCGCACCCGACGCCGCCCCCGCCCAACGGCTCGAGCAGATCATTGCGTCGACGACGGCGCTGAAGGCCGCGGTGCGCGGCATGGCGCCCGGGGTGCTCGAACTCGAGTCGGTGGTTTTCCTGGCGGCCGCGCAGTTACGCGAGGAACTGCCGTTCGGGCGGGGCGTCGTGCCCCAGGCGGCCAACATGCTGGTGTCGAACATTCCCGGCGGGCCCCCCGAAGCGTTGTATCTGAGTGGCGCGCGGCTGGAGAGCCTGTATGCGGCGCCGATTGTGCCGCCGGCGCACGCCGTGAACATCACCCTGGCCTCCTACGCCGACAAACTCTGTTTCGGAATCGGCGCCGCTCGCAATGTGATTCCTGATACCGCCAGGATCGCCGCATTGGCACTGCAGAGTTTCGACGAGCTCGGGCGGGCCCAAAAGCTCCGCACCCGTACAACATCCGCCTGACGAGAAGAGACGACAATGCACTACGCCGACATCATCGAGGGTTACGCCGACCACGCTCCCGATGCAGTCGCACTCGTGCACGGTCGGACGCGGCGGACATGGGCCGAGTTCGAGGACCGGGCCGCACGGCTTGCCCAGGCGCTCCAGGATGCCGGGCTCGTACCCGGTTCGAAAGTCGGACTTTTGCTCTACAACGGTCCCGAGTACTACGAAGCCTTCCTGGCCGCACTGAAGATGCGGATGGTCCCGATCAACATCAACTACCGCTACGTCGACGACGAGCTGGTCTACCTGCTGGAGGACTCCGACGCCGAGGCGCTGATCTTCCACGCCTCGCTCGGCCAGACCGTCGGTCGCGTCGCCGGTCGCGTGCCGACGCTCAAACTGCTCGCCGAGGTCCACGACGGCCCATCCAACTGCGCTGGCGCGCAGCCCTACGAGGACTTACTGGCTCGCTCGAAACCGGCACCGCGCATCGCGCGACACGATGACGACGAGATCATGATCTACACCGGAGGGACCACCGGAATGCCGAAGGGTGTGGTCTACAACATCGGAGACTGGACCGTCGGACTTGTCGGACTGGTTTCCGTCGTGCTGGGCATCCCTGCGTTGCCCGATGATGTCGCCGAACTCGTTGCCACGGGCGCCGAACGAATCGCCGCCGGCGCCGCGCCGGTCGTCATGCCGTGCTCGCCGCTCATGCACACCGCCGGCTTGAGCAATTCGATCGCGGTGCAACTCGCCGGTGGCCGCGCCGTGACCCTGCCCGGCCGCTCGCTCGATCCAGAGGAGATCTGGTCCACGGTGGAGCGGGAGTCGGTGAACGTGATGATCATCGTCGGCGACGCCTTTGCCCGGCCGTTGCTGACAGCGTTGGAGGAGCAGGCCGCCGACGGCCGCCCGTGGAACCTCACCTCGCTCGGGGTGATCTTGTCATCGGGGGTGATGTGGTCCACGCCCGTCAAGCAAGGCTTGCTTGAGCACATCGACACGGCTCTGATCGACGGCATCGGTGCCACCGAGGGCGCCATGGGTGTGCAGGTTTCCCGCCGCGGTGACCGGCTGACGAAGACCGGCCAATTCATGCGACTCGGAGAAACCAAGCTGTTCAGCGAGGACGGACGCGAGATCGAACCCGGCTCGGATGAGCCGGGGTTGATCGCCGCCGGCGGCAAGTTGACCCCCAAAAGCTACTACAAAGACCCGGAGAAATCGGCCCGGGTGTTCCGCGAAATCAACGGGCAACGCTACGCATTCATCGGCGACTGGGGGCGGCTGGAGGCCGACGGGACCCTCGTGCTGCTGGGCCGCGGGTCGGGGTGCATCAACACCGCGGGGGAGAAGGTCTACCCCGAGGAGGTTGAGGAGGTGATCAAGACGCATCCCGACGTCGCCGATGCGCTGGTGGTCGGTATCCCCGATGAGCGTTTTGGCCAGCGGGTGACGGCGGTAGTTGCCCCTGGCGTCCCCGGACCAGATATCGTCGGTGCGATCAACGACTACCTCATGGATCGCCTCGCGGGATACAAGCGCCCCCGCGTCGTCGTTCAGGTCGACGCAATCAAGCGGGCCGCCAACGGAAAACCGGATTATCGGTGGGCGCGCGAGACCATACTCAGTCAAATCCCGTAAACGGATTTGCCCCGGACCGGGGAGCGGTCCAGGTGAAAGGGATGCCAATGGGGGTTCACGGTTCGTGGCGCCGCTGGTCGGGTGTTGTTGCCGTAGTGGTGATGTCGGCGGCCATGACAGCATGCAGTGGCGATGACCGATCGGACGATCGCGCCGAGGTGAGTATCGATCAGGTCCGTGAGATCGCGAAGCAGGCCTACATCTACGGGTATCCGATGGTCGACAATTACCGGATACAGCACTCCTATTTCGTCGATCAGGCCAGCCCGCAATACGTGGGTGGGTGGAATGAGATCCACTCTGCCGCCCGGGTGTACACCCCGGCCGACACCACCGTGCAGACCCCCAACTCCGACACCCCGTATTCGACGCTGGGGGCGGATCTGCGTGCCGAGCCGCTGGTGCTGACGGTCCCGCCGATCGAGAAGGACCGCTACTTCTCGGTGCAATTCATCGACGCGTACACCTACAACTTCGCCTACGTCGGCAGCCGCACCACCGGCAACGGCGGGGGTAAATATCTGCTGGCCGGTCCCGGCTGGTCCGGCGACAAGCCCGACGGTGTCGATGAGGTGCTGAACGCTGACAGCGACTTCGTGTTGGCGCTGTATCGCACCCAGTTGTTCGGCCCCGACGATATTGAGCACGTCAAGACTGTCCAAGCCGGGTATACGGTGCAGCCACTGTCGGCGTTCCTCAACCAGCATCCCCCGGCCGCCGTGCCCAGCATCGATTTCGTCAAGCCGTTGAGCATCGACGAGCAGAAGAGTTCCCCGAAATTCTTCGAGATCCTTAACTTCGTTTTGCGCTATGTACCGGTGCTGGACTCGGAGAAGGATCTGCGTGCCAAGTTCGCCTCCATCGGAATCGGCTCGGACGGCGACTTCAACGCCGAGCAGCTCAGCCCGGAAATGCGGGAGGCATTCCAGGGCGCCATCACCGACGCCTGGAAGGAGTTCGACGCACTGCAGGCCCAGATCGATCACGGCAAGGTCCATTCCGGTGATCTGTTCGGGACACGGGAGATGCTCGGTGCGAACTATCTCTACCGGATGGCCGGCGCGGTCAACGGGATCTATGCAAACACCAAAGCCGAAGCGATGTACCCGATCTTCGCCACCGATACTGCCGGTGCCCCACTGGACGGGGCCAACAAGTACACCTACCGGTTCGAACCGGGCCAACTGCCCCCAGTGCACGCATTCTGGTCGCTGACCATGTACCGGATGCCGCAAAGCCTGCTGGCCGCCAACCCGATCAACCGCTACCTGATCAACTCGCCGATGCTGCCTCATCTCACCCCCGACCCCGACGGCGGCTACACCCTCTACATCCAGCACCAATCCCCCGGCCCGGACAAGGAATCCAACTGGCTGCCGGCACCGGAAGGATCCTTCCGCCTCATCGAGCGCCTCTACTGGCCCGAAGAAGCCGCCCTCAACGGCTCCTGGCAAGCACCCAAACCACAGCAGGCCTGACCAACGGGAGTTCCGAATCTCAGCCGACGAATAGTTCGCGCAGCTCGGTCTTCTTGAACTTCCCCGTCGCCGTGCAGGGGATCGTCGCCACGAACTCGAACCGGTCCGGCAACTGCCACTTGGCGAATTCCTGCGCAAGATGCTCGCGCAGTTCAGCCGCGGACACCACGGCTCCCGGGCGCAACGACACCACCGCGAGTGGGCGCTCACCCCACCGATCATCGGGGATGGCGATCACGGCGGCCTGCGCGACCGCGGGGTTGGCCATCAGGTGGTTCTCCAGGTCCACCGAGGAGATCCACTCACCGCCGGATTTCACCAGATCTTTTGAGCGGTCACAGATCCGGAGGCAACCGTGGGCGTCGATGCGGACCACGTCGCCGGTCTTGAACCAGCTGTCGGCGGTGAAGCTCTCGGCACCGCGGCCACCGTGATAACCGGCCGCCACCCATGGCCCACGAACTTCGAGCTCACCCATGGCCACGTCGTCCCAGGCGATCAACTGCCCGTTGTCATCGCGGGCACGGATGTCGAAGAACGGACTGGCGACGCCTTGCCGCGCCCGATTGTCGTACTGCTGGTCGGCAGGACTGTCGTCCAGGCTGCCGGGAAGTCGGCAGATCGCGCCCAGTGGCGCGGTTTCGGTCATCCCCCAGGCCTGGACCACCGTCAGACCGTGCCGGTCGTAACCCTCGAACATCGACCGCGGCACCGCGGCACCACCGACGATCAACCGATCCAAGGCAGTCAGGTCCCACCGGCCCGGTTCGGCGTCGAGTGCGGACAGCATGCCCATCCACACGGTGGGGACGCCCGCGGTGATGGTCACGCGCTCGGTCGCGCAGAGGTCGAGAATGCTCTCCGGGTCAAGACGCGGACCCGGCAGCACCATACGCGCCCCGGTCAGCGCCGCGGCGTAGGGCAGTCCCCAGGCGTTCGCGTGAAACATCGGAACAACCGGAAGCGCAGTGTCCCTTGCCGATACGGATAGCTGGTCGGGCAGGGCCGCAACCAGAGAATGCAGCACCAATGCGCGGTGCGAGTAGACGACCCCCTTGGGGCGCCCGGTCGTGCCCGACGTGTAACACATGACCGCGGGCTGCCGTTCGTCGAGAACGGGCCACTGGACCGGCTGTGCTTCGGTGACCAGCGACTCGTAATCGAGCAGCCCGTCGTACACCGCCCCCGAATGAGTGACAACAATGACGTGGTCGACATCGATTGCGGCCCGGAAGGTTTCGAACACCTCCAGCAGCGACTCGTCGACCACGATGACCTTGTCCCGGGCGTCCCCGACGATGAACGCCAGCTCATCGGGGAAGAGGCGCGGATTCAACGTGTGCAAGACCGCACCCATCGCCGGTACCGCGAAATACAACTCGAGGTGCTCGCTCTGGTTCCATAACAGGGTGGCCACCGGATCGCCCTCACCCACACCGAGCGCACTCAGCGCCCCGGCGAGGCGGCGGGCGCGGACAGCGCAGGCCCCCAAGGTTGTTCTGGTGATCGCCCCCGAAGGCCGGCGTGACACCACTTCTCGATCGAAGTGAAACTGCTCCGCGCGTTCAACAATGCTGGTGATGGTGAGCGGGTAGTCGTCCATACTGCCGCTGAGAATCTGTCCGGTCATGGCGTCGACCTAGGCTTGCTTGGCCCACGGGAAGAAGTTCGCCACCACTGCGGCGACGACCCGCTGATACGACGGGCCGGCGACTCGAGCCAGCAGATCGGCCACCTTCGCGTCCCAGCCGATCACCACCCGGACGTGGCCCTGGGCGACTCCGTCGACGATGGTCTCGGCGGCCATTTCCGGCGAATGGCGAGCGAGCCGCTTGTCGAAGAAATCGGCGAAGGTTTGGTGATCCTCGCTGTCGACGACGATGGCGTTACGGCCGACGGCGGTCTTGATGCCGCCGGGATGCACGCAGGTGACTTTGACCGGGTACTTGGAGATCCGCATCTCCTGCTGCAGCGCTTCGGTGAAGCCGCGTACGGCGAATTTGGCGGCGTTGTAGGCGCTCTGGCCGGGCAAGGCTATCAGCCCGAACACGCTCGAGATGTTGATGATGTGTCCGTCACCGGATGCGATCACATGCGGCAGAAAGGCTTTGGTGCCGTTGACCACGCCCCAGAAGTCGATGTCGATGACCCGCTCGATGTCCTTGAACTCGGATTCTTCGACATTGCCGTTGTAGGCGACGCCGGCGTTGTTGTAGACCTGGTTGACCTTGCCGAAGTGTGCGACGACCGCCTCGGCATAGGCCAGCACGGCTTCCCGTTCGGCGACATCCAGCCGGTCGGACTTCACTTTCGCACCGAGGCCTTCGGCTAGCCGGACGGTTTCGGCCAACCCGGCCAAGTCGATGTCGGACAGTGCCAGCTGCGCGCCACGCTTCGCGAGATTGAGGGCCAAGGCCCTCCCGATGCCGGAGCCGGCTCCGGTGATGACAGCGACTTTGCCGTGGAAAGAAGTCATTTCGCGGGAGCCTTTTCGTTGGAGGTTTGCGGTGCTGGAGCCGGGAGGTGGCTGCGTAATTTCGCCGCGAGATCGGCGATCGCGTTGCGCGCATCGGGGAGCAGGCTGACCTGGAGGTGAAAGTCGTGCCACATGCCGTCGAAGCGGGTGTGGTCCAAGGCCGCATTCGAGGCGGCGCAGGCGGCTGCGATCTTGGCTGCGTCGATGGAGATCGGATCGTCGCCGGCGCTCTGCATGACTATCGGTGGCAGGCCGGTCATATCGCCGTACACCGGTGAGATGCCGGGCAGCCGCGGATCGGCGGACCCGACGTAACGTGGCGCCCATTCGGCGCACATCGACGGGAGGATCAGCGGGTCGCGCAGTATCGGCCGTTTCTGGTCGATATCGATGGCCAGGTCGGCCCACGGGCAGATCAGGCCGAGTGCGGCCGGCAATGCGATTCCGCGATCGCGCAACGCCATCGCGAGCGCCAGGGTCAGTCCACCGCCCGCCGAATCACCGGCAACCACAACAGTGTCCGGGTCGATCCCGTCCTCCAACAGACGGGAATAGACCGCAACCATCTCCTCGACGGCAATCGGGTACTGGGCGCCCGGTGCACGTGAGTAGCCCGGAAGCATTGCCGTCATACCGGCGGCGGCGGCGAGCTGAGCGGCCAGCCCCCGATAGCCTCTCGCGCTGCCCAGGGCGTAGGCGCCGCCGTGCAGATACACCAGTGTTCCGTTCGGTGCGGTCTGCGGTGGCAGCACCCGATCGACCGGAACGCCCGCGATGGTGATGCGCTGGAAGCGGGTTCCTTTGGGAGCACGGGCGCCGGCCGTGAGCGTCTCAAGCATCAGACGGCGGCCGAGGACCCCCATACGGGGAGATCCGAACAGTGGTCGCGCGCCTCGCAGGACAGCCCGGATGGCAGCTTTACTGACTCTCATGTTGGGTTTCTTCCGAAGAGTTGAGGGCAGGCCAGTTCAGGCGATCGAGGCCCCGGCAACTGTCCTGCCGAATCGGAGCAGACCGTCGTCGACCGGGTCCTCGAGCAGCATCTTCGAATCCGACTCGTAGTTGTTGAGCACCTTCCACGGATAGTTGGTGCCCTGGCGCGGGAGCGTGTCGTTCGCCCGCTGTACATAGCCGGAGTTGAGGCCATCGAACATGCCTGCGTCGGTACGGGAGTCGTCGACATCGCGGGGCGTGGCCACCGTGTGACCGTTCTCTTCCATGTGCTTGAACAGACGACACAGGTAGAGGGCCGCGATGTCGGACTTCAAGGTCCACGACGCGTTGGTGTACCCGACGATCCAGGCGAAGTTGGGGATGTCCTCGACCAGGACGGCCTTGTAAGTCATCCGCTCGCTCAGTTCCAGCGCTTCGCCGTCCACGACGAGTTTCATGCCGCCGAGCATCTGGATGTTCAAGCCGGTCGCGGTGACGATGATGTCGGCGTCCAGTTCCTGCCCGGACTTCAACAGGATGCCGCTCTCGGTGAAGGTGTCGATTTCGTCGGTGACCACCGACGCCTGGCCGGACTTCACCGCCTTGAACAGATCGCCGTTCGGCACCGCGCACAACCGCTGGTCCCACGGCATGTACTTCGGCGTGAAGTGCCGCATGTCGACGGACGGCCCGACCTGTTGTCGGACCAACCAGAGCAGGAGCCGGCGCATCTGGGCCGGCCAGCGGCGGCAGGCCAGGTAGAGCCGACGCTGGATCACGATGTTGCGTGTTCGCGCTGACGCATACACCCATTTCGAGGGAAGGAATCGGCCCAGGAAGCCGGAGATCTTGTCGATGGCGGGCAGGTTGAAAATGTACGACGGTGAGCGTTGCAGCATCGTGATGTGCGCGGCGGCACCGGCCATCGCCGGCACGATGGTGACCGCTGTGGCGCCGCTGCCGATCACGACGACCTTCTTGCCGGCGTAATCGAGGTCCTCCGGCCAGAACTGCGGGTGGATGCATTGACCCTGGAACCGGTCGATCCCGGGGAACGCCGGTAAGTAACCGGCGTCGTGGTTGTAGTAACCGGTGCAGCTGATCAGGTAATCGCAGGTGTAGGTGAGGGTTTCGGCGCTCGCCTGATGAAGCACCGTCACCGTCCATCGACTGTCCGGGCTGGACCACTCGGCGGTCAGCACCTGCAGGCCGTAGTGGATCTTCTCGTCGATCCCGAACTCGGTAGCGGTGTCGGCGATGTACTGCTGGATCGACGAGCCGTCGGCCAGAACTTTCACGTCCAGCCACGGGCGGAACTTGAAGCCGAAGGTGTACATGTCGGAGTCCGACCGGACACCGGGGTAGCGGAACAGGTCCCAAGTGCCGCCGACTCGCTCGCGCCGCTCCAGCAGGGCGACGGTCTTGTGCGGCAGCGCGGCCTGCAGCTGACACGCCGTGCCGATTCCGGACAGGCCCGCGCCGATGATCAGCACATCGAAATGTTGTGCGTCCATGACATCCTCATCCATCGTGCCCGCTGCCGTTAGCGGTGCGTTGCCTTCAGAATGGTCGAGGGTGTCCCGGGAAGTATTGACTGTTTCCGACATCGTTTTATCATTTCGCGACAGGTTGAGCGGGCTTGATGATGTACATCGACTTGAGGTCCTGGTAGCTGTCCAGCGCCTCGGGACCGAATTCGCGGCCCAGACCGCTGTCCTTCACCCCGCCGAACGGTGAACCGATGGCCAACGGGTAGCCGTTGATGCCGATGGTGCCGGTGTGCACCTTCCGGGCGATGTCCTTCGCGCGTTCGGTGTCGGCGCTGAACACCGTCCCGCCGAGCCCGTAGGCGGAGTCGTTGGCGATCCGCACCGCGTCGGCATCGTCGTCGTAGGGGATCACCGAGAGCACCGGGCCGAAGATCTCTTCCTGTGCGATGGTCGCGTCATTGCTCATGTAGGCGAACACGGTCGGCTCGATGAACCAGCCTTTGTCGAGACCCTTCGGCCGACCGCCGCCGACGATCAATTTCGCCTCGCCCTTGCCCTTTTCGATGTAGCCTTCGACACGCTCGCGATGGGCGGCGGTCGCCATGGGGCCGATGTCGGTGCCCCGATCCAACGGATCACCGACCCGCAATGAGGACACTCGGGCCGCCAGCGCATCGACCACCTCGTCGTAACGCCGTGCCGGCGCCAGCACCCGGGCGCAGGTGACGCAGGTCTGCCCGTTGTTCATGAACGTGATGAACTGCAGGTCCGGCATGATTGCGTCGATGTCGACGTCATCGAGCAGAATGGCCGCCGACTTTCCGCCCAATTCCAGGGTCACCGGGCGCAGAAGTCCCGCACAGGCCCTGGCGATCGACCGACCCGCCGTTGTCGACCCGGTGAACGCGACTTTGTCCACCCGCGGGTGCGAGACCAGATACTCGCCGATGTCCGGCCCGCCGGGAACCCAGTTGATGACGCCCGGCGGAAGTGCCGCTGCCTCAGCGGCTTCGGCGACGATGAAGCAGTCCAAGACCGTCGCCGGCGGTGACGGTTTGACGACGACGGCGCACCCGGCCGCGAGCGCCGGCGCGATCTTGCTCATCGCGAGCACCACCGGGTAGTTCCACGGCACGATCGCTGCGACCACACCCACCGGCGAACGCCGGACCACGGTCTGCAGACCGGTCTGCGATGGCCGCACATCCTCGACCGACATGGTTGCCGCCAGGTCCGCGTAGTACCGCAGCAGACCGGTCGCGAAGTCGCCCTCGAACGCCTCACTCAGCCCGATGGGCATCCCGTTTTCCTGGCTCACGGTTCGGGTCAACTCGCCTGAGCGCTTTTCCAATTCGTCGGCGAACCGGTGCATCGCAGCCGCCCGATCCGCCGGGGAGGCCGCGGACCATTCGGAGTTGTCGACAGCCGTGCGCGCGGCCGCCACCGCTCGATCCACGTCGGCAAGGTCGGCTTGCGGGACGGAGCCGAGGACGTCCTCGGTCGTGGCGTTCAACGCCGTGATGCGAGACGACGTCGACGGCGTGACCCAGCCGCCGTTGATGAACAGACTGCTGCGGTCGACGGGCATGGGGCCTCCTGCGATGTGCGGGTGTGGGATCCCACGATGGTGGTGGAAGCCGACGCAGGTCTTGGTGATTTCTGACATACTTTTGTCATTTCCCGACACTTAGGGGGGTGCTTTCGGATGGACCGTCTGATCCGGGCAACCACGCTGTGGGGGTACGGCGACCTGGTGGTCGACCTCGGGGGGGACCCGGAACATTTCCGAACGCGATTCCGGATCCCGCCGGCTATCGAAAACCGGGAAGACACCTTCATCTCATTGGGCGCGTACGCCCGCATGTTGGAGGCCAGCGCCGAGGACTTGGGTTGCCCCGACTTTGGTCTTCGCCTCTCGCGCTGGCAGGGCCTCGACATCTTCGGTCCCGTCGCGGTAATCGCCCGCAACGCCCAAACCGTGCTCGGCGGGCTGGAAATGATCGCGCGTTACATGTACGTCCACTCACCAGGATTGACGCTGACTCCGGCGCGGCACGGCGCAGCGGCCGGTCCCACGTTCATCTACGAAGTGGCCGAACCGGGCCTCACCGTGCTGGATCAGGGCTACGAGCTCAGCATGGCCATCGTGGTGCGGGTCCTTCGGCTGCTCGGCGGCCCGGAGGCGCGGCCCAGCGTGGTGTCGTTCACCCACGACCAGCTGGGCTCGGATGCGGCCTACCACGAAGCGCTGGGTTGCCCGGTGCGCTTCGGCCAGACGTGGTGCGGATTCGAGATATCTCGGAGCCTGGCAGACAGACGGATCGGGAACGCTGATCCGGAGACCAGACGTATTGCAACGAAATACCTTGAGTCCAACTATCTTCCGCCCACCGCGGCGCTGCCGGAACGGGTGGCGGAGCTGATCCGCCGGCTGTTGCCCACCGGACAATGCAGTGTCGATGCGATCGCGAACCAACTGGCCGTGCATCCACGGTCGCTGCAACGGTCCCTGGCCGCGGACGGCGTGCGATGTCAGGACCTGATCGAGGATGAACGTCGCATCCTGGCGGCCAGATACCTTGCCGAACCGGGATTGCAGCTCGGCCAGATCGCGGGCTTGCTCGGTTACGCCGAACAGAGCACGCTGAACCGGTCCTGCCGACGCTGGTTTGAGCAGACCCCCCGGCAATATCGTGCGGGCCTACCGGGCACCGGTTAAACGAACGGCGGTCGACGGTCGATCAGCCGGGACATCCGCCCCCCGCCGCGCCAGGCGCGCGCCACCACGTCCGCATCGTCGTCGGTGACCAGGTTCGCCATCACCCGCACGGCCACCCGCATCAGCGTCTGCGAGCGCATCGCCAACGGGCCGGTCGCGGGCAGGAACCGCGGGAACGTCAGCAGCAGCGCCAGCCGCCGGGCCACCGAGAATCCGCGGGCGTAGCGGGCGGCCAGCAACTCCGGCCACGCGTGGGTGAAATCGGCGGACAGGCCAGCCGTGCTCAGCAGTTCGGCGGCCAGCAGCCCGGTCTCGAGCCCGTAGTCGATGCCTTCGCCGTTGAGCGGGTTGACGCAGGCCGCCGCGTCGCCGATCAGCATCCAGTTCGGCCCGGCCACCCCCGAGACCGCGCCGCCCATCGGCAGCAGCGCGCTGGCCGGGGCGCGCACCGGGCCCTCGAATCCCCACTCGTCGCGGCGCAGGTCGGCGTAATAGGACATCAGCGGCCGCAGCGCCACGTCGGCGGGCCGCTTGACGGTGGCCAGCGCGCCGACACCGATGTTGACCTCGCCATTGCCCAGCGGAAAGATCCAGCCGTAGCCCGGCAGCACCGCACCGTCGGGGGAGCGCAGTTCCAGGTGCGACGTCAGCCACGGCTCGTCGGCGCGCGGCGAGGCCAGATATCCGCGGGCGGCCACCCCGTACACCGTCTCCTGATGCCACTGGCGGCCCAGCACCCGGCCCAGTGTCGAGCGGGCGCCGTCGGCGACGATCAACTGCCGGCAGGCCACCTCCGCGCCGTCGGCCAGCACCACCGAACGCACCCGCCCGGACGAGTCATGGTGGACGCCGACGGCCTTGACGCCCAACAGCATTCGCGCACCGGATTCCTCGGCGACCTTGCGGATCCGTTCGTCGAGTTCGGTGCGCGGCGCGGCGCTGCCGGTCGACGGGAACGACGGACCGGGCCAGTCCACCTCTATCTCGCCGCCGAACCCGGCCATCCGCAGCCCGCGGTGCCGGATGTGGCTGTCGAGCCACTCGCCCAGGCCCAACATTTCGAGCTGCTCGACGGCGCGCGGGGTCAGCCCGTCGCCGCAGGGTTTGTCCCGGGGGAAGGTGGCCGTGTCGACCACCAGCACGTCACGGCCTGCCCGGGCGGCCCAGGCGGCCGCCGCCGACCCCGCCGGTCCGGCGCCCACCACCACCACATCAGCCTGCGAACTCACACTGACCAGTATGTTGGAGCCGTGAGAACACCGGCGAGTGTGGTGGCAGGGCTCGATTTCGCGGGCTTGGGCGACCCGGCGTTCGCGGGCAATGTCCGCGACGGGGTGGCACGCATCGAAGAGCTGATGGACACCGAGTTACGCGGCGGGGACGGGCTGATGACCGAGGCCGTCACCCACCTGTTCGACGCCGGGGGCAAGCGCTTCCGTCCGTTGTTCACCGTGCTCTCCGCCCAGCTGGGGCCGGAGCCGGACGCCTGGCAGGTGACGGTGGCCGGCGCGGTGATCGAACTGGTGCACCTGGCCACGCTGTATCACGACGACGTGATGGACGAGGCGCAGATCCGCCGCGGGGCGCCGAGCGCCAATGCGCGCTGGGGCAACAACATCGCGATCCTGGCCGGCGACTACCTGTTCGCGACGGCGTCGCGGCTGGTGTCGCGGCTGGGGCCGGAGGCGGTGCGGATCATCGCCGAGACCTTCGCCCAGCTGGTGACCGGGCAGATGCGCGAAACCCGCGGCGCCGCGCAGGGGGTGGACGCGATAGAGCACTACCTCAAGGTGGTCTACGAGAAGACGGCCTGTCTGATCTCGGCGTCCGGCCGTTTCGGTGCGACGTTCTCCGGCGGCGACGACGATCAGATCGAGCGGCTGGCGCGGCTGGGCGGCATCCTCGGCACCGCCTTCCAGATCTCTGACGACATCATCGACATCGATTCCGACCCCGATGAGTCCGGCAAGCTGCCCGGCACCGACCTGCGTGAAGGTGTGCACACCCTGCCGGTGCTCTACGCGCTGGCCGAGACCGGCCCGGACGCCGAGCGGCTGCGCACGCTGTTGGCCGGCCCGGTCACCGACGACGCGGTGCTGGCCGAGGCGCTGGGACTGCTGCGGGTGTCGCCGGGCATGGTCAAGGCGAAGGAGACGGTCGCCGACTACGCCGCGCAGGCGCGTGCGGAGTTGGCTGCGCTGCCCGACTGCGTGGGCCGTGCGGCACTGACCGGCCTGGTCGACTACACCGTCAACCGGCACGGCTGACCGCAATGGCGGAACCCTTGCTGCTCGCGCGGCGTTTAATGGGCATGACCGCGCTTGTCCAAGGAGGACGTCGATGACCTGGCACCCGCATCACAACACGGCGAAGACGTTCTTTCTGCTGCTTGTCATGTCGGGGTTGATCGTCTTGGTGGGTCGGGCGTTCGGGCCACAGATGATGTGGGTGGCGGTGTTGTTCGCCGTGGGGATGAACGTCTACACCTACTTCAACAGCGACAAGCTGGCCCTGAAGGCGATGCATGCCCAGCCCGTCAACGAGGTCCAGGCGCCCGAGATGCACCGGATCGTGCGCGAGCTGGCCACCGCCGCACACCAGCCGATGCCCCGGCTGTACGTCAGCGACACCAACGCCCCGAATGCATTCGCCACCGGCCGCAACCCGCGTCACGCCGCGGTGTGCTGCACCAGCGGAATCCTGCGGCTGCTCAGTGAGCGTGAGCTGCGCGCGGTCCTGGGCCACGAGCTGTCGCACGTCTACAACCGCGACATCCTGATCTCGTGTGTGGCCGGTGCGCTGGCCTCGGTGATCACCGGTTTGGCGAACATGGCGATGTTCATGGGCGGCCGCCGGGGCGGCAACCCGCTGGCGATGATTCTGGTCGCGTTGGTGGGCCCGATAGCGGCGTCGATCGTGCGGATGGCGGTGTCGCGGTCGCGGGAGTACCAGGCCGACCAGTCGGGTGCCGTGCTGACGGGTGACCCGCTGGCGTTGGCGTCGGCGCTGCGCAAGATCTCCGACGGGGTGCAGGCCGCGCCGCTGCCGCCCGAGCCGCAGCTGGCCAGCCAGTCGCATCTGATGATCGCCAACCCGTTCCGGGCCGGCGAGAAGGTCGGGCAGCTGTTCTCCACCCACCCGCCGATGGCCGACCGGATCCGCCGGCTCGAGGAGATGGCCCGGGGGTAAAGGGCGCTTCCTGCGCTCCCGACCAGCTCCGGAACCTCAGAAGCCGCTGCCCTCCACCTCGTGTCCGGGTGTCTCGGCGATCAGCCCGCGGTAGGCCTGCTCGACGGTGGAACCGTGGTTGATCACGCCGTCGACCTCGCGCGCGATCGGCATGTTCAGCCCGTACTGCGAGGCGAACTCCATGATCACGCTGGCGGCCCGAACACCCTCGGCGACCTGGTTCATCGACGCGATGATCTCGTCGATCGGCTTGCCCGCGCCCAGCTGTTCGCCGACGAACCGGTTGCGGCTGCGCTGGCTGGTGCAGGTGACGATCAGATCACCCATCCCGGCCAGACCGGAGAACGTGTCGCGCGCCCCGCCCATCGCCTCGCCGAGCTTGGACATCTCCCGCACCGAACGCGCCATCACCATGGCCCGGGTGTTCTCGCCGATCCCCAGTGAGTAGCCCATCCCGACCGCGATCGCGTAGACGTTCTTGAGTGCGCCCGCCATCTCGACACCGGTCACGTCGTCGGTGGTGTAGACCCGGAACCTCTTGGTGCTGAACAGCATCGACAGTTCGGCGGCCAGGTGCGGGTCGGGCATGGCCAGCACCGCCGCGGCCGCGTAGCCTTCGGCGACCTCGCGGGCGATGTTCGGGCCGGCCAGGATGCCGGCCGGATGGCCGGGCAGCACCTCGTCGACGATCTGGGACATCCGCATGTTGGTGCCCTGCTCCAGGCCCTTGACCAGCGACACCACCGGTACCCACGGCCGCAATTCGGTGGCGAGCTCGGTGAGCACGCCCCGGAACCCGTGCGACGGCACCGCCATCACGACGACGTCGGCGCTGTGGGCGGCCTCGGCGAAATCGGTGGTGGCGCGCAGGGTCTCGCTGAGAACCACCTCGTCGCCCAGGTAGCGGCTGTTGCGCTGGTTGTCGTTGATGTCGGAGGCGGTCGATTCGGATCGCACCCATTGCAGCGTCGGTGCGCGTCGCGCGCAGATGGAGGCCACCGTGGTGCCGAACGATCCGCCTCCGAGCACGACGACTTTGGGTGTGCGAGTAGCAGCTGGCATGAGCGTCAGCGTATTGCGGTGGCACCCGCCGCACCGGCGGTTTGTGAAGTTGCGGCTAAACGGCCGCCCAGCCGCCATCCACCGACAGGATTGCGCCGTGAATGTTGGCGGCGTCGTCGCCGGCCAGGAAGACCACGGCGGCGGCAACCTCGGCGACGGTGCTCATCCGCCCTGACGGTATCCGGGCCAGCACGGGTGCCACGTGTTCTTCGTACTCCGCGTTGCGCTCGGTCAGGATCGGCCCGGGGGCAACGGCATTGACGCGCACACCGGACGGCCCGTACTCGTCGGCCCAGGACTTGGTCAGGGAGTGCACGGTCGCCTTGTTGGCGCTGTACAGCGCCGAATTCGCTGAGCCGATCAAGCCGGTGATCGAGCCGATGTTGACGATGGCGCCGCTGCCGCGTTGCGCCATGGCCGGCGCGACCAGACCGGTCAGCAAGAACGGTGCCGTCACGTTGACCGCGAACGCGGCGCGGATCTCGCTCTCGGGGACGTCCGCGGTGGGCGACGGCATCAGGATCATGGCCGCGTTGTTGACCAGGATGTCGATCGCGCCGTCGGCCGCCTCGGCCGCCTCTGATGCCAGCCGGCTGATCTCAGCCGCACCGGCGCCGAGGTCGGCACCGACGAACGCCGCCCTACCGCCGGCGGATTCGATGCGTTTGACGACGGCGCGGCCGCGTTCTGCGTCGCGGCCGCTGATGACGACAAACGCGCCGGCCTCGGCCAGTGCGGTGGCGATACCGGCCCCCAGCCCGGCGGTAGAACCTGTGATCAATGCTGTGCGGCCTTCAAGCCGCGTACTGTTTGGACTCATGAGTCCAGATCATGCGCCGATAAAATTGGACTCACAAGTCCAGAAATTGACCAGCAAGGGCGCAGCCACCCGGTGGCGGATCATCGAGGGAGCGGCCGCGGAGATTCGGGCCGGCGGGGTGGCGACTACCACGCTCGACGACATTCGCGCACGCACCCAGACCTCGAAGAGCCAGCTTTTTCACTACTTTCCCGGCGGCAAGGAGCAGTTGCTGCTCGCCGTGGCCGAACACGAGGCCGCGTTGGTATTGGCTGATCAGCAGCCCTATCTCGGTGAGCTCACGTCCTGGGCAGCGTGGCAACGCTGGCAGGACGCAGTGGTCGAGCGCTACCGCCGGCAGGGGCAGTTCTGCCCGCTGGCGGTGCTGATGTCCGAGTTGGGGCGCACCACGTCCGCGGCCCAGGCCGTCACCTCGTCGCTGATCCGGCAATGGCACGCCGAGATCGCGGCTGGGATCCGCGCCATGCAGCAGAACGGCAAAATGGCGGGGCGCATCGACGCCGATTCGGCCGCCGCCGCACTGCTGGCGGGTATCCAGGGCGGCGTCGGCATCATGGTTGCCACCGGGGATCTGAGCTTTCTGGAGGCCGCGCTCGAGCGCGGTATCGCCGCGCTTCGAGCCGAGGCTTGAGCTATCCGGCCAGCGGTATCCGTTCACCGGCCCGCCCGAACACCATCGATTCCTCGATGCGGTCGAAGCGGTAGTCCAGGGCGTCGGCGAAGTAGTTCTGCCGCACGTTCCAGGGTCGCTTGGTGCCAGACCGCGGCAGCGCGTGCGGTGAGCGCAGCACATAGCCGGCCTGGATGTCCCAGGCCAGCTTCTCGGCCAGCGGCTCATCGCCGCGGTGCGGGTAGGCATGGGTGTAACCACGAGCGGCCATGTGTGACATCAGCTTTGCGGTGGCCCGCGCAGTCATGTCGGCACGCAGCGTCCAGGAGGCGTTGGTGTAGCCCACACACCAGAACAGGTTCGGCACGTCTTCGAGCATGTGCGCCTTGTAGACGAAACGTTCAGTGGGCTTGATCTCGGTGCCGTCCAAGCTGATCCGCACCCCGCCGAGCGCCTGCAGTTGCAGACCGGTGGCGGTGACGATGATGTCGGCGTCGAGGTGTCCG
The DNA here is from genome assembly GCF_055419425.1 of Mycobacterium sp. IDUB_21. Classification (NCBI taxonomy): domain Bacteria; kingdom Bacillati; phylum Actinomycetota; class Actinomycetes; order Mycobacteriales; family Mycobacteriaceae; genus Mycobacterium; species Mycobacterium sp. IDUB_21. The sequence goes on along the minus strand of NZ_JBVAXQ010000004.1, from coordinate 11,226 downwards.
CCGGACTGCAGCGCGATCCCGGTGGCGTCGAAGTGGTCGATCCGATCGGTGACCATGTCGACTCGCCCGGCGCTGATCTCGGTGTAGAGATCGGCGTCGGGGATCAGGCACAGTCGCTGGTCCCACGGCTGGTACGGCGGCTTGAAATGGGTGTCGACCGCGTAGCCCGGCGGCAGGTTCTGGACGGCCGTGCGGCGCAACATCCATTTCAGGATCGGCGGCGTCTTGCGGGCCAGGAGCCACACCCAGCCCTCGAACAGTGCCATGGTGAGCCGGATGATCGGATGAGATAGCTTGCGGGGCAACAGTTTCCCGACCACATCGGTGAACCGGCTGTATTTGGACGCCGAAATCAGATAAGTCGGCGTGCGCTGCAACAAGGTGACGTGGCCGGCCCGTTGGGTCAGCGCCGGAACCAGCGACATCGCCGTGGCACCGCTGCCGATCACCACCACCTTCTTGGCGGTGTAGTCCAGATCTTCCGGCCAGTGCTGGGGGTGCACCACCGTGCCGGTGAAGGTCTCGAAGCCCGGGAAGTCCGGGGTGTAGCCGTCGTCGTAGTTGTAGTAGCCGGACCCGAAGAACACGAACCGGCTGCGGTAGGTCTTGCTGGTGCCGCCTTCGTCCACGCTCACCGTCCAGGTGTCAGTCGACGAATCCCAGTCCGCGGCGATCACGTGGCTGTTGAACCGGATGTGGGAGTCGATGCCGTGCTTGCGCGCGGCGTCGGTCAGGTAGTCGCGGATCTCGTCGCCGTCGGCCACCCGTTCGCGCCCGGTCCACGGCTCGAAGGGCAGGCACAACGTGAAGATGCTGCTGTCGGAGCGAACACCCGGGTAGCGGAACAGGTCCCAGGTGCCGCCGATGCGCTCGCGCCGCTCCAGGATGACGTAGCTGGCGCCGGGATTGCGTTCGGTGATGCGGTAGGCCGCGCCGATACCGGAGATCCCGGCGCCCACGATGATGACGTCAACGGCATCCTGTGTGTTCACGATCACCAGCCTAGGCACATGGCGGGCCGCTGGGCAGGGGCTTTCTACCTATAGTTGACAAATTGCAGTGCGATGTCCAAATCGGCGCCCTTGAGCAGCGAGATGACGGCCTGCAGATCGTCGCGCTTCTTCGACGACACCCGGATCTCCTCGCCCTGCACCTGGCTCTTGACGCCCTTGGGGCCCTCGTCGCGGATCAGCTTGTTGATCTTCTTGGCGTGCTCGCCGTCGATGCCCTGCTTGAGGCCGCCGCTGACTTTGTAGGTCTTGCCCGAGGGCTGCGGGTCGCCGGCATCGAACGCCTTCATCGAGATGTCCCGGCGGATCAGCTTCTCCTTGAACACGTCGACGGCGGCCTTGACGCGCTCCTCGGTGGAGCTGACCAACTCGATGGTCTCCTCGCCCTTCCAGGCGATGGTGGTGTCGGTGCCGCGGAAGTCGAACCGGGTGGCCAGCTCTTTGCCGGCCTGGTTCAACGCGTTGTCGACCTCCTGCCGGTCGACCTTGCTGACGATGTCGAACGATGAGTCCGCCACGAGATCTGTCCTCTCTTTGGTGCTGTGCTGCCCGTTTGTGTCCGGGGTACATCCTCGTTGTAGTCTGCTAGGCGCGATACGGCAGGTTGCCCGAGCGGCCAATGGGAGCGGACTGTAAATCCGTCGGCGCAAGCCTACGCAGGTTCGAATCCTGCACCTGCCACCCAGGTCAAGCCCCTTTCGAGGGGCTTGATTGCTTTTACAGATCCCCGGAGAAATCCGCCGTCGACCAGCGGTCGGGCCGGATGGTGAACAGCACGCTGGAGTCGCCGTCCATGTTCGCGGCGAACGCCCGCCCGCCCTCTTCGCCGAGGTAGCGGATCGCGATGGCTTCCCGCGGTTCCAGCGGTGCCGGCGTGGTGGCCTCGACGACGGTGCCTTCGACGATCACGTACTGATAGGGCAGTTCTTCGCGCTGCACCACCAGCGTCACCGCCCCGGCCTGTTCGATGAGCCGGGCTTTGCGGTTACCGGCGCCGGTGTTGACCAGGATGTCGCCGCCGGGGGAGTAGTCGTACCAGATCGGGACACTGGCCGGGGGCCGGCCGTCGGTGGCAGCGACGGACAACACGGCTACGTGCTTGTCGGCGAGGAATTGTTGACGTTCGGTTTCGGTGAATGGTTTGGGCATGTCGGCTCGAACAGTCCCGGGCGTCGGGCTATTCCGGTGACGCCTCCTCACCAGTCGCCCGGCAGCGGTTTGGTCTGCGCCCACGGGGTGCACCCGTAGCTGACGAATGTGCCGTTTTCGGCGCGCGGATCGACCTCGACCGTCGGTGTCCCCAGGGTGATCAGCCGGGAGCCGGAGTCGACGACCTGACCGTGCCGGTCGACCACGGAGTAGCTGCACGAGCCGTCCGGCCCGACTCCGGCCGCGTAGGTTCCGTAGGGCATCACGTCGGGGATCACGTAGCGGCCGGCCGGGAACACCGGCCCGGCGGTGTTGGGTGAGCCGGCGATTCGTGCCGCGGCGGCCACGCAGTCGGCGCGGGGAAACCGGGCCAGGCAGTTCTTCCAGCCGCTCTGCCCGACGATCGCCGGATCGACCGCCGTGGCGCCGGTGTCGGCCTGCCAGACGTAGCCGGCGGCCACACTGATACAGCGCAAGGCCGTGCCGGACGTCGACGTCGCGGTGGTGTTCAACTGGGCATGACTGCACGCCGCATCGACTAACGGGGCCGCCAGCGCCGATGTCGACAGTGGGGTGGTGGCCGGCGGTGCCGTGGTGGCCGGAGCTTCGATGACCTGCGGGGCAGGCGGTGCCGTCACGGTCGTCGTCGAGGTGGTGGTCATCGGGGCCGGTGCGGCTGTCGGCGCCGATGGTTCCGGGGCTGACGTGCTGCCGATCAGGTACAGCGCGAGGACCGCCGCGGCGGAGAACGCCCAGGCTTTGGTGTGCTTTCGGCCGGGCTTGGGCGCGGGGAGCGCAACCGATTCGTGGTGCGGCACGCCGTAACGCAGTGCGGCTGCGAACTCGGCGCAGCTGGGGTACCGCCCGGCCGGATTCTCGGCCAGCGCCCGGGCCAGCGCCGCGTCGAGCGTCGCCGGATCGGGATGCACCGGCGGCTTGCCGGTGAGCAGGTGATAGGCGGTTGCGGCCAGGGCGTACTGATCGGCCCGGGGATCGATCGCCTCCCCGCGCAACTGCTCGGGGGCGGCGTAACGCAGGGTGCCGACCGCCATGTTGGTGGCCGTCAGACCGCTCACTTCGTCGACGCGAAGCCCGATCCCGAAGTCCGCCAAGATGATTCGCGCGCTGGCCTCGCCCGGCTTGGTCAGCAGAATGTTCGCGGGTTTGACGTCGCGGTGCAGCAGCCCGCGCTGGTGCGCGTAATCCAGGGCCTGCGCGACGGCCGCGACGATCTCGACCGCCTGCTCGCGCGGCAGCCCGCCCGGGTGGCGCTGCAGCAACGCTTCGGCGTCGGATCCGTCGACGTAGTCCATCGCGATCCAGAGCTGGCCGTCGTACTCACCGCGGTCGTGCACGCCGACGATGTGCGGATGCCACAGCGACGCCGCCAGGTCGGCTTCGCGGTTGAACCGCTCCCGAAAGTTCGGGTCGGCCGACACCTCGGCGGGCAGCACCTTCAGCGCATCGCGACGCGGCAGGCGGGGGTGTTCGGCCAGGTAGACCTCACCCATGCCGCCCGAGCCCAGCTGCCGCCCGATACGGTAACCGGCGAACGTCGAGCCTGCGGTGAGCATGTCGTGAACGTATCGCCGGGCACCGACACCGGCGATCACGCTGAATCGTGCGGGCCGGATAAAAAGGAAGATTAGGGTCTAAAGGCTACTAGCGGGCTTCTGCCTGGTAAGGCTAACCTTCGTCGCATGACACTTCCGATGCCCGACCGCAAGACCGCTGACCTCCCGGGACACTGGCTGTTCGCCCGGCTCGGCAAACGTGTCCTGCGGCCCGGCGGCCTCGGTCTGACCCATCGGATGCTCGCCGACGCGAACCTGCCCGGCGCCGACGTCGTCGAACTCGCCCCCGGCATGGGGCGCACCGCACGCGAGATCCTGGCGCGTACCCCCGCCACGTACACCGGCGTCGAGGCCGACGAGAACGCCGCCGGTGCGGTCCGCTCAGTGGTGGGCGACAAGGGCAAGGTGGTCACCGGCGAGGCGTCGGAGACCGGGCTGCCCGCCGGCAGCGCCGACGTCGTCGTCGGCGAAGCGATGCTGACCATGCAGACCAACGCGCACAAGGCCGAGATCGCCCGGGAGGCCTTCCGGGTGCTGCGTCCGGGCGGCCGCTACGCCATCCACGAGCTCGCCTTGCAGCCCAACGATGTTGCCGAGTCCATCAAGGACGACGTCCGCAGCGCGCTGGCCCGCTCCATCAAGGTCAACGCCCGCCCGTTGACCGCCGAGGAATGGACCGAGCTGCTCACCGAGGCCGGCTTCACGGTGGGGAAGATCTCCTATGCGCCCATGGCGCTGCTGGAGCCGCACCGGCTGATCGCCGATGAAGGCCTGGTCGGGGCGCTGCGATTCGTGTTCAACGTGCTGCGCGACTCCGACGCACGCTCCCGGGTCCTCAACATGCGCGCGACGTTCCGCCGCCACCGCGACAACATGGCCGCCATTGAGTTGATCGCCGCCAAACCGGCGGCCTAGGTTTCTCGCACCCCAGCGCCGAGCCGGAATCTCGCGACGCGACACACTGCCGGAGCGTCGGCGGATTCCGCCTCGCGGCATGATGAGGCCATGACAACCCGCGACCGCGACGATTCGGGCCGCCCGCGCAACGCTCGCCCGCGGGACCGGCTGGGCCGGCCGCTGCCCCGCGGCAGTCAGGGCGGCGTCGAGGGTGTTCCCGACGATCTGGACCTGCCACCGGCGCAGACCCTGGCCTACGCACAGCTGTTGCTCGACGACGGTCTGGCGTTCAACGCCCACGAAGTGCTCGAGGCCGCCTGGAAACACCGGCCCGACACCGAACGCGAGCTGTGGCAGGGCTTGGCGCAGCTGGCGGTCGGTGTCACCCATGTGCAACGCGGCAACGTCATCGGAGCGGTGAGCCTGCTGCGCCGCGGCGCCGACCATCTGGCGGCGGTGTCCGCCCCGTCGCCGCATGGGATCGATGTCGCCGGCCTGAAGGGCTTTGCCGCCGGGTTGGCCGACGATTTGGCGGCCGGTGTCGAGATCGCCCCGCAGCGGCTGCATCCCCGGCTGATCGCGTGAGCGCCCCGACCAGCTGGACGCTGGCCGATGGCCGCGACCTGTTGTTCTTCGCGCTGCCCGGCCACACCCCGGCTCCGGTGCCGGACCGTCGGCCGCTGCCGCCGCGTGACCCCGAGCCGTCGCAGCTGCGGTTCGACCGCACCACCGGCCAGTGGGTGATCATCGCCGCGCAGCGCCAGGACCGCACCTATCACCCACCCGCCGAGGCGTGCCCGCTGTGTCCGGGGCCGAGCGGACTGGCCAGTGAGGTGCCCGCGCCCGACTACGACGTGGTGGTCTTCGAGAACCGCTTCCCCAGCCTGGCCGAGCCCGGGGTCGGGGTCAGGACACCGCCCGACGACGCCGGGTTCGTCACCGAACCCGGGCATGGCCACTGCGAGGTGATCTGCTTCTCAGCAGACCACACCGGTTCGTTCGCCGACCTGAAACCGGAGCAGGCCTTGCTGGTGGCTCAGGCCTGGCGGCACCGCACTGCTGATCTGTTGGCGCGCAACGGGATCGAGCAGGTGTTCTGCTTCGAGAACCGCGGCGAGGAGATCGGGGTGACGCTGGGCCACCCGCACGGCCAGATCTACGGGTACCCCTATCTGACTCCGCGCACCACCGCGATGCTGACCCAGGCCGGAGATCACCGGATTTCGCACGGCAGCAACCTGTTCGCCGACCTGCTGGCCGCTGAGCTGGCCGACGGGTCCCGGATCGTGGCACGCAGCAAGTACTTCACCGCATTCGTGCCGTTCGCCGCGCGCTGGCCGGTGGAGGTGCACCTGTATCCGAACGGGCGGGTGCACAACCTGACCGAGCTGACCGACGCCGAGCTGGACGACTTCGCGGTGATCTACCGGGATCTGCTGGGCCGCTTCGACCGGCTCTATGACGCCCCGCTGCCGTATATGGCTGCGCTGCACCAATACCGCGACGACGGAATACAGGCCGACGGCTACTTCCATGTCGAGCTGATGTCTATCCGGCGCAGTGCCACCAAACTGAAGTATCTGGCGTCCTCGGAGTCGGCGATGGACGCGTTCATCGCCGATGTCACCCCGGAGTCCGTCGCCGCCCGGCTGCGTGAGTTGTGATCAACTATTCCGCGCCGGGCCGGGTCAACCTGATCGGTGAACACACCGACTACAACGGGGGTTTCGCGCTGCCGATCGCGCTGCCGCAGCGCACTGCGGTGAGCTTCACCCCCGCCGAGATCGACACCCTCACCGTGCTGAGCGATCGCGCGCAGGAGTCGGTGCGCATCCCGCTGGACACCACGCCAGGGGCGATCACCGGCTGGGCTGCGTATGTCGCCGGGGTGATCTGGGCGTTGCGCGACAGCGGGTTTGCGGTGCCCGGGGGAACCATGACGATCAGCAGTGACGTGCCGGTCGGCTCGGGCCTGTCGTCGTCGGCGGCGCTGGAATGCGCGGTGCTCGGCGCACTGACGTCCGGAGGGGAGATCGACCGGATCGAGCTGGCCCGGCTCGGGCAGCGCGCCGAGAACGACTACGTCGGCGCCCCAACGGGTTTGCTGGACCAACTGTCGTCGATGTTCGGGGAGGTCTGCAGCGCAGTGCTGATCGACTTCCGGGACGTCGCGGTGCACTCGGTGCCGTTCGACCCGGACTCCTCCGGGGTTACGTTGCTGCTGTTCGACTCGGGCCAGCGACACGGCCACGTCGACGGGGAGTACGCGGCGCGGCGGGCCTCCTGCGAGCGGGCCGCCGCCGCGCTGGGGGTGACATCGTTGCGGGAGGTGCAGCACCGCGGCGTCGAGGTGCTCGACGGGGTCAGCGACCCGGTCGATCTGCGGCGGGCCCGCCATGTGCTGACCGAGAACGAACGGGTGCTGGATTTCGTTGCGGCGCTGTCGGAATTGGATTTTGCTGCCGCCGGGAGGCTGTTCACCGCGTCGCACGACTCGATGCGCGACGACTTCGAGATCACCACCGCGCACCTCGACCTGATCGCCGATGCCGCGGTGGCCGCCGGGGCGTTGGGCGCCCGGATGACCGGTGGCGGGTTCGGTGGCTGCGTGATCGCGCTGGTGCCGACCGAACTGACGCTGAAGGTCGGCGACGCGGTGCGCACCGCGGTGCTGGCCGCCGGATACAGCGAACCGGAGTTCAGCCGGGTGTATGCGGCTGCCGGGGCCGGATAGCCTCAGATCTTGTAGTCGGGCAGGTCGAAATCGTCGCGCACGGAGCCGGCGAACAGTCGCGTCAACATCCGCAGGTTCATCGCCCGGATCGCCAGGTTGCGGAACCACAGCCCGAATCGCGTTCGGGTGGCGAAGAACCCGAGGAACTGCTTGGCGCCGGACTGTTTGGCTTCGATGAACGGGCGCAGCCGCGTCTCGTAGCCGGCGAACGCCCGCCGGTAATCGTCGCCGGCCCGCTGCAGCTCGCCGGCAAGCACGTAGGCCTCGGTGATCGCCAGGCCGGTGCCCTCGCCGCCGAGCAGCGAGATACACCCGGCGGCGTCGCCGACCAACAGCACCCGCCCCCGCGACCAACGGTCCATCCGAACCTGGCTGACCACATCGAAGTACAGGTCATTAACGTCGTTGACGGCGGCCAGCAGCTGCGGACACTCCCAGCCGGCGTCGGAGAACCGTTGGTGCAAGCGGGTCTTCGGGTCCGCACCCTCCGGGGAGTCGTCGCGGAACACGAACAGCACCAGGGTGCGATCGTCGCGCAGCGCGACACGCGAAACCTGCCGGCCCGGAACCGCGTAGCTCACGTACACCAGTTCGTCGCGGGGCCGGTAGCCCTCGACGACGGCGGCGGCCACCTGGCAGCCCAGGTAGTGCTCGAAATCGGCGTCTGGGCCGAACACCAGCCGGCGCACATTGGAGTGCAGCCCGTCAGCGCCGATCAGCAGATCGAACTCGCGCGCCCCGGCGTGGGCGAAGCTCAACCGCACGCCGTCGTGGTGTTCGTCGACGGCGGTGATGCTGTCGCCGTAGATCATCTCGACCTGATCGGCGACGGCGGCATGAATGGCGGCGGCCAGGTCACCGCGCGGCAGGCTGGTGAAATCGTCGCCGATCAGGTGCCGAAAGACGTTGGCGTCCAACGCCCCGACGACACGGCCGTCGGCCCCGACGGATCGCACGGACTGAATCTGGTAGCCCGCCTCGAGAATCTGTTCCTCGATGCCCATGCGTTGGGCCACCGTGTAGCCGACGCCCCAGAAGTCGATCATGTAGCCGCCTGAGCGAAACGCCGGTGCTTTCTCGATCACGGTGGGAGTGTGGCCGGTGCGGTGCAGCCAGTGCGCGAGCGCCGTCCCGGCTACTCCTGCACCGCTGATCGCGATCCGCATCGGTCAGATCATCTCGTTCTCGGTCAGCCATCGCATCACCGGCCAGCCGACGAACACCGGCAGCCAGCAGGTCAGCACCCGGTAGAGCAGCACTGACGGGACCGCCAGCGCGGCGGGCACTCCGAACGCGGCCAGCCCACCGATCAGAGCGGCCTCCACGGCCCCGACCCCGCCGGGTGTCGGCGCGGCCGAGGCCAGGGTGCCGCCGACCATCGTCACCACCGTGACGGTGATGAACGAGGTGTTGCCGCCGAAGGCCTCCACGCTGGCCCACAGGGCCAGTGCCGCACCCAGAGTGGTGCCGGCCGCGCCCAACACGATCAACGCCAGCCGCTTGGGTTCGCGGGCCAGCTCCATCAGGTCTGAGGTGACCTCGGTCAGGCGGGGACGCAGCGCCGTCGTCAACCACCGGCGCAGGTTGGGCACCAGCACGAAGATGCCGGCCAGGCCTAGTGCCACACCGGCGATCAGGTACAGCATGGTGGCGCTGGGAACGAAATGGGATAGATCAGCCGAGGCGCCCGCGGCGGTGGTGAAAATGACCAGCAGGATCACGTGCACGATCACCTGCACCGACTGCTGCAACGCGACGGCGGCCGTGGCCCGCAGGGTGCTCAGCCCGCCCTTCTGCAGGAATCGGGTGCTCAACGCCAGCCCGCCAACCCCGGCCGGGGTGGTGGTGGCCGCAAAGGTGTTGGCCACCTGCATGATCGCCAGATTACGAAACCTGACCGAGCCGTTGGTGCAGGCCCACAGCGCACCGGCCGCACCGACATAGGTGAGCGACGACACGGCCAGCCCCAGCAGTGCCCACGACCAGTTCGCGTGCCGCAGTTGGGAGAAGAATGTCGGTACCTGGCTGATGAACGGATAGGCGACGTAGACCAGCCCGCCCAGCAGCACCAGCTGGATCAGCTGGCTGCGGGTGAAGCGGGTGATGGTCTTGGTCTGGATCTCATCGGTGTTGGTCTGCCGCTTGACCTCCTCGCGGGCGGCGGAGATCACCGCGCCGACGTCGGGCACCGCCTTGCGAAGCCGGGACGGCACCGCCGATTTGGTGAGGCGCCGTGATGCGGCCAGGACCGCGGTACGCCCGAAGTGCTCGATCGCGGCGCCGACTGCGGCCGCCGCGTCGTACAGCGACGACGTCGTCACCAACAGCTGGGCGATGTCGGATTGCAGCTGGGTGTCGGTGGCGCCGTACTCGGCGTTGCCGAAGCCGCCGAACAGCACGGTGTCGCCGTCGACCGTCATGTCCTTGCTGCGCAGGTTGCCGTGCGAGATCTGCTGATCGTGCAGGCGCCGCAACGACTCCCACGGTTTGCCTACCGGGGTGGTGGCGGCGCAGTCGGCGATCGGCACCCCGCGCGGCGGGGTGTGTGCGTAGAGCGTCCAGCCGCGGTCGAGGGAGGCCACCGCGACAATGTCGGCGTTGGCGACTCCGGTCTCGCCGATGGCGATCGCCATCAACGCGCGATGTTCGACGGCGCGGTGCAGCGAGGCGTGCAGCGGTGCGGTTTCGGTGGTGCGCAGCCGCAGCTTGCGCCACAGTTGCCGCACCGCACCGCCGCTGCGCTGATTCGGGCCGTACAACTCGATGAACGCCGGGTGCTCGCCGACGGTGGACAGCACCAGCGGGCCGCGCCCGGCCGGGCGGACCACGTTGAGCTCGGTGACGTGGCAGCCGCGGCGCGCCAGGGTGCGCACGGTGCCGGCCAGGGGCACCTCCAATGCGGGTGTGCCGACGATCAGGATCACCAGTGCCCCGACGAACCAGCCGACGGCCAGACCGAGCAGTGAGCGGGCCGGCACGATGGCGCTGACCACCAGGTGGATCGGCACGAAGGCCAGCAGCAGGACCCACCACCAGCGTCGCCACCGGGCCGGCAGCCACGGGCCGGAGACGGTGAGCATCGCGGCGAGCATGGCGATCCACCGCGGGTCGTCGAGGAACTGCGCCAGCGTGGTGGCCAGTCGTTCGGACAGGTCGAAGTGCCAGCTCGGCGCGGCCAACCCGGTGCTGCGGATCGACAGTGACACCACGGCCAGCAGCCCCGCGACCGCGTAGGCCGCCAGCAGTTTCCATTGCTGGGAGGCGACCAGGCCGATCAGGATCGCGAACGGCAACACCAGGATGGCGATGCCGTAGGCCAGGTAGACCTGGTTGGCGTGGGTGGGGGAGAGCACTCCGATGATCTGGGATACCGAACGTTCCAGCGACACCCATTCGTAGCGGGTGACCAGTGAGCTGGTGATGACGGTAGCGAGGAACAACGCTGCCAGCACCAGACGCAGAATGTCGTTGGTGCGTCGGGTCAGCGGCTGCAGCAGGTTGCCGGTGACGGCGACATCGCGTCCCTCAACTCGCATGATCACTTTCGGTCCGTCTGGTGCCGCAGATTGCGGCTCGCCACAACTTAACCGGTGAGCTGGGGTGGAGGGTTAATTTCTCTCCCGCCTCGCCGCCACGTCATCCGGGCCGAGTCTCGTGCGTCACACCCGTCACCGCGGTGGAGTGGCATGACGTGTGCCCGCCTCTGAGCGACAACTGGGATTATGTCAACTCATAGGCGCAGGCGCCGCCGCCTGGTTACCCGACCCAACCTCAGTTGTCGCTCAGAGCGTTCGTGGGGCCTGCGGCCCCGTTGTGGGGGATGAAAATCGCGTTCCGGTGCGGTTGGATGCGGGGTTGCGTT